>JAEYVF010000144.1 GCA_023432005.1 Actinomycetes bacterium
TGCAGTCGCTCGAGAACGCGCTGCTCGAGTTCCCCGGCTGCGCCGTCGTCATCACCCACGACCGGTGGTTCCTCGACCGCATCGCGACGCACATCCTGGCCTACGAGGGCACCGAGGAGAACCCCTCGCAGTGGTACTGGTTCGAGGGCAACTTCGAGGCCTACGAGCAGAACAAGATCGAGCGTCTCGGGCCCGAGGCCGCGAAGCCGCACCGCTCGGTGTACCGCAAGCTCACCCGCGATTGATTCGCTCGAGGCGGAGGCCATTTCTGGCCTCCGCGCGATCAATCGCCGGGCGCGTCTCGCGCCCGGTCGAAAGGAACCGATGACCCGCATCCACGTGCCCGTCGCGCTGCGCTGGAGCGACTTCGACGCCTACGCGCACGTCAACAACGCCGAGATGCTGCGCCTCCTCGAGGAGGCGCGCATCGAGGCGTTCTGGCGACCGGATGCGGGGGCGAACCCCGCCGAGGCGCGCCCGACGGCCGTCATCGACTCGGGCCCGCACGCGACGTCGATCACGCTCATCGCGCGGCAGGAGATCGAGTACCTCGCGCCCATCCCGTTCCAGCGGCGGCCGATCGACATCGAGATGTGGATCGGCCACATCGGGGGCGCGAGCTTCGTGGTCTGCTACGAGGTGTACTCCCCGGAGGGCGTCGAGCCGCGCGTCCTGCACACCGTCGCGTCGACGACGCTCGTGCTCGTCGACGCCGCGAGCGGCCGGCCCACGCGCATCCCGGAGGAGACGCGCGCGCTGCTGGCCGACTACGTCGAGGAGCCCGTGCGCTTCGGCAAGCGCGGGTAGCTACTCCGAGCGGAGCACCGCGGTTACTCCGTCGGGCGGTTCCGGTGTGCCACGCCGCGGCCGTACCGTCGGCGTACCGCCAGCCGAAGGAGACCCCGTGACCACCACCACCGCACGAACGACGCCGCGCGCCTTCAGCGTCGCCCTCACCGCGCTCGTCGCCGTCGCCGCATCCGCGATCCTGACGAGCCTCATCGCCCTCGCCGCGCGCGCCGCGGGTGCCGGCGACGCCTTCCCCCCGCTGCAGCCCCAGGCCTACCTGACGTTCGCGGTCGCGGGCACCCTGCTCGCGCTCGGCGGCTGGGCGCTCGTCGTGCGCCTCGTCGCCCGCTCCGCGCGCCTGCTGCGGGTGCTCGTCCCGGCGCTCGTCGTGCTGTCGTTCGTGCCCGACGCGGTGCTGCTGGCGACGGGGTTCATCTCCGGCACGACGCCCGGCGGCGTCCTCGCGCTCGCACTCATGCACCCGGTCGTCGCGGGCGTCGCGGTGATCGCGGGGCAGCGCATCGCGCCCGCGCGCTGACGGGCGCGCGTCAGTCGCGCAGCTCGGGCACGCGCACCATGCCCTCCTGCGCCACGGATGCGACGAGCACCCCGTCGCGCGTGAAGATGCGGCCCGTCGACAGGCCACGGCCGCCGATCGCGACGGGCGACTCCTGCACGTAGAGCAGCCACTCGTCGACGCGGACCGGCCGGTGCCACCACATCGCGTGGTCGAGGCTCGCCATCTTGAGCCCGCGGTGGGTCCACTCGAGGCCGTGCCCGCGCAGCACGGGCTCGAGGATCGAGTAGTCGCTCGCGTAGGCGAGGGCGGCACGGTGCAGGTTGTCGTCGTCGGGCATCGGTCCGACGGTGCGCATCCACACGGCCTGGCGCGGCGTCGGGTCGGGGTCGGGCCCGAAGTAGATGGGCCGCCCGACGTGCCGGATGTCGAACGCACGGCTCGTCGCCCAGAACTGCGCGACGGGGTGGTCGACGGGGCCGAGCACCTCGGCGGCCGCGGGCAGCTCCTCGGGCGGCGTGATGCCCTCCGGCATCTCCACCTGGTGCTCGAGCCCCGGGTCGTCGTCCTGGAACGACGCGATCATCGAGAGGATCGGCACGCCGTTCTGGTAGGCCTGCGTGCGCCGGGTCGAGAACGAGCGGCCGTCGTGGATGCGGTCGACCGAGAAGGTGATCGGCAGGTTCGCATCCCCCGGGCGCAGGAAGTACCCGTGCGTCGAGTGGATCGGCCGGCCGGCATCGACCGTGCGGATGGCGGCCATGATCGACTGCGCGTACACCTGGCCGCCGAACACCCGACCGCCGGGCATCCATTGACTCGGGCCCGTGAAGATGTCCTCGGAGGTGCGCGCCCCGGTGTCGGTCAGGTCGAGGGTGGCGAGGAGGCCGCTCAGAGGGTCCACGCCCGCGCCGGGGTCGCTCATGGCACCAGTCTAGAAGTCGCGGCGGCGGCATCCGGATAGGCTGAGGGAGCTGTGACTGCCCGCTCCTTCACCCTCGCCGACCCCGCGTCGCTCGATGACCTGCAGACCTTCCTCGCTCGCGCCCAGCGCGTCGAGGACGGCTCCGTGCGCCTCATCGGCGGCAGCGGCGTCCTCGCGGTGTACGCGGCCGTGCTCTACCCGGTCGGTCTCCTCGACGAGACCCCCACCGTGCTGGGTCTGCGCACCTTCGCGCTCACGAGCAGCGGGGCCTTCGACGCGGTCGTGCCCATCCGCTCGCTGCTGCTGCGCGTCGAACGCGCGCAGCAGCTCGCCGTCGCCGCGATCGAGCGCGCCGAGGAGGAGCCCGCGACGGTCGGCCTGCCGATGGAGGTGCACACGGCCACCTGGGCCGCGATCTCGCCGCCGCGCGGAGGCTGGCGCGCGGTACCCGGACCGGACGGGTCGACGCTCGAGAACGTCGCCCGTGAGGGCATCGCGGAGGTCGCGGAGGCCGTGCCCGACGGGCTCGGCGAGTCGCTCGTACGGCGCGTGCGCGGAGAGGTGTGGGGTCGCGAGATCCCGGGGGCCGAGCACATCCCCGCGGGCGCCGGCTTCGCGGCCGTGAGTCTCGGCTTCCTCGGCGACGACGCCGTCTCCACGTACGAGACGGGCCCCTGGACGCGCCTCACGACGCGTCGCGGGCACGTGCTCGTGAAGCGCCGCGCCTGGACCCTCTCGCGCTGAGCGACCGACCCGGCTAGACGAGGCCCGCGATCGCGCGGCCCGCCTGGCGTCCCGTGAAGAGGCAGCCGCCGAGGAAGGTGCCCTCGAGCGAGCGGTAGCCGTGCACGCCGCCGCCGCCGAAGCCCGATGCCTCACCGACCGCGTAGAGACCCGGGATGGGCTTGCCCTTCGCGTCGAGGGCCTGCGACGAGAGGTTCGTCTGGATGCCGCCGAGTGTCTTGCGCGTGAGCACGTGGAGCTTCACGGCGATGAGCGGGCGGTGCCTCTCGTCGAGGATCTTGTGCGGCTTCGCCACGCGGATGAGCTTGTCGCCACGGTAGTTGCGCGCGCCGCGCAGCGCGGTGACCTGGGCGTCCTTCGTGAAGGCGTTGTCGAGCTCGCGGTCGCGGGCCTCGAGCTCCTGGCGGATCGCGACGACGTCGAGCTCCACGTCGGGCGCGAGCCGGCGCATCCCGGCGAACAGGTCGTCGAGGGAGTCGGCGACGACGAAGTCGGCACCCTTCTCCTTGAAGGCCTCGACGGGCTCGGTGGCGCCCTTGCCGAGGCGCTGGCGCAGCAGCTCGCGCACGCTCTTGCCGGTGAGGTCGGGGTTCTGCTCGGAGCCCGAGAGGGCGAACTCCTTCTCGATGATCGACTGGTCGAGGATGAACCACGAGTGGTCGTAGCCGGTCTGCCGCAGGTACTCGAGGGTGCCGAGGGTGTCGAAGCCCGGGAAGAGCGGCACGGGGAGGCGCTTGCCCGTCGCGTCGAACCACATGCTCGAGGGCCCGGGGAGGATCCGGATGCCGTGCAGCGGCCACACGGGGGAGTGGTTCTCGATGCCCTCGACGTAGTGCCACATGCGGTCCTGGTTGACGAGGCGCGCCTTCGCCTTCGCGGCGATGCCGAGCATGCGCCCGTCGACATGCGCGGGCACGCCCGAGAGCATGCTCTCGGGAGCCGTGCCGAGCCACTCGGGCCAGTTCTCCCGCACGAGCTCGTGGTTGCCCCCGATGCCGCCCGCCGCGACCACGACGGCCGGCGCCGAGAACTCGAAGTCCTCGATCTCGTCGCGGTTCGACGCCTGTCCACGCTCGGCGGCATCCGGTGCGAGCACCTTGCCTGCCGCGCCGACGACGGCGCCGCCCTTCGTCACGAGACGGTCGACGCGGTGGCGGAAGCGCAGCTCGACGAGCCCCTTCTCGACGCCCTCGCGCACGGTGCGGATGAACGGCTCGAGGATGCCGGGGCCGGTGCCCCACGTGATGTGGAAGCGGGGCACCGAGTTGCCGTGTCCGTTGGCGGTGTAGCCGCCGCGCTCCGCCCAGCCGACGACGGGGAAGAACCGCACTCCCTTCTCGTGCAGCCACGTGCGCTTCTCGCCGGCCGCGAAGGCGAGATACGCCTCGGCCCACTCGCGCGCCCAGTCGTCCTCGGCGCGGTCGAACTCGGCGCTCGCGAACCAGTCCTGCCGGGCGAGCTCGTGCGAGTCCTTGACGCCCATGCGGCGCTGCTCGGGGGAGTCGACCAGGAACAGCCCGCCGAACGACCAGAAGGCCTGTCCGCCGAGGCTCGCCTCCGGCTCCTGGTCGAGGATCACGACCTTCTTGCCCGCGTCGATGAGCTCGGATGCGGCGACGAGTCCGGAGAGTCCGGCACCGATGATGATCGCGTCTGCCTTCTCGGGCATTCTTCCCCCGGGTCCCCTCAGAAGTCGGTCAGTCGTCCAACACTATCGGCCGTCACCGGCGGCGTTCACCATCGCGTGCGCTGCGCGCTCGAGGTAGTCCCAGAGCATGCTCTCGTGCAGCGGGCTGAGCTCGAGCTCGACGACGGCCACGCGCATATGGCGCAGCCACGCGTCGCGCGCCGCGGGGGTCACGGCGAAAGGCGCGTGCCGGATGCGCAGCCGCGGATGCCCGCGCTGCTCGCTGTAGGTGCCCGGGCCGCCCCAGTACTGCTCGAGGAAGCCCGTGAGGCGCTGGATGGCGCCCTCGAGGTCGTCCTCCGGGTACATCGGCCACAGCAGCTCGTCGTCGCGCACGCCCTCGTAGAAGCGGCGCACGAGCTTCTCGAACGTCTCCCGACCGCCGACGGCCTCCCAGAAGCTGCCGCCTGCGACCTCCCCACCCTGGCCGACCCGGATCTGCAGATTCACGACTGCCCCTTCGGGGGCTTGGGCGCGCGCGGCGCCTTCGCCGCCTTGGGGGGTGCGACCACCGGGAGCGACGCGGTCTTCGGCGGGCGGGCGCCGCGGATCGACCCCGCGCCCTCGAAGCCCGAGAGCACGATCGAATTGAGGGCGGGAAGGCGGATGCCGGCGCCGTCGAGCGCGCGCTTGAGGCGCAGGCGCAGCTCGCGCGCGACGTCGTCCTTCGCCGAGGTGCGCGTCTTCACGACGAGTCGCACGACGACGGCCTCCGCCGAGATCGACTCGATGCCCCACAGCTCCGGCTTCTCCATGATGAGCCGCTTCCACTTGGGCTCCGCGGCGAGCTCGAGCGCGGTGGAGAGGATGAGGGCCTCGACCTCCTCGATGTCGGACTCGTAGGGCACGGCGAGGTCGATGATCGCGCGGGCCCAGCCCTGCGAGAGGTTGCCGATGCGCACGATCTCTCCGTTGCGCACGTGCCACAGGGTGCCGTTGACGTCGCGGATGTCGGTGATGCGGATGCCGACCGACTCGACGACGCCCGTCGCGGGCCCGAGATCCACGACGTCGCCGACGCCGAGCTGATCCTCGATGACCATGAAGACGCCGTTGAGCGCGTCCTTGACGATGTTCTGCGCGCCGAAGCCGAGCCCCGCGCCGATCGCCGCGGTGATGAGCGAGAAGGCGCCCGCGGCATCCGGGAACACCTCGGTGATGACGAGGAGCGTCCCGACGATGATGACGATCGTCGTGAGCGCGCTCGAGAGCACGCCGCCGAGGGTGCGCGTGCGCTGCACGACCCGCACCGCGGCGAGGGGCGTCGCGGCGAGCGCCTGCGTGTCGTCGACGCCCTGCTTCTTCTTGACGCCCGTGACGATCGAGCGCACGACGCGGTTGATGACGAACTGCAGCGCGACCCGCACGAGGATGCAGCCGACGATGATGAGCAGCACGCGAAGGGGCACCTGCCACGGGCCGAGACTCTCCCACCACTCGACCACGGCCTGCATGCATCCAGCCTAGCGAGCGCTTCCCGGCCAGCCTGGGCGGGCGCCGGGTATCGTGAGCGCGTGCAACTCATCGAACCCGCCGAGCTCGCCGCCATCGACGGCGCCGTCATCATCGATGTGCGTCAGCCCGAGGAGTACGAGGCGGCCCATGTCGCGGGCTCGCGGCTCGTGCCCCTCGGCGAGCTCGTCGAGCGGATGGGCGAGCTGCCGACCGACGGCACGCTCTACCTCCTGTGCCGCTCGGGGGCGCGCAGCGCGCAGGCGACCGCCTACCTCGAGGCGCAGGGCTTCGACGCCGTCAACGTGAACGGCGGCATCATCGCGTGGCACGAGGCCGGCCTGCCGATCGTGCAGCCCGACTGATCGCCGCGGTCAGCGCGCGACGACCTCGAGCACGCCCATGAGGCTGAGGGCGTTGATGAGCGTGCGTGTGGGCTCGACGGAGCGGCCCGTGAAGTTCGCGAGCTGCTCGATCGTGAAGATGCCGTTGCTGAGCATCGCGGCCTGACGCAGCGGGTCGGTCTCGGGTTCGAAGCCGCCGAGCTGCGGCCAGCGCGCGAGCCGGTAGGCCTGACCGGGCTGCAGCCACGGGGCCAGCTCGTCGGCGAACGCGGCGAAGCCCATCTTCCACAGGAGCCCGTCGAGCGAGGCGCCCGGCAGCTCGAACGGCGCGGGAGTCGAGGCGTCGGCGATGCGCGCCGAGACGGCGACGGCCGAGGGCTCGGCGGGGAAGCGGTCGAGACCGAGGTCCCACGAGAAGGCGTTGTGGCGCAGGTCGATCACGAGGCCCGGGTGGCCGGCCACGTCGACGTCGAGGATGGTGGGCACGCCCGCCTGGCGCATCGAGACGATCGTGAGAGCGGCGCCGCTCCAGCCCTGGACCGCGCCGTCGGCGCTTCCCGCGGGGAGGGCCGCGGGGCCGGCGGGGGCGGCGGGCTTCGGCGTCGGCGGCACGACGGGCTCACCCGCCTCCGCCTGGGGGATCACGGTCTCGGCGGCCTGCGGCGGCTCCGGCTCGGCGAACACCGTGCGGGCCTGCTGCTCGCGGAGCGGGCGGCGCGCCTCGGAGGTGTGCTCGGCCCAGCCCTGGCCGTCCCACCAGCGCAGCTGGGGGAGCCCGAGCGGGTCGGGGTACCAGCCGGCGGGGGTCTGTCGCTCGTCCATGTGGTGGTTCCGGGTCGCGGGTGACCGCGCCGGGCGGCGGCGGTCGGCGCGCATGGCGCGCCGCATCGAGGATAGCGGAGTGCGGCTCATCGCCGCGTGCCCTCTTTGAGGGGCGTTCAGCTCTGCGGCCAGGCCTCGGCGAGGCGCACGGATGCCGCCTCCAGATCCGCGAGCTCCTCGGCTCCCGGCGGTTCGTCGAACACCGCGACGATCGCGCACGGCCGGGAGCCCACGCGACGCACCACGACGGCGCCCTCGCTCGCGACGAGCTGCACGTGATCGGTCGTGCCGATGCGCAGCTCGCGCACCACGGCATCCGTGAGCGCCTGCAGGGTGCTCGCCATGCTCGCGAGGCGTTCGCCCGAGCCGGCCTGCGGGATGCGCGAGATCGTGAAGCCGTCGTCGGTGAGCACCGAGGCCGCGCGGACCATGCGGCACGCCGCGGCGAGCCCGGCGAGCGCCGCGCTCGCGGCGGAGACGATCGCGGGGTCGCGGTGCGGGGCGAGCGTCGTCATCGTGCCCCCGCGAGCGCCTGGCGCGTCTCGATGTCGGCGATGAGCGAGAGCAGGAGCGTGCGCATCTGCTCCTGGTCGCGCGCGTCGACCGCGAACACGGGGGTCACGCGGTCAGGCAGCACGGCCCGTGCCGTCGCGACGATCTGATCGCCGATGTCGGTGCGCTGGATGTCGTAGCGGGTCACGCCGACCACGACGCCGCCGCGCTCGGCGAGTCCCGCGAACGCCGTGAGGTGCTCGTGCACGTGGCGCTCGGGCTCGGGGGCGTCGGCGTTGACGAGCACGATGAGACCCATCGCGCGCTCCTGCAGGATCTCCCACATGAAGTCGAAGCGAGCCTGGCCGGGAACGCCGTAGAGGCGCACCTTGTCGGGATCGAGGTCGATCTCGCCGTAGTCGAGGCCGACGGTCGTCGTGGGCTTGTCGACGCTGTCCCGGTCGGAGTTGACGGCCTCGGTCGAGACGACCTCGATCTCGCTCAGGGAGCCGATGGCCGTGGTCTTGCCCGCGCCCATGGGCCCGGCGAAGAGGATGACGTACTCCGCCATCACGCCATCCGGAAGCGCCGCCGCAGCCGCTGGAAGAGGCTGCCCTCGCCGAGCGCGCCTGCCGCGAGCTGCGGCGAGACCGTCGCGGCGTCGGCGACGCCGAGCACGCCCATGAGGCTCAGGGCGTTGACGAGCGTCCGCGTCGTCTCGACGCCCCGGCCGGACAGCCCGGCGAGCTGCTCGAGCGTGAGCATGGTGTTGGCGAGCATGGCGGTCTGGCGGATGTGGTCGGTCTCGGGCTGCAGCGAGGTCCAGTTGGGCCAGCGGGTGAGCCAGTACGCCTGCCCGTCCTCCAGCCACGGCGCGAGCCTCTCGGGGAAGGCGGCGCGACCGACCTTCCACAGCAGCTCGTCGAGGCTCCTCCCGGGCAGCTCGAACGGGGGCGGCGTGCCGCCGCCGACGAGCTCGACCGACACGACGACGCCGGTCGGGTGCTCGGGGAAGCGCTCGAGGTCGAGCACCCAGTCGTAGGCCTGATGCCGCGGATCGATGCGGATGCTGGGGTGGTTGGCCACACCGAGCTCGATGAGCATCGGCACGCGCGTCGCCTGCACCGAGTGCAGGGTCAGCGCCGCGCCCGCCCAGCCGAGCTCCGGCGCCGCGCTCGTGCCGGCGGGGAGGGCCGACTGGCCGCTCGCGTACTGCGCTCCACCGC
>JAEYVF010000161.1 GCA_023432005.1 Actinomycetes bacterium
ACCTCCATCAATCATCGTCCGACTGTTCGTTCTCAAATTTCGCGGCTGCTCCACCAGCGTTGGCACGATTTTCGAACGATTCAGCGCTACGCTTCACGAACGCGTCGGGATCATATTGGACGATCAGATAGCTGGTCACGCCGACCACAATCGCTCCGATTGCCCAGGCTACCGCGGCTGGCGAACGCGCATCGGAGGCTCCAGGATGTCGCGCGGCTGGCTTGTTGCCCGTGACCATGGCCCGCACAAGGTTCTCGCGCTCGAACATCGACATAAGCACGACGGCGACGATGTGGATCGCGATCATGGCGAGAAGGGCCCAGGCGACCGTTTCATGCAGATCTTCCGCTGCTTCGCCACCGAAGGCTCCTGCCCACACGGTGACGGCCGTGAGAGCAAGCAAGACAACGACAGCGATGGCGCCCAACGGATTGTGACCGAGTGACGGCTCGCGCTTACCCCGCGCAAGATCCGCTACGTGATGCGCGATGCGAGACGGGCGGATAAAATCCGAGAATCGGCTGTGCTCCCCGCCCACGAAGCCCCACACGAGCCGGAAAGCGATCAGAACCGCTGCCACCCAACCCGATAGGACATGCCAGTCGTTCAGGCCGCTGTCCTCCTCGGACGAGAGGAACGCCAGTGCGATGGTGATCACAAGGAGCCAATGGAATAGCCGGAGTGGCAAGTCCCACACTCTGATGCGCTCGCTCGAGTAATTCATGCCCGACTCCTGAAGCCTGTTCGCGCCCGGCGACCGAACTCAAATACCTATTCGTGATGTTCGACTTGGGCAGGCTGCCCTTCTTGATGGTGCCCGGCCGTGCTTGCCTTGGCCGCTTCATCCAGCCCCTCCACGTAGTGTACGAAGGAGACGTAGCTGGCGACGTATGCACGCCCGGCCGCAAGGTCGTCCGGCCGGAAATGGCGGTTGCGCTGGAGATCGGCGAACCTCTCGCGGACGCCCGCTTCGACCTCTTGCCCGATCATTGCGACCAACTTGCTTTCCGAGCCGGTGGCCACCGCCTCGTCCGCTAAGGGGATGGCTGCGCCCAGCTCTCGTCCAGCCGGCTTGAGTCCTGTATAGGGAGCACCTTCGCCCGCCCGGTGAAGGCGGACGAGAGTCTCGAAGAAATGGCGATCGGCAAGCTCACGCGCCTGATCACCGAGCTTGCGAACAGCGACAGCTTGGTTGAAGCTCGCCCGCAATTCGGATTCATCGGCAGGTTGGACCCAAATCAGCGCGGTGGCGGGATTTCCAGAGTCGAGGGCCGCTTTCGCGGCGGCGACCGCCGGCCCGTCCAGCCCATCGCAGTGAGCGTGTGCCGGCGCTGCAATGAAGAATGTCGCAGCCAATGTAAGCGCAGCCGCTATTCCCGAACGCACGGGTGCCTCCAGATTCTTCTGACTAGCCCGACTGTCGAGCAGCAAGGAGGAACTTGCGATGACGCAGATCAAACAAAGGCGCATATGTTTCGTCCGCCTTCCACCCGTGCTTGTCATTGGCTCTCGAATCGCGAGTGGAAATCCTCGCGACGGAAATCGGCTCAGTGTGATAAGCCGTGAAGCGTTCAAAAGAGGAATTCGACATGCGCAGCACCCACCCTGAGCTTCACCAGGTCGAAAGGATTGGTTGGCTGCGCGCCGCGGTTCTCGGGGCAAATGACGGCATCGTCTCGACCGCGAGCCTCATCCTGGGCGTTGCTGCCGCGGCACAAGGCCGCAGCGAGATTTTGCTTGCGGGAGTCGCGGGTCTAGTCGCGGGAGCCATGTCAATGGCTGCCGGGGAGTACGTCTCGGTCAGCTCGCAGGCGGATACCGAAGCGGCCGATCTGATGCGGGAGCGAGCGGAGCTCGCCTCATCTCCAGAGGAGGAGTTCGACGAGCTTTCCCGAATCTACCAGCAACGAGGAGTTGAAAAGTTTACGGCAGATGAGGTTGCCCGCCAGATGATGGAGCGCGATGCGCTGGGGGCGCATGCACGCGATGAGCTCAGCATAACCCACGTCACCACGGCCCGGCCAATCCAGGCCGCGCTGACTTCGGCTGCGACATTTACGGTTGGTGCATCGCTACCGCTTTTGGTCGCCAGTGCTCTACCCCTTGGCCGGCCGCTAACCAGCGGTGTTGCGCTCTCATCTCTAGTATTCCTGGCAGGTTTGGGAGCGATCGGCGCCAGGTTGGGTGCTGCTTCGGTCTGGAAGGCTGTGGCGCGTGTCACTTTCTGGGGAGCAGCCGCCATGGCTGTTACCTCCGGGATTGGCTCGCTTGTAGGTGCAGTAGTTTGATGAGACGCCTGGCACAGCTTTCGAAATGAGAATCATTACCCATAGACTTATTCGAGGAAGACGTCCGGTGTATTCGAGGATTTTGACGGCGGTGGACTTGAATGAACCCAGCTCCTGGGAAAAACCGATCGCCACTACCCTTGCCCTTGCCGACTGCTTCGGAGCTAAAGTTGCTTTTGCCTATGTCGTGCCCGACACGGTGCTGGTGTTGCATGCGCAATGGTCGGCGTTATCAGTTCGTGCGATAATGGAAGAGGCGCGAATAAAATTGATGAAGGTCGCGCGCGATTATGCAGCTGACAGGGATATCGAAAAACTTATTCGGAGCGGCTCCGTCTACGCGGGCTTGATCGAGGCTAGTGGCGCCTTTGACGCCGATTTGATCGTCCTGTCGTCGCACCGACCGGAAATGAAAGACTATCTGCTGGGCGCGAATGCCTCGCGCGTCGTGCGTCATGCGAAGTGCTCGGTAATGGTTGTGCGTGAATGACTGCCTCGAGCATCCACAGCCCTGACGCCTAGCGCAAACCGAGAGCAGCGGGCTGCGCAGCGCTGCGATTTCGGCCTTGGCACGAGCTTGCATGGTTTCAGGGGCCGCTTCGTGGGAGTAAGTTGGCGGTCAAATCCCTGATGGTACCTAGACCATCGGAGTTGGTCTCTAACGATGAAGGAGGTATGCGATGTACACCCATATCCTAGTCGCAACGGACGGCTCTGATGTAGCCGAGAGAGGTCTCACCCATGGGCTCGCGCTCGCGCGGAGCCTGAATGCGCAGGTGACGATCATCACGGCGACGGAACCCTATCCTATCTACGCAGACGGTAATTATGGAGTTGTCTCCGGCGAAACCCTCATAGACAGTTACGAGGACAACCAGGATGAGATCGCAAATTCGGTATTAGCGGCGGCGCAGAAGGCTGCAAAGTCCGCCGGTATCCAAGTCGAGACGGTGCACCTGGCGAACACTCACCCGGCAGAAGCCATCATTCACGAGGCCAACTCGCGCAATTGCGATCTCATCGTTGTGGGCTCGCACGGCCGTCGGGGCGTTGGACGACTCCTGCTCGGGAGCAAGACGTGGGAAGTCGTCGCGCAATCTCAAGTTCCGGTACTTGTCGTGCGATAAGCAGCCGCGACAGGGTACTTCGACCCGCTGTCTGCCCAGAAACCAGCGCCCTCGCCGTGGGCGTCGAGACGATGCACGATCGAAACAGGGGCGCAGCCAAACGGCTCTATTGGACTGGACGTCGAATGACAGGTCAGCAGGGGGCGAATGCGCACTGCTGGCGTTGTAGAGCGGACACCTGAGGAGACTAACCTCTCCGCGAACGATCCGTCGTTTGGCGATACGTCGCAACAAAAGAAATACGGCATGATATTTGGGAGATTAGGAGAGAACGGGTGGCAGTGCAGATAGCTTCTGCCGTCATCACCAACACGAATGTATGCTTCCCACGCTAATGAACAGTCGGGCCTAGAGAGCAAAGTCGGCGACAAGCAGCGCTACCGCGGATGCGAAGCCAGCAATCGGCACCCATACCGGGCAAACGAAAACGTGGTCAGGCGCGCTCGCTTCCTCTCTCTTTAGCTTTAGCAGTGCCAGATTGATGACCGCGAAGATCACAAGTGTACCTCTGGCTGCGAGGTCAGCCAGGCCCCCAAGCGACAGCGCGACGGCCAGCGCTAGGATCGCCACCACGCCAATGCCGGTGGTAACAAGCGGCGTGCCCGTCACCGAGCTGACGGTGCCGAGCCGCGATGGCAAAAATCCTTGCTGCGCCATCCCGTAGAGAACCCGCGCGATCATGATCATGTGGACGACTACGCCATTGAGTGTGGCGATAATGGCGACGACGCTCATCGTCACCAGCGGAAACCCGGTAAGGCGCTCGAATACCAGGGCCAGGGGCGCCTCGGACGCACCCAGCTCAACGGGCGGCACCGCGACCACTGCGATCCAGACTACGACGAAGTACAGCGCGGCGGTGATTCCCAGAGTCAGGAACAGCGCGCGCGGCAAGGTTCGCGTTGGTTCCTTCAACTCCTCCGAGATGTTGACCAAGTGCTCGAAGCCGAGGAACGCGAACACTGCAACCAGGCTCGATCCCAACACGGAAACCCAGGCGGCCGCGTCGGCCGGACTAGGTACGAGCTCGGGCAGCCGCTCAAGGGGCTCTCCGCCCATCATAGCGCCGGCCGCGATGATGACGGCGAGCCCACCGATCTCTATAACGGTCATCACCCCAGCGAACGTGACCGACTGCGTCGTCGCGAGGCACGACACCGCGCCCATTGCCAGGACCACCCCG
>JAEYVF010000166.1 GCA_023432005.1 Actinomycetes bacterium
CCGCGCCGGGCCCACCCGCCGGGGCGCTTCTCGTTGCTGAGGCTCCGGGAGGACGCCGGGGCCGCGCTCGCGGTGGGTTGAGCCGCACCCGTACACTCGCGGCATGGCGAAGAAGACGATCACGATCCTCACCGACGACATCGATGGCACCGAGCTTCCCGCCGGATCGCGTAGCACGCGCTTCGCGCTCGACGGCGTCGAGTACGAGATCGACCTCTCCGTCGAGAACGCCCGCGCCCTCGCCGACGCCCTCTCGCCGTACATCGCCGCCGGCCGGCGCGTGGGCGGCTCGGGTCGTGCGGCGTCCGCGTCCTCGCGGCCGCGCTCGCGCGCGACCGGGGGAGACGCCGACCGGCTCGCCGCCATCCGCTCGTGGGCCCAGGGCAACGGCTACGCCGTCGGCGACCGCGGGCGCATCAAGGCCGAGATCGTCGAGGCGTACGAGGCCGCGCACTGACCCTGCGGGTGTCCGAGGTCCGCGGGATGATGTCGACATGTGCGGACGATTCGCGAACGACGCCGAGGCCAACGAGCTGATCGAGGAGTTCGTCGCCGCGGGCAACGACTTCCGTGACTGGCGCCCCCAGTACTCCATCGCGCCGACCGAGCTCGTGCCGATCGTGCGCGAGCGCGCCGCGTCGTCCGGCGAGCTCGTGCGCACGCTCGAGCCCGCCGCGTGGGACTTCCACCCGCCGTTCCTCACGGCGAAGTCGCGGCCGCAGTTCAACGCGCGCATCGAGACGATCGCCACGAACGGGCTGTGGAAGTCGGCGTTCGCCGGCAATCGCTGCATCGTGCCCATGCGGGGCTATTACGAGTGGACGGGAGAGGCGGGCGACAAGCAGCCGCACTTCATCCACGGCGACAGCCGCATCCTCGCCGCCGCGGGTCTCGCGACGGCCCGCAAAGTCGACGACGCGTGGGTCGTGTCGTGCGCGATCGTCACCCGCGAGGCGCGCGACGCATCCGGCGAGGTGCACGACCGCATGCCCGCCTTCCTCACGCGCGACGCCTACGAGGAGTGGCTCTCACCCGCGAAGCTCACGACCGATGCCGACCGCGAGAGAATGCTCGGCATGCTCGACGCCGTCTCGGTCGAGGTGGCCTCGACACTCACGAGCTACGAGGTCGACCGCAGGGTCAACAGCTCGCGCAACGTCGACCCGCGAGACGCGAGCCTCATCGAGCCCCTCGCGAGCTGATCAGCGCAGCGCGGGCTCGAGCGGGCGCTCGGTCGTGGAGCCGTTCGCCGCGTGGGCGAGGATCTGCAGCTTGACCGACCAGCGGTCGATGAGGGCGAGCGCGATCGCGGAGGCGATGAAGGTCAGGTGGATCATGACCTGCCAGAAGACGCCGTCCCAGGTGTAGGTCTCACCCGTCTTGTTCTCGGCGCCGGCCGCGCCCAGGTCGCCGACCTCGATGAAGGTCTTGAGCAGGTGGATGGACGAGATGCCGATGATGGCCATCGCGAGCTTCACCTTGAGCACGTTCGCGTTGACGTGGCTCAGCCACTCGGGCTGGTCGGGGTGGCCGTCGACCTTGATGCGCGAGACGAAGGTCTCGTAGCCGCCGATGATGACCATGATGAGCAGGTTCGCGATCATGACGACGTCGATGAGGCCGAGCACGCCGAGCATGATCGTGGCCTCCTCGATGTGCGGCCAGTGGGCGACCACCTCTTCCGCGAGGTGCCACAGCTCGACCATGAAGACGACGACGTAGATCGCCTGCGCGACGACGAGCCCCACGTAGAGGGGCGCCTGCAGCCAGCGGCTGAAGAAGATGAAGTAGCCCACCGCGCTGACCCACGGGGTCTGCGGGCGGTACTGGCGGGGCGCGGGTTCGGTCGGGCGCGGCTCGGTCATCGGGCTTCGGGCTCCTGATCGGTCGGATGGCCGTCTCAGAATACGGCCCACGACTGACCGGATGTCGGGCGGGGTCCCGCGGCATGAGCGGGCACTAGACTCGTCATGCCGAGTCGCCTACAGGAGAGCGGGTAGCGGGGACAGTGTCCGGCATCAAGATCAGCGGAGAGAAGCGGCTCGTCATCGTCTCGGGACGGGCGCATCCGCAGCTCGCCGAGGACATCGCGACAGAACTGGGCACCGAGCTCGTCGAGACCGACACGCGCACCTTCGCCAACGGCGAGATCTACGCGCGCTTCGGAGAGTCGATCCGCGGCACGGATGTGTTCCTCATCCAGTCGCACACCTCGCCCATCAACGAGTGGCTCATGGAGCAGCTCATCATGTGCGACGCGGCGAAGCGCGCGAGCGCCAAGCGCATCACGGTCGTGGCGCCGTTCTACCCCTATGCGCGACAGGACAAGAAGGGCCGCGGGCGCGAGCCCATCTCCGCCCGTCTCGTGGCCGACCTGTTCAAGGCCGCGGGCGCCGACCGCATCATGAGCGTCGACCTGCACGCCGCGCAGATCCAGGGCTTCTTCGACGGGCCCGTCGACCACCTCTTCGCGATGCCCGTGCTGCTCGAGCACTTCCGCAACACCGTCGACTCCGAGATGCTCACCGTCGTCAGCCCCGACATGGGCCGCGTGCGCGTGGCCGACATCTGGTCGGACAAGCTCGGCGCCCCGCTCGCGATCATCCACAAGCGTCGCGACCCGCGCGTCGCCAACCAGGTGAGCGTGCACGAGATCGTCGGCCAGGTGGAGGGCCGCGACTGCCTCCTCGTCGACGACCTCATCGACACCGGCCGCACCATCGCGAAGGCCGCCGAGGCTCTCAAGGCCCGCGGCGCGAAGAGCGTCATCGTGGCCGCCACCCACGCGGTCTTCTCCGACCCCGCCGTCGAGATCCTGCAGTCGGACTTCATCGACCGCGTCGTCGTGACCGACACCTTGCCCCTCGCGCCCGAGAAGCGCTGGGATCGTCTCACCGTGCTGCCGATCGCGCCGCTCATCGCCCGCGCCATCCACGAGGTCTTCGACGACGGCTCCGTCACGTCGATGTTCGACGGCGCGGCGTGAGCGGGCGGTCCCTCCTCTTCGAACCCCTCCGGATCGGCACCTTCGAGGTGCCGAATCGGATCATGCAGACGGCGCACTCGAAGCAGTACTCCGACCGCGCCGAATCCGAGCGCGAGACCGCGTACTACGTGCGTCGGGCGCAGGGCGGGTGCGGGCTCTTCATCGCGGGCAACCACTTCGTGCACCCCTCCGGCTCGATCCGCAACTTCGAGGATGCGTGGCGCCGAGAGAGCGTCGCCGCCAACCGCCGGTTCACGGATGCCGTCCACGAGGCGGGTGCGCGCGTCATGGTGCAGCTGAACCACCACGGTGCGCAGGCGCAGGCCGACGGCCCCGATGGCCCGCGGCCCGTGTTCGCGCCGTCGCGCCTCATCTCGCCCTCGACGGGCATCGCGACGAAGGAGGCCGACGAGGCCGACATCCGCTCGTTCGTCGAGCACTGGGCGCTCTCGGCGGAGCTCGCGCTCGAGGCCGGTTTCGACGGCGTCGAGATCCACATGGCGCACGGCTACCTGCTGCACCAGTTCCTCTCGCCGCTCTACAACGCGCGCACCGACGGCTACGGCGGCGACCTCGAGGGCCGCACGCGGTTCCCACGCGAGGTGCTGCGCGCCGTGCGCGAGCGGGTGGGCGACGACGCGACGGTCGGCATCCGCATCGTCGCCGACGAGTTCCACCCCGAGGGGATGGATGCCGCCGAGCTGCGCGAGGTCGTCGCGCTCCTGCGGGCCGAGGCGCGTATCGACTTCCTCGACCTCGCCGCGGGCGGCTACCACAACGTGCACTACGTCTTCCCGTCGTCGCCCATGCCCGTCGCGTGGCTGCGCGAGGCCACCGCCGCGATGAAGGCGGCGAACCCCGACGTGCCCGTGTTCGGCGTCGGCTCGGCGCTCGGCGTCGAGGACGCCGAGGAGGTGCTGCGCTCGGGCATCGCCGACATGGTCGCGCTCACGCGCGCGCAGATCGCCGACCCCGACCTCGCCGAGAAGCTCCGCACGGGTCGCGCCGACGAGATCCGCCACTGCGTGCGCCTCAACCAGGGGTGCCTCGGTCGCGGCAGCCGCGGGCTCCCGGTGTCGTGCACCGTGAACCCCCGCGTCGGCCGCGAGCGGGAGCGCGCGCCGCTCGGCCGCGACGAGACGCCGGGGCGCTGGGTCGTCGTGGGCGGCGGACCGGCCGGGATGCGCGCAGCCGTCGAGCTCGCCGAGCTCGGCCACTCCGTGCGGCTCCTCGAGCGCTCCGAGCGACTCGGTGGCCAGCTCGCGCTCGCCCGGCGCGTCCCGGGACGCGAGAGCGTCGGCCTGCTCGTCGACGATCTCGAGCGCGATCTCGCGCGTGCCGGTGTCGAGGTCGAGCTCGGCGCGGAGCTCGATGCCGCGGCCATCGACGCGCTCGACGCCGACGGTGTCGTCATCGCGACGGGCGCCACGGCCCCCGCCACGACCTCGCTCCACCTGGGAGGCGCCTACCTCGGCGGCTTCCCCGCGGGAGGGACGGTCGACCCCTTCACCGCGCTGCGCGATCCCGCCCGCCTCGGCCGCCGCATCGCGGTCGTCGACGCCGACGGCACCGCCTACGCCTCGGGCGTCGTGCTCGCCCTGCTCGCCGTCGTCGACGAGCTCGAGCTCGTGACCCCCGCCGAGCAGGTGCTCCCGCACGTCGGGGCCGGCTACGACCGCCCCCTCCTGCTCGAGCGGCTCTCGGCGCATCCGGGGTTCCGCCGCCACACCCACACGCGCGTCGCCGCGCTCGCCGACGGCGCGCTCGACCTCGTCGACGCGCTCACGGGCGAGCGCTCCACGATCGGGGGGCTCGACGCCGTCGTGGCCCTCGAGCCGCGCACCGTCGTGCGACCGGCGGGACTGGGCACGGTGCCGGGCGTCGGCATGGGGACGGGCGCTGGCGGCCTGGTCGCGATCGGCGACGCCGTGAGCCCGCGCAACATCGATGCGGCGATCGCCGACGCCGTCGAGCTCGTGTACGCGCTCTCGGCGCGCGAGCGCGCATCCTGAGCCTCGACCCGCCGAACAGGGGTCCAGGTCACACGTCGACGCCCGGCGTGCCGCGCTCGAGACGCAGCTCGGGGATGAAGCCGAGGAACCTCAGCTGCACCTCGCGCCCCCCGAAGTCGGTCGCGTAGCAGTACCAGCCGGGGCCCTCGGCACCCACCCACTCCCAACGCGCGTCGGGTGCCGCGCCCGGGGCCTCGGCTGCCGCGACGATCCGGCAGGCCACGTCGGCGGTGCGCGTCGCCGTCGAGACGCCGATGAGCACGCCCGGGAGCACGAGCGCCACCACGGCGAGCAGCACGACGACGCGCGCCATGCGCCGCATCCGCGGTCCGCGCAGCGTGCCGCCCTCGCCCGGCTGGTAGCCGGCGAGCTCGGGCGGGGTCTCGTCGTCGCGCTCCATCGCCACAGTCTCGCACTGCCGGGAGGGCGCTGCTCTCGAGGCGCGTCTCGCGGCCGATCCCGGGGCGACCACGGCTCTCGGAGCGGCACTTTCCGCGGCCCGGCCCCGCGGGTTAGCGTCGGCACATGGCGGGAACGGCGGACGCGCGGCTGCGGCAGCGGATGGGGGAGGCGCTCGGCGTCGACGTCGCCGCGGTCAATGTGGCGGGCGCCGCGACCCTGGAGTCCCCCTACCCGGTGTCGGACCTCGCGGCGGCCTCCGTCGCCGCTGCGGCCGCCGCCCTCACTGAGCTGCTCGACGCGGGCGGCGTCGCGGGGGCGACCGCGACGGTGCGGCGGGAGCGCGCCGATGCGTGGTTCCGCGCGGGGGTGCGCCCCGTCGGCTGGGTCGCCCCGTCGCCGTGGGACCCCATCGCGGGCGACTACGCCACGAGCGACGGGTGGATCCGCCTGCACACCAACGCCCCGAGCCATCGGCAGGCCGCCCTGCGCGTGCTCGGCGTGGAGGCCGACCGCGACGTCGTGGCGCGCGCGGTCGCCATCTGGCACGGCGACGAGCTCGAGGCCGAGATCGTGGCGGAGGGCGGGTGCGCGGCCGTCATGCGCCGCCCCGAGGAGTGGCGGCGGCATCCGCAGGGTTCCGCGGTCGCCGCGGAGCCGCTCGTCGCGCGCGAGGTCACGGATGCGGACGGCGCCCCCTCCGCGTGGCGCCCGACCCGCGAGCGCCCGCTCGAGGGACTCCGCGTGCTCGATCTCACGCGCGTGCTCGCGGGACCCGTCGCGACGCGTCTGCTCGCAGGTCTCGGCGCCCAGGTGCTGCGCGTCGACCCCCCGGGCTGGGATGAGCCCGCGCTCGCGCACGAGATGACGCTCGGCAAGCGCACCACGCGTCTCGACGCACGCGATCCCGCCGAGCTCGCGCAGCTCGTGCGTCTGGTCTCGGAGGCCGACGTCGTCGTGCACGGCTACCGTCCCGGCGCCCTCGACCGCCTCGCCCTCGACGAGGAGGCGCGTCGGCGCGCGCGCCCGGGTCTCGTCGACGTGTCGCTCGACGCCTACGGCTTCACGGGTCCCTGGGCCGGGCGCCGCGGCTTCGACAGCCTCGTGCAGATGTCGTCGGGCATCGCGGATGCGGGCATGCGCGCGGCGGCCGAGGATCGGCCCGTGCCGCTGCCCGTGCAGGCCCTCGACCAGGCGACGGGCTACCTCATGGCTGCGGCCGTGCTCGCGGGTCTGCGCGATCGGCTGCGCGAGGGCACGGGTTCGGCTGCGCGTCTGTCGCTCGCCCGCACGGCGGCGCTCCTCGAGGACGCCCGCGGCCTGCCCCGGGCCTCGCGCTCCGCGGTCGAGGAGCCGAGCGACGGCGAGCTGCTGCAGACCGGGTGGGGTCCCGTGCGCGTGCTCACGCCGCCGCTCGAGGTGCCGGGCGTGCGGATCGCGTGGGAGCGCGCGCCGCGTCCCTTCGGGAGCGACAACCCCATCTGGTGAGCGTCATCAGCCGGCGTCTGGCCCGCGGGTGTGCGCACTCGGAGAACGGTGCGACCGCGCTCGTGCCGTTCTCCGGCGCGCGCCGCGGATCATCGCGGCGCCAGAGGGCTCAGTGCGTGTCGACGGCCTCGATCTCGCTGCGGTCGCCCGACCACAGCGTGTGGAAGGTGCCCTCGCGGTCGATGCGCTTGTAGGTGTGCGCACCGAAGAAGTCGCGCTGGCCCTGCACGAGCGCCGCGGGGAGGCGGTCGGCGCGGAGGCCGTCGTAGTACGCGAGCGACGAGGCGAACGCGGGCGCGGGGATGCCCGCCTCGGCCGCCGCGACCACGACGCGGCGCCAGGCCTGCTGGGTGCGGGCGACGGCATCCGCGAAGTACGGCGCGGTCACGAGCGCGACGAGACCCGGATCCTCGGCGTAGGCCTCCGTGATGCGGTTGAGGAACTGTGCGCGGATGATGCAGCCGCCCCGCCAGATCGCGGCGATGTCGCCCTTCTTGATGTCCCAGCCGTACTGCTCGGCGCCCGCGACGATCGCGTCGAAGCCCTGCGAGTAGGCGATGATCTTCGACGCGTAGAGCGCCTGGCGCACGTCCTCGACGAAGGCGTCGGCGTCGGCGATGTCGATGCCGCCGTCCGGGCCGGGAAGCGCGGATGCTGCGGCCCGCTGGGCGGGCTTCGACGAGAGCGAGCGCGCGAAGACGGCCTCCGCGATGCCCGAGACCGGCACGCCGAGGTCGAGGGCGGTCTGAACGGTCCAGGCCCCGGTGCCCTTCGCGCCGGCCTGGTCGACGATGACGTCGACGAGCGGCTCTCCCGTGGCGGCATCCGTCTGGCGCAGCACCTCCGCGGTGATCTCGATGAGATAGCTCTCGAGCTCGCCGCGGTTCCACTCCGCGAAGATGTCGGCGATCTCGGCGGGCGTCTTGCCCGTGCCGCGGCGGATGAGGTCGTAGGCCTCGGCGATGAGCTGCATGTCGGCGTACTCGATGCCGTTGTGGATCATCTTGACGAAGTGGCCGGCGCCGTCGTGGCCGACGTGCGTGACGCACGGCTCTCCCTCGGCGACCGCGGCGATCGACTTGAGGATGGGGCCGAGGGTGACCCACGACTCGTCGGAGCCGCCCGGCATGATCGAGGGGCCGTTGAGGGCACCCTCCTCGCCGCCGGAGATGCCGGCGCCCACGAAGTTGATGCCGGTCTCGCGCACGGCCTTCTCGCGGCGGATGGTGTCGGTGAAGAGAGCGTTGCCGCCGTCGACGATGATGTCGCCCGGCTCGAAGACGCGCACGAGCTCGTCGATCACGGCATCGGTGCCGGCGCCGGCCTTGACCATGATGATGGCCGTGCGGGGCTGCGAGAGGGTCGCGGCGAACTCCTCGTAGCTGCGCGCGGGCAGGAAGCCGGCCTCGGGGTGCTCGGAGACGAGGGTCTCGGTCTTCTCGTAGCTGCGGTTGAAGATCGCGACCGTGTTGCCCTCGCGACTGGCGAGGTTGCGGGCGAGGTTGGAGCCCATCACCGCCAGCCCGACGACTCCGATGTTGGCCTTGCCTTCGTTTCCGGACACGCGTGACACCTTCCGATGCGGGGGAGGGGAGAGGTCTTCAGGCTATCGGGTCGCGCATTCCGGCGCGGGCCGCGCGGGCTCAGCTGAACCCGAGCACCCTCGTGTCGAGGTGCGGCAACTCGCCGCTCGGCTGCGCGAGCTCCTGATCCCAGATCGAGCTCATCTCGGCCATCGTGCGCTGCATGATGGCGAGCATCGCCCCCGCCGCCTTGTCCGAGTTGCCCGACTGGATCGCGGTCGCGACATCGATGTGCAGCTGGAGCGCCTCGGGTGCCGGGTACTGCGGCATGAGCCCGTACTGCGTGCGGCCCACGAGCACCTCGTCGACGAGGTGGTGGAGCTTCGCGAACATCTCATTGCCGCTGATCTCGAGCACGAGGGAGTGGAACTGCGTGTCGAGGCGCAGGAAGCCCTCCGCGTCGCCCTCCCGGCCGGCCTGCCACAGCCGTCCGGCGAGGCCCACGAGCTCGGAGGCCTGGGTGAGGGGGGTGCGGATGGCCGCCATGCGCGCGGCGGCCGGCTCGATGGCGCTGCGCAGCTCGGTGAGCGAGCGCAGCTGGGCGACGCGGCTCGCCCCCGCGAGACGCCAGCGGATGACCTGGAGGTCGTAGACGTTCCAGGCCGTGAGGGGCTGCACGGTCATGCCCACCCGCCGCTTGGGGGTGATGAGCCCGAGGGCCTCGAGTCCGCGCAGGGCCTCGCGCACGACGGGTCGCGAGACCGCGAAGCGGTCCTCGATCGACTCGGTCGTGAAGGTCGCGCCGGCCGCGAGCGAGTTACCGCAGATCTCGCGGCCGAGCGTGTCGAACACGAGATCGCGCAGGTCGCCCGTGGGGGATGCGCTCCCGGTCGTGGTGGTGGGGGGCTCGTCGTCGACAGCCCCGATGCTCGTCATGCGGCGATCATATCTTTTCGGTCACACCGTTTGATATGTATGACAAATGCGTTTAGCATCTCACCAGTAGGCAGATGTATAGGCGCGTCTGCTTGGGGCCGTGACGAAGTCGCGCGGCCTCTGATGGGAGTTACAGTGAAGTACGGATCATCTGCCGCCCGCGCACTCGCGGCGGCAACGACAGCGGTGGTCGCGGCGTCGCTCGTGGCGTGCAGCTCGGATGACGGCGGCATCGACGAGGGCGCGAGCATCGAGGGCACCACCA
Organism: Actinomycetes bacterium; assembly: GCA_023432005.1. Taxonomy (GTDB): domain Bacteria; phylum Actinomycetota; class Actinomycetes; order Actinomycetales; family Microbacteriaceae; genus Homoserinibacter. The sequence continues at coordinate 9,610 of JAEYVF010000166.1, forward strand.
TCCGCGTGACCCTCGCGAACCACGTGTGGACCGAGACCATCAAGGATCTGATCCCCGAGTTCGAGGAGCAGACCGGCGCCAAGGTCGAGATCACGCAGCTCGCCGAGGACCAGCTCTCGGACCAGTACAACGTCAAGCTCAACGCGGGCACGGACGAGATCGATGTCCTCATGTACCGCCCGCTGCAGGAGAACAAGCTCTTCGCCGACAACGGCTACCTCGCCGACCTCACCGAGCAGGTCGAGGGTGACGCCGAGTGGGACTGGTCGGACTTCCAGGAGGGCCCCGCGTCGCTCACCACCTATGACGACGAGGTGGTCGGCGTGCCGATCATCACCGAGCGCACCGTGCTCTACTACCGCAAGGACCTGCTCGAGGCCGCCGGTCTCGAGGTCCCGACGACCCTCGAGGAGCTCGAGGACGCCGCCAAGGCGATCCACGAGGCCAACCCCGACGTCGCCGGCTACGTCGGGCGCACCGGCAAGTCGGCCGCGGTCACCCAGTTCAGCGCGTTCCTCTACAGCTACGGCGGCGACTGGTTCGACGGCGGCGAGTCGCTCATCGGCACCGACGAGGCGCGTGAGGCGTACAAGTACTACGGCCGCCTCATCGGCCAGTACACGAACGCGACGGTCAACCCCGAGATGAGCTGGCCCGAGGCCTTCGCCGTGTTCCAGCAGGGACAGGCGGCCTTCATCGCCGACGCCGACAGCCTCTACAAGAACATGACCGACCCCTCGCAGTCGACGGTCGCCGACAACGTCGGATTCGCGCCGTTCCCGGAGGGCCCGGACGGGTCCAAGCCCTACAACGTCGCGGCCTGGGCGCTCGCGATCAACGAGGAGTCGGCCAACAAGGCGGCCGCGTGGGAGTTCATCAAGTGGGCGACCTCCAAGGAGACCGCCCTCGAGATGGCGAAGCTCGGCGTCTCCGGCGCCCGCACCTCGGTGTGGGACGACCCCGACGCGAACGCGGACTACCCCGCGGAGCTGCTCGAGGCCATCAAGGTCAACGGTCAGAACGGCGTCGGCTACGACCGTCCGCTCGTGATCGAGGTGCCCAAGGCACGTGAGATCGTCGGCGACCCGATCGTCGTCTCGATCGCCGGCGGCGACGTCGACGCGGCCATCGACGCCGCCGACAAGGCGTTCACCGAGTTCCTCGCGCAGGACGCCGAGTAATCACCTCTCCATGAATCCGCCGCCGCCCCGGGCCACCGGGGCGGCGGCGGACCGGACGGATCACACCATGACTGCTGTTCAGAACCGGGCGGAACTGCCCACGCGCGAGCGCATCAGCCGCTGGGCGAACAAGCACCGCAAGTGGCTCTTCGCCGGGCCGTCGATGGCGTTCGTCGCCCTCCTGCTCGTCGTCCCGCTCGCGTGGACCCTGATCCTGAGCCTCACCGACTCGCGCCGCTCCGTGCGCCGCGACTTCGACTTCATCGGCCTCGAGAACTACGTCGAGGCCCTCACCGACACCGAGCGCTTCTGGCCCTCGGTCGGGCGCACCTTCGCCTTCACGGGTGGGGCGCTCTTCTTCGAGCTCGTGCTCGGCATGATCATCGCGCTCCTGCTGTGGAAGCCGTTCCGCGGCCAGGGCATCGTGCGCACGATCGTGCTGCTGCCGCTCGTCGCGACGCCCGTCGCCGTCGGCATGATGTGGCGCCTGTTGTTCGAGCCGAACATCGGCTTCGTCAACGAGATGCTCAGCTGGTTCGGCATCCCCGCCCAGCCGTGGCTCGCCGATCCCGCGACCTCGCTCGCGACGCTCACCTTCGTCGACATCTGGCAGTGGACTCCCATGGTGGCGCTCATCCTGCTCGCGGGCCTCACGAGCCTGTCCGACGAGCCGCAGGAGGCCGCGCGCATGGACGGCGCGAATGCGTGGCAGCGCTTCTGGTACGTGACCGTGCCGCTCATGCGCCCCGTCATCATCGCGGCCGTGCTGCTGCGCGGCATCGACGCCCTCAAGACCTTCGACATCCTCTACGCCACCAAGGGCAAGGGCGGTGGCGCCTTCCACGACGTGGAGACGCTCAACGTCTACGCCTACGGCCTGAGCTTCGACTACAACGAGTACGGCCTCGCATCCGCCGTGCTCATCCTGTTCTTCCTGATGATCCTCGCGGTCATCTGGGTGCTCCAGATGCAGAGAAAGGCCAAGTCGTGACCGCGCTCGCCGAGGGCCGCGCCACCGCGCCCGCCCGTCGCCGCCGTCGTCCGTTCAAGTGGGGCCCCGTGGGCCGCGCCGTCGGACTCGCGGTGATCGTCCTGCTGTTCCTCGGGCCCATCGTGTGGATGGTGCTCGCGAGCTTCAAGTACAACGTGCAGATCTACGACTCGAGCAAGGCGATCTTCTTCGAGCCGACCCTCGACAACTACGGCACGGTCTTCGACCCGCGCCGCGGCAACTACCTCGTGTACATCTGGAACTCGTTCTTCATCGCCTTCATGGCGACGGCGTTCTCGCTCGTGCTCGCGGTGCCCGCGGCCTACGCGATGAGCCGCTTCCTGATGAACAAGTCCGCGACGGTCGTGCTGCTCGCCCGCATCATCCCGGGCGTCAGCCTGCTCGTGCCGTGGTACTACATCTTCGCCCAGCTGAAGATGACGGGGAGCTTCCTGCCGCTCATCCTGTCGCACATGTTCGTGTCGCTGCCGCTCATCCTCTACATCATGATGTCGTTCTTCGACCAGATGCCCGAGGAGCTCGAGGAGTCGGCGCAGGTCGACGGGCTCACGCCCATCGCCGCGTTCTTCCGGATCACGCTGCCGCTCTCGGTGCCCGGCATCGCGACGGCGACGATCCTGTCGTTCATCTTCAGCTGGAACAACTTCATGTTCGCGCTCGTGCTCTCGGGGCCGTCGACCAAGACGCTCCCCGTCGCGATCTTCGACTTCATCGGCTACGCCTCGATCGACTGGGGCGCGCTCATGGCAGCCTCGGTCGTCGTGACGACGCCGATCATGCTCATCGCGCTCTTCACGCAGCGGTACATCGTGTCCGGTCTCACGGCCGGCGCCACGAAGGGCTGAGGATGGCGCAGGGTCCCACCGTCTCGATCGTCGTGATGGGAGTGCAGGGGGTCGGCAAGACCACCCTCGGCACGCTCCTCGCGCAGCGGCTCGGCGTGCCGTTCATCGACGGCGATCGGCTGCACCCTCCGCGCAACGTCGAGCTCATGGCGTCGGGGCGGCCGCTCACCGACGAGGATCGCGCGCCGTGGCTGCGCAGCGTGGGCGAGGCCCTCGCCGCGCACCGCGAGACGGGCGGGCTCGTGATCGTGTGCTCGGCGCTGCGCCGCCGCTATCGCGACACCCTGCGCGGCTTCGACCCCGGCGTGTTCTTCGTCGAGCCGCACGGCCCGATGGAGCTCGTCGCGGCGCGCATCGGCAGCCGCACGCACGAGTACATGCCGCCGCAGCTGCTGCAGTCGCAATACGACACGCTCGAGCCGCTCGCGGACGACGAGCGCGGCATGCGCGTGAGCATCGACGCCACCCCCGAGGCCATCGTCGAGCAGGTGCTCGAGCGCTACCTCGCAACCGCGGAGGAGCGGGCATGACCGAGCAGGTGACCGAGCAGCTCACCACGAGCGGCTCGCGGATCGCGCGCGTCGAGGTGTTCCCGGTGCCACCGCGCTGGGTCTTCGTGCGCATCGAGACGGCCGACGGGCTCGTCGGCTGGGGCGAGGCCTCGCTCGAGGGATACGCGGATGTCGTCTCCGCGGCCGTCGAGCAGTTCGCCGAGTACCTCGTGGGGCGCGACGCCGGCCTCATCGAGGACCACTGGCAGGTGCTCACCAAGGGGCAGTTCTACCGTGGCGGCCCCGTGCTCGCGAGCGCCGTGTCGGGCGTCGACCAGGCGCTGTGGGACCTGCTCGGCAAGCGCCTCGGCGTGCCGGTCCACGCGCTCCTCGGGGGCGCGGTGCGCGATCGCATCCGGGCCTACGGGTGGGTCGGCGGCGACGACCCCTCCGAGGTCGCCGACCACATCTCGGCGCAGCTCGAGGTGGGCCTCACCGCCGTCAAGATGAACGCGTCGGGGCGGATGGGGCGCAACGGGTCGGTCGCCGAGCTCGACGCCGTCGTGGCCCGCGTCGCGAGCGCGCGCGAGGTGCTCGGGCCCGACCGCGACGTCGCCGTCGACTGCCACGGCCGCTTCACTCTCGCGACCGCGCGTCGGCTCGCGCCGCTGCTCGAGCCGCTGCATCCGTTCTTCATCGAAGAGCCCGTCGTGCCCGAGAACTCCCACGTCATCGGCCGCATGGTCGACGCGACGACGATCCCCATCGCGACGGGCGAGCGGCTCTACACCCGCCAGGAGTTCCTGCCGGTGCTGCAGGCGAGTGTCGCGATCGCGCAGCCCGACCTCTCGCACGCGGGCGGCATCTCCGAGGTGCGTCGCATCGCCGCGCTCGCCGAGACCTTCGACGCCGTCATCGCGCCGCACTGCCCCCTCGGCCCGCTCGCGCTCGCGTCCTGCCTGCAGGTGGGCTTCGCGACGCCGAACTACCTCATCCAGGAGCAGTCGATCGGCATCCACTACAACGCGGGTGCCGAGGTGCTCGACTACGTGGCCGACACCTCGCCGCTCAAGTTCGTCGACGGCGGTTTCGAGCGACTCACGGGCCCGGGCCTCGGCATCGAGATCGACGAGGCCGCCGTGCGCCGGGCATCGGCGGGCTGGGAGCGCTGGCAGAACCCCGTGTGGCGTCACGCCGACGGCTCGGTGGCGGAGTGGTGACCGTCGATCGCGAGGCGCTGCGCGCGCGCATCGAGCAGGAGCGCCTCGTCGCCATCATCCGCGGCACCGACGTCGGCGCGACGATCGCGTCGGCGCGCACCCTCTTCGACGCGGGTGTGCGCGTGCTCGAGATCCCGCTCACCCTCGACGGGGCGTACGACGCGATCCGTGAGATCGTCGCCGCCGCGCCCGACGACGCGGTCGTGGGTGCCGGCACCGTGCTCACCGAGCAGCAGGTCGACCGGGTCGTGGAGGCGGGTGCCCAGTTCATCGTGACGCCGAGCCTCACCGCGTCGATCCCGTACGCCATCCGCAACGGGGTCGGGGCGCTCCCGGGCGTCTACACCCCGACCGAGCTCCAGTCCGCGCTCGATCTCGGCGCCGCCGCCGTCAAGCTCTTCCCGGCGTCAGCGCTCGGACCGCGCTATCTGCGCGCCGTGCGCGACCCCTTCCCGGATGCCCGCATCATCCCCGTCGGCGGCGTCTCGCTCGACACCGTCGAGGACTTCTTCGCCGCGGGCGCATTCGCCGTGGGCGTGGGCGGGCCGCTCGTCGGCGACGCCCCGACCCCGGGCGGCGACCAGGCAGCGCTCGCCGCGCGGGCGCGCGCCTTCCGAAACGCCATCTCGTCCCTCGGCCTCGGCCGCTGACTCGCCAAGGAGCACCATGATCATCGACAAGGCGGAAGTGATCGTCACGAGCCCCGATCGGAACTTCGTCACGCTCAAGCTCACGACGGACGAGGGCCACACGGGCCTCGGGGATGCGACGCTCAACGGACGCGAGCTCGCGGTCGTGGCGTACCTGCGCGATCACGTCGTGCCGCTCCTGATCGGGCGCGACGCGCATCGGATCGAGGACACCTGGCAGTTCCTGTACCGCTCGGCGTACTGGCGGCGCGGGCCCGTGACCATGGCGGCGATCGCGGCCGTCGACATGGCGCTGTGGGACATCAAGGGCAAGGCGGCGGGGATGCCGGTCTACCAGCTGCTCGGCGGCGCGTCCCGCAACGGGCTGCTCGCCTACGGCCACGCCTCGGGCAAGACGATGCCCGAGCTGTTCGACTCGGTGCGCGCGCACCAGGAGAAGGGCTACAAGGCGATCCGCATCCAGGCGGCGGTGCCGGGCCTGAAGTCGATCTACGGCATCGCCTCCAACGCGACCTACGAGGCCAACTCGGGCGTGCGCTACGACCACGAGCCCGCGCAGCGGGGCGGTCTCCCCAACGAGGAGGACTGGGATACGCGCTCGTACCTGCGTCACATCCCGACGGTCTTCGAGGCGGTGCGGAACGAGTTCGGCCCGGAGCTGCCGTTGCTGCACGACGGGCACCACCGGATGACGCCCATCCAGGCGGCGCAGCTGGGCAAGTCCCTCGAGCCGTACGACCTGTTCTGGCTCGAGGACTGCACGCCGGCCGAGAACCAGGAGGCGCTGCGGCTCGTGCGGCAGCACACCACGACGCCGCTCGCGATCGGGGAGATCTTCAACACGGTGTGGGACTACCAGCAGATCGTGCGCGAGCAGCTCATCGACTACGTGCGCTCGGCGGTCACCCACACGGGCGGCATCACGCACCTGAAGAAGGTGCTGGACTACGCGTCGCAGTACCAGATCAAGTCGGGCATGCACGGGCCCACCGACATCTCCCCGGTCGGCATGGCCGCGGCGATGCACCTGGGCCTCGCGATCCACAACTTCGGCATCCAGGAGTACATGCAGCACGGCGAGAAGACCGACCAGGTCTTCGAGCAGTCCTACACGTGGCGCGACGGCATGCTGCACCCGGGCGACAAGCCGGGCCTCGGCGTCGAGCTGAACGTCGACGAGGCGGGCAAGTACCCGTACGTGCAGGCGTATCTGCCCTACAACCGGCTCGCGGACGGCACGGTCCACGACTGGTGAGAGCGGCCGTCCGTGGACTGCGCATATGTAAAGACAAATGTAGGATGAGGGCATGACGCCGCAGTCGGCCCGCCCGGACCCCGCACCCTTCGAGGCGATCGTGCTCGGTCGGTCGGGAGTGGACCTCTACCCCCTGCAAGACGGAGTGGGCCTGGCCGAGGTGAGCACCTTCGGCAAGTACCTCGGGGGAAGCGCGACCAACGTCGCCGTCGCCGCCGCGCGGCACGGCCACCGCGTCGCGCTCATCACGCGCGCGGGCGAGGACCCGTTCGGCGACTACGTCGTCGGCGAGGCCACGCGCCTCGGCGTCGACACGCGGTACATCTCGCGCGTGCCGGGCGTCCCGACGCCGGTCACCTTCTGCGAGATCTTCCCGCCCGACGACTTCCCCCTCTACTTCTACCGGCAGCCGACGGCGCCCGACCTCGAGATCCGGGCCGACGAGCTCGATCTCGACGCCATCCGCGCTGCGCGGATCTTCTGGGTCACCGTCACGGGGCTGTGCACGGAGCCGAGCCGCTCGGCCCAGCTCGCCGCGCTCGAGGCCCGCGACCGCATGGGGACGACCGCGCTCGACCTCGACTACCGGCCGATGTTCTGGGCCGACCCGGCCGAGGCGAGCGCACTCGTCGGGCGCGCGCTCGAGCACGTCACGGTCGCCGTCGGCAACCGCGAGGAGTGCGAGGTCGCCGTCGGCGAGACCGAGCCCGACCGGGCAGCGGATGCGCTGCTCGAGCGGGGCGTCGAGCTCGCGATCGTCAAGCAGGGGCCGCGCGGCGTGCTCGCCAAGACCGCCGACGAGCGCGTCGAGGTGCCGCCGCATCCCGTCGACGTCGTCAACGGCCTGGGGGCGGGCGACGCGTTCGGCGGCGCCCTCGTCCACGGCCTCCTCGAGGGCTGGGGTCTCGAGCGCACGCTGCGCTTCGCGAACGTGGCGGGGGCGATCGTGGCGGGCCGCCGCGAGTGCTCGACGGCCATGCCGTTCACCGACGAGGTGCTCGAGAGGCTCGAGGAGGCCCCCGCATGATCGACCTCTCCGTGCTCGATCGCTGGCGCGCCGAGCATCCGCATAGCGCCGGAGAGCGCTACGCCGCCCGCCGACGCCGTCCCCTGCTCGCCGACGACGGCCGCCTCCTCATCGTCGCCGCCGACCATCCCGCGCGCGCCGCGCTCGGCGTCGGCGACGACCCCTTCGCGATGGCCGACCGGCGCGAGCTCGTCGCCAAGCTCGCACGCGCCCTCGCGATGCCGGGCGTCGACGGCGTGCTCGCGACATCCGACATCCTCGACGACCTCGCGGTGCTCGGCGCCCTCGACGACAGGATCGTCGTCGGCTCGCTCAACCGCGGGGGACTGCGCGGCGCCGTCTTCGAGCTCGATGATCGTTTCACGGGGCCGGCCGTCGATGACCTCGCCGACACCGGCATCGACATGGCGAAGCTCCTGTTGCGCATCGACCGCGACGACCCCGGCACCGTGCGCACGCTCGAGGCGTCGGCCGCCGCCGTCTCGCGCGCCGCCGCGCGCCGCATCCCGATCATGCTCGAGCCGTTCCTCTCCCGGCGCGTCGACGGCCGCGTCGTCAACGACCTCACGCCCGACGGCGTCATCGAGTCCGTCGCGGTTGCCTCCGGAATCGGCGCCTCGAGCGCCTACAGCTGGCTCAAGCTCCCCGTCGTCGACGACATGGAGCGCGTCATGCGCGCGACGACCCTCCCGACACTGCTGCTCGGCGGCGACGGCGGCGCGAGCCTCGACGAGCTGCTCGACGGATGGCGGGCCGCGCTGCGGCTGCCGGGCGTGCGCGGCCTCGTGGCCGGCCGCTCCCTGCTGTACCCGGCCGACGGCGACAGCGACGCCGCCGTGGCCGCGGCGGCCCGTGCGGTGCACGGAGAAGGAGGTGCGCGATGAGCGGCCAGAGCATGACGGCCGTCGTGAAGCTCGGCGACGGCGCCGCGGGGATCGAGATCACCGAGGTCGAGGTGCCCGTCGCCGGGCCCGGCCAGGCGGTCGTCGACGTGCTCGCCACGGGCATCTGCGGCACCGACGTGCACATCGCCCACGACGAGTACGCCCACGAGCGGCCCGTCGTCATGGGGCACGAGGTGCTCGGCATCGTCTCGTCGGTCGGCTCGCCCGATGACGAGCACTGGGTGGGCGCGAAGGTCGCCGTGGAGACCTACTTCGCCGCGTGCGAGGCGTGCGAGCTCTGCCGCGCGGGGCGCCGCAATCTGTGCCCCGACCGCCGCTCGATCGGCTCCTTCCGCAACGGCGGGTTCGCCGCGCACCTCCTGCTGCCGGTCATCAACCTGCATCGCCTCCCCGAGACCCCCGGAGAGCTCGACGGCGTGCTGAGCGAGCCGCTCGCGTGCGTCACCCAGTGCCTGCTCGACCCGCCCGTCGTGCAGCCGGGCGATCGCGTGCTCGTCACCGGTCCCGGTGCCATGGGCCAGCTCGCCGCGCAGGTCGCGCGGGCCTCGGGAGGCGACGTGACGCTCGCGGGGCTCCCCGCCGACGCCGAGCGCCTCGCCGTCGCCGCCGGGCTCGGCATCCGCACCGAGACGGGCACGCCCGAGGAGGGCGCGTTCGACGTCGTCATCGAGTGCTCGGGCAGCGCCCCCGGCGCCGCCACCGCGCTGCGCTCGGCCCGTCGCGGCGGGCGCTACGTGCAGGTCGGCATCTTCGGTCGCGACGTCGCCGTGCCCCTCGACCTCGTGCTCTACAAGGAGCTCACGGTCTCGAGCGGCTTCGCCTCGACGCCGACCTCGTGGCGCGCCGCCATGCGGCTCATCGCATCCGGCGAGGTCGTGCTCACGCCGCTCGTGACGCGACGCGTGCCGCTCGGCGAGTTCTTCACGGCCCTCGAGGCCGCCGAGCGCGGCGAGGGGCTCAAGACCGTCGTCGTGCCGTGACGCGGCCGTAGGGTGGAGAGCGTGTCCGATCGCCTCCGCGTCGTCATCGCCACCCCCCTCACCCGCGACCTCGTCGACCTCGTCGCGCGCGACGAGCGCCTCGACGTCGTGTGGGAGCCCGAGCTCCTGGCCGATCCCGAGATCGACTGGATGGTCGGCCCCAAACAGCGAACGCCCGAGGAGCAGGCCCGCTACGAGGCGCTCCTGGACTCGGCCGAGGTGCTGTTCGGCGTGCCCGATCAGTCGGGCCGCGCCCTCGGGCGCACCGTCGCGGCGAACCCGCGCCTGCGCTGGGTGCACACGATCCCCGCCGGGGGCGGCCAGCAGGTGAAGGCCGCGCGCCTCGCCCCGGCCGACCTCGAGCGCGTGCTGTTCACGACCTCGGCGGGGGTCCACGCGGGGCCGCTCGCGGAGTTCGCGGTCTTCGGCGTGCTCGCGGGCGCCAAGCGCCTCCCGTGGCTGCTCGGGATGCAGCGCGCCCGGCAGTGGGGGCCGCGCGAGCCGCTCGGGCTGCTCGGCGAGACCACCGTGCTCGTCGTCGGGCTCGGCGCGATCGGACGCCTCACGGCGACGAAGCTCACGGCCCTTGGATGCCGTGTCGTCGGCGTGCATCGCCGCGAGGTCGAGGCCGACGTCGAGCGCATCGTGCCGACCGAGCGCTTCGCGGAGGCCGCATCCGGGGCCGACGCGATCGTGCTCGCGCTGCCCGGCACGGAGCAGACCCGAGGGATGCTGTCGGCCGAGGTGCTCGCCGGCATCAAGCCCGGCGCGACCGTCGTGAACGTCGGGCGGGGTACGACAGTCGACGAGCCCGCGCTCGTCGAGGCGCTGCAGGACGGCCGGGTCGGCCTCGCGGTGCTCGACGTCACGGCCGTCGAGCCGCTGCCGGATGACAGCCCCCTCTGGGAGCTCCCGAACGTCGTGCTCGCCCCGCACACCGCCGCGATCAGCCCCCACGAGCCCCGGCTCATCGCCGAGCTCTTCGCCGAGAACGCGCGCCGCTTCCTCGAGGGCGAGCCGCTGCTCAACGTCGTCAACACGCGCGAGTTCTACTGAACCGGCGCCGTGTAGAATCGTCGGGAACTTCGGCGAGGGATGCGACGCGTGCGCCGCATCCGTGATCGACGCGGTGGGCAGGCCCAGAGTCTTTCCTCACGCTGTTGCGCGTTCGAGTTGAAAACAATCCACGACGGGGCCCGGTCCCCACCCTGAGGAGTCACCATGTCCGACGACAACAAGCTCGTCGCGGAGGTCCGCGACCAGTTCGGCAAGGGCGCAGCCCGCAAGATCCGCGCCCTCGGCAAGATCCCCGCCGTCATCTACGGCCACGGCACCGAGCCGCAGCACGTGACCCTTCCCGGTCACGCGGTCAGCCTCATCCTGCGCAAGGCGAACGCCGTGCTCGACCTCGACATCGCGGGCAAGAACGAGCTCGCCCTCGTCAAGGACGTGCAGAAGGACCCGGTGCGCCAGATCATCGAGCACATCGACCTCATCATCGTCAAGAAGGGCGAGAAGGTCACGATCGACGTCCCGGTGCACGTCGAGGGCGAGTCCTTCGCGGGCACCATCGTCGCGCTCGACGCCGCGACCATCACGATCGAGGCCGAGGCCACCCACATCCCCGAGCGCGTCGTCGTGAACGTCGAGGGTGCCGAGGAGGGCACGCACATCACCGCGGCCGAGGTCGAGCTCCCCAAGGGCGCGACGCTCGTGTCCGACCCCGAGACCCTCGTCGTGGCGATCACCGCGCCCGCGAAGGTCGACCTGCCCGAGGAGGGCGAGGCGGAGGCCGCTGCCGAGGCTCCGGCCGAGGAGGCCGCTGCCGACGAGGCCGCCGAGTAAGACGGGATCGCTCTCCCGCTCATGGCGGATGACGTCCGCCGGGTTGAGTAGGGTCACAGCGTGACCCGTGTCGACACCTGGCTCGTAGCCGGGCTCGGGAATCCCGGGCCCGGCTACGCCGCTCACCGCCACAACGTGGGCCAGATGGCGCTCGATGCGCTCGCCGAGCGCATCGGCGCGCGCTTCTCGCGCCACAAGACGAACACCCAGCTCGCCGAGGCGCGGCTGGGGCCGGGGCTCCCGAAGCTCGTGCTCGTGAAGCCCAACTCCTACATGAACCTCTCGGGCGGCCCCGTCTCGTCCGCCGCGAAGTTCTTCGGCCTCGGGGCCGACCGTGTCATCGTGCTGCACGACGAGCTCGACATCCCGTTCGACACCGTGCGCCTCAAGGTCGGCGGGGGCAACGGCGGCCACAACGGGCTCCGCGACATCCAGTCCGCCCTCGGCACGCCCGACTTCGCGCGCGTGCGCATCGGCATCGGCCGCCCGCCGGGACGCCAGGATCCGGCCGACTTCGTGCTCTCGCCGTTCTCGAAGGCCGAGCGCGAGGCGCTGCCGTCGCTGCTCTCGGATGCCGCCGATGCGACCGAGGACCTCGTGCGCGAGGGCCTGCTCGCGGCGCAGCAGCGCTGGCACGCACCGCGGGCGTAGCGGTCGGGCGCATGACGGCCCTCCCGCGTAAGCTCGATCCAGTGGGACTCGCGTCATTGATTCCGGTGCTCGCGCGCGCCCATACCTTCCGCGAGGCGCTCGCCGAGTCGCGCTCCGACGCCGACTTCTCGATCGTCGAGGGTCTGCGCGTGCCGCTCCTCGCCGGCCTCCTCGCGCGCCGCGCCGAATCGGCCGGCCGCGGGCAGGCGCTCCTCGCGATCGCGGCCACGAGCCGCGAGGCGGAGGCGGTGACGGCGTCGTTCGCGACCTGGGCGCCCGACGCGCTCGTGCTGCCGTTCCCCGCGTGGGAGACCCTGCCGCACGAGCGGCTGAGCCCCTCGGCCGAGACCGTCGGCCGCCGCCTGCGCGCGCTGCGCGAGCTGCGCCGATGGCAGGACGGACCACGCGAGCGCCCGCTCGTGCTCGTCGCGTCCGTGCGCGCCGCGCTGCAGCCCCTCGCCCCGGGCCTCGACGCCTTCGAGCCCATCGTCCTCACGCAGGGCGGGCGCGGCTACGCGCTCGACTCGCTCGCGACGCGCCTCGCCGAGCTGGCCTACGCGCGCGTCGACCTCGTGACGCGCCGTGGCGAGTTCGCGGTGCGCGGCGGCATCCTCGACGTGTTCCCGCCGGATGCCGAGCACCCCGTCCGCGCCGACTTCTTCGGCGACGAGCTCGAGCAGCTGCGCGGCTTCTCGGTCGCCGACCAGCGCTCGCTCCCCGGCGACCTCGCCCCTGTGGAGCTCGGGCCCGCGCGTGAGCTGCTCATCACGGATGCCGTGCGCGGACGTGCCGCCGAGCTGCAGCACGAGTACGAGGCGATCGGCCAGATGCTCGCGAAGATCGCGGACGGCATCCCCGTCGAGGGGATGGAGTCGCTCACCCCGGCTCTCGTCGGCAGGCTCGTGCCGCTCACCGACTACCTCCCGGAGGACGCCGCGGTCGTGGTGCTCTCGCCCGAGCGCGTCGCGACGCGCGCGCTGAGCCTCGCCGAGACGAACCGCGAGTTCCTCGAGGCCGCCTGGAGCGCCGCGACGGCCGGCGGGTCCGCGCCGATCGACCTGCAGGCGAGCCTCGACACGGGCGACTTCCTCACGGTCTCGGGGCTACGCGCCGAGGCGCGCCCGCGCACGTGGTGGACGGTGAGCCCGTTCGACACCGACGACGACGAGGTGACCCGCGTCGACGGCCGCGCCATCCCGAGCTTCGCGGGCAGCGCCGAGGGTGCCGTGGGCCATGTCGCCTCGCTCCTGCGAGGGGAGTGGTCCGTCGCGGTCGCCGCGGGCGGTCCGGGCCTCGTCGACCGCGCGGCCCAGGTGCTCGCGGAGCGCGAGGTCGCGGCGCGCGTCGTGGAGACGGTGCCCGCGGATCCGGAGCCCGGCGTCGCCTACCTCGTCACGGCGACGGTCGAGGCGGGGTTCGAGCAGGACGACGCACGTTTCGCCCTGCTGTCCGAGGCCGAGTTCTACGGTCGCGCGGCCGGCATCGACTCGCGGCAGCCGAAGAGACTCGCGAGCCGTCGTCGCAACGTCGTCGACCCGCTGCAGCTCAGGCCGGGCGACGCCGTCGTGCACGAGACGCACGGCATCGGCCGCTTCGTCGAGCTCGTCACGCGAGAGGTCGTGGGAGGCGGGCGCGTCTCGCGCGGCCCGCTCGGCACGCAGCACGAGAAGGTCACGCGCGAGTACCTCGTGCTCGAGTACGCACCCAGCAAGCGCGGCCAGCCGGGCGACCGCCTCTACGTGCCCACCGACCAGCTCGACCAGCTGAGCCGCTACGTCGGCGGCGAGAACCCCGCGCTCTCGAAGATGGGCGGATCGGACTGGGCCGCCGCCAAGGGCAAGGCGCGCAAGGCCGTGCGCGACATCGCCGTCGAGCTCGTGAAGCTCTACAGCGCTCGGATGGCGAGCCCGGGCTTCGCGTTCAGCCCCGACACCCCGTGGCAGCGCGAGCTCGAGGAGGCGTTCCCCTTCGCCGAGACGCCCGACCAGCTGCAGACCATCGACGAGGTCAAGGCCGACATGGAGCGCCCCATCCCCATGGATCGCCTCATCTCGGGCGACGTCGGCTACGGGAAGACGGAGATCGCCGTGCGGGCCGCCTTCAAGGCGGTGCAGGACGGCAAGCAGGTCGCGATGCTCGTGCCGACGACGCTGCTCGTCAGGCAGCACCTCGAGACCTTCCAGGAGCGCTTCGCCGGCTTCCCCGTGCACCTGCGCGCGCTCAGCCGGTTCCAGACCGAGAAGGAGTCGAAGGAGACGATCGAGGGGCTCGAGCGCGGCGACGTCGACGTCGTCATCGGCACCCATCGGCTCCTCTCGGAGGCCGTGCGCTTCAAGGACCTCGGGCTCGTCATCATCGACGAGGAGCAGCGCTTCGGCGTCGAGCACAAGGATGCGCTCAAGAAGATGAAGACCAACGTCGACATCCTCGCGATGAGCGCGACGCCCATCCCGCGCACCCTCGAGATGGCGGTGACCGGCATCCGCGAGATGTCGACCCTCGCGACCCCGCCGGAGGACCGGCACCCCATCCTCACCTACGTCGGGCCGCGCAGCGACAAGCAGATCACGGCCGCCATCCGTCGCGAGCTGCTGCGCGAAGGTCAGGTGTTCTTCGTGCACAACCGGGTCTCGTCGATCAATCGCGTCGCATCCGAGCTCGCCGAGCTCGTGCCCGAGGCGCGTATCGCGGTCGCGCACGGCAAGCTCACCGAGCACCAGCTCGAGCAGGTCATCGTCGACTTCTGGGAGCGCCGCTTCGACGTGCTCGTGACGACGACGATCATCGAGACCGGCATCGACATCGCGAACGCCAACACGCTCATCATCGACCAGGCCGACAAGTACGGTCTGAGCCAGCTGCACCAGATCCGCGGTCGCGTCGGTCGCGGCCGCGAGCGCGCCTACGCGTACTTCCTCTACGACCCCGAGAAGCCGCTCACCGAGACCGCACAGGACCGGCTCGAGACGATCGCCGCCAACAACGAGCTCGGCGGCGGCATGCAGATCGCCCTCAAGGACCTCGAGATCCGCGGAGCAGGCAACCTGCTCGGCGGCGAGCAGTCGGGCCACATCGCGGGCGTCGGCTTCGACCTCTACCTGCGGATGATCGGCGAGGCCGTCTCCGCGTTCCGCGGCGACGTCGCCGAGGGGCAGACCGAGCTGCGGCTCGAGCTGCCGGTCGACGCGCGCATCCCCGAGGACTACATCGAGTCGGAGCGGCTGCGGCTCGAGGCGTATCAGAAGCTCTCGACGGCATCCGCTCCGCTCTCTCCCGACGACGCCCTCGACCGGGTCGTCGAGGAGCTCGCCGACCGGTACGGCGAGCCGCCCGAGGCGGTGCAGCAGCTCGTCGCGGTGTCGCGGCTGCGGCGTCGGGCGCAGAAGGCCGGTCTCGGCGAGGTCGTCGCGATGGGCGGACGGATGCGGCTCGCGCCGATCGATCCGCCCGACTCCGTCCAGGTGCGGCTCACGCGCATGTACCCGGGCGTGAAGTTCTTCGCGGCGCAGCACGCGATCAACGTGCCGATGCCCGAGGGCGCCTCGGACGCCGAGCTCATCGCCTGGGTCGGCCAGCTGCTGACGGCGGCGGTGCCGCAGGTCTAGCCTGACCCCATGCTGTACGAGCACCTCGGCCACAGCCCCCGCGTCGACCCGAGCGCCGTGGTCGCGCCCACTGCCGTCGTGTCGGGCGACGTCACGATCGGACCCGGCTGCCAGATCCTGCACGGTGCCGTCATCAGCGCCGAGGGCGGGCCCATCACGATCGGCGAGTCGAGCATCGTCATGGAGAACGCGCTGCTGCGCGCCAGCTCGACCGACCCCCTGCACATCGGCGACCACGTGCTCGTGGGCCCCATGGCGTCCGTGTCGGGCGCGACGATCGGCGACGAGGTGTTCCTCGCGACCGGCTCCCGCGTGTTCAACGGCGCGCGCATCGGCGCTCGCAGCGAGGTGCGCATCAACGCCGTCGTGCACCTGCGCACGGTGCTGCCCGAGGGCTCGACCGTGCCGATCGCGTGGGTCGCGGTGGGCGATCCGCCCAGCATCCTGAGCCCCGACAAGCACGACGAGATCTGGGCGATCCAGCAGGGGCTCGACTTCCCGGGCTACGTCTTCGGGCTCGACCGCTCGACCCCCGACCTCATGGTGCAGCTCACCGAGCGCTACGCCCGCCATCTCGCCCGGCATGCCGACGACCGGCCCGTCGGCGGGCAGCCGACCGGCTGATCAGGCCTTGCTCCACACCTTCCCCAGCACGAGCGGCAGGAGCACGAGCGAGCGCAGGTCCACGAGGGTGTGCACGATGATCGGCACGACGATCGTGCCCGACACGAGGTACAGGTAGGCGAACACGATCCCCAGCAGGGTCGCGGTGAGCACCCCGACCCACTTCTGATAGAGGTGCAGGGCGCCGAACAGCAAGGTCGCGGCGGCGAACGCGAGCGGACCGCTCGGCAGGATGCCGAACAGGAGCGCGGGGAGCGCGAGGCGGAACATCGTCTCCTCGAAGACGCCCGCCGAGACCGCGAGTCCGACGCCGTAGGGCAGCTCGCCGCGCGTGCGGGGGAGCAGCGCGCCGATGTCGCCGAGCTTCGGCACGTCGTCGGTGTGCGCGTCGCGCAGCAGCAGGATCGGGAGCACGAGCGCGACGCCGAGCAGCACCCACGCGGCGATCACGAGCACCCGCCCCACGACGGTGTCGAGGAAGAAGGCGCGGGATGCGGCGATGGGCGCCCACGCCTGGGCGTCGGCGAGCGCGACCGGCACGAGCTCCCACGTCGCGATGAGCACGGCGGCCGAGAGTCCGCCGAACACGAGGGCCGACTCGACGAGCCACCTGCGCATGACCTTCTGGCGGCGCGCCGTCGCGCGCATCCGCTTGAACTGCGCGTACTCGCGGCGTTCGCGGGTGACGGAGCGCCACGCCAGCAGCGTCACGACCACCAGCAGGAGGGCGATCAGCTGGGGGTCCATCGGGCCATTCTGCCCGGCGGGGGAATGCCTGTCCGTCGCGGGGGCTTGAATAGGGACGATGACGAAGAGCGAACTCGGCCTGCGTTCCGAGCGGGGTCCCATCCTGCTGGCGGTGATGGTGGCGACGGGCGTCGTGGCCATCGATGCCACGATCCTCTCGACCGCGGTGCCGGCGATCGTCGCCGACGTGGGCGGGTTCGCGCAGTTCCCGTGGTTGTTCTCCGTCTACGTGCTCACGCAGTCGGTCACCGTGCCCGTCTACTCGAAGCTCGCCGACACGATCGGACGCAAGCGCGTCATCCTGTTCGGGCTCGCGGTGTTCCTCGTCGCGTCGGTGCTGTGCGGTCTCGCGTGGGACATGCCGAGCCTCATCGCGTTCCGCGCGCTGCAGGGCATCGGCGCGGGGGCGGTGCTGCCCATCACGATCACGATCATCGGCGACATCTACACGGTCGAGGAGCGCGCCCGCGTGCAGGGCTACGTCGCGAGCGTGTGGGCCATCGCCGCGGTCGCGGGGCCCGCGCTCGGCGGGGTCTTCGCGATGTGGGACGTGTGGCGCGGCATCTTCCTCATCAACATCCCGCTGTGCGCGATCGCCGTGTGGCTGCTCGCCCGCGACTACCACGAGACGCTCCAGCGCAGGCGTCACCGCATCGACTACGCGGGCGCGGCGCTGCTGACGGCCTCGCTCACGCTCCTGCTCGTGGGCGTGCTCGAGGGCGGTGACGGATGGGCGTGGATCTCGGTGCCCTCGTTCGCGGTCTTCGGGGCGGGCATCCTCCTGCTCGTCGCGTTCGTGCTCGTCGAGCGTCGCGCGGCGGAGCCCGTGCTTCCACTGTGGGTCGTGAGCCGACCCCTGCTGCGGGCGACGAACCTCGTGGGGCTCATGGTCGGGGCGGCCCTCATCGGGCTCACGGCGTTCGTGCCGACCTACCTCGTGGTGGGGCTCGGGGTGAGCGAGCTCGTCGGCGGTCTCGCGCTCGCGACGCTCACGATCGGATGGCCGATCGCCGCATCCCTGTCGGGTCGCCTCTACCTGCGCATCGGCTTCCGCTCGACGGCGCTCATCGGCGGATCGCTCGTCGTGCTCGGCACGGTCGCCCTCGCCCTGCTCGGCCCGTTCCCCTCGGTGTGGACGGTCGCGATCGTCGCCTTCGTGATCGGCCTCGGCTTCGGCTTCGCGGCCGTGCCGACGCTCGTCGCGGCGCAGGCGAGCGTCGGCTGGGAGGAGCGCGGCGTCGTGACGGGCGCGAGCATGTTCACCCGCTCGGCAGGCCAGGCGATCGGCGCCGCCGTGCTCGGGGCCGTCGCGAACGCCGTCATCGCGGCGAACGGCGGCGACGAGACGGATCCGGCGACGATCATCGCGGCGTCGACGGCCGTCTTCGTGGGCGCCGCGATCGTCGCGGTCTTCCTCCTGCTGTTCGTGCTGCTCATGCCGCGTGAGGGGCGGGCGGGGGCCCCGGCATCCGAGGCGGCCCCCCGGCCGTCGCCCGAGCCGGCACCCGTGACGGGCCCCGTTCCCGAGGTCGGCTAACAGGCGCTCCAGATGCCGAGGCCCTCCGCCTGGGCGGCATCCTCGGCAGCCTCGAGCTCGTCGCTCCACAGCACGTTGGGCTCGAGCACCACGGCCTCCGCGTAGCCGTCGCGGATGAGGTCGAGGTTCACGAGCGCCCCGTCGTCGGTGAAGAGGAACAGCAGCGAGCGGCCGAACCTGTCGAGCGGCTGCACGTCCGCGACCGTGCGCACGTGCGTGCCCTCGGGGAGCACCGCCCGCAGCCTCTCCCGCGCGACGTCGCCCCAGCACTCGGCGTGCTCGCCCACCTCGGGGGTGTCGATGCCGAGCAGACGCACCTTGCGCCCGTCGGTGAGGAAGAGCGTGTCGCCGTCGTGCACGTAGTCGATCCACGCGTCCGCCGCGCCCGAGGGCACCGCCGGGGCATCCGAGACCGCCGGCGGGGCCTCCGTGGTCAGGGGCGCGGCTCCCGAGCCGCCCCGTGTGGTACTCGCCTCCGGCGCGCGCGAGCCCAGCACGCCCCGCTCCACGGCGATCGCGACGAGGGCGATGAGCACGACCGCGACGGCGACCCCGAGGATGCTGCGCCCGATCTTCACCGCACGATTCTGGCAGTCTGGGGCGCATGAGCCAGCCGGACGCCCCCGTCGTGCCCACCACGCCGCATCCGAAGCTCGAGGAGCTCATCGCCGTGCTCGAGCACCTGCGCGCGCCGGGCGGCTGCGCGTGGGACCGCGACCAGACGCACGCGTCGCTCGTGCAGTACCTCGTCGAGGAGACCTACGAGCTCGTCGACGCGATCGAGGCGGGCGACGACGCGGAGCTCGTCGAGGAGCTCGGCGACGTGCTCTACCAGGTGATCTTCCACGCCGACATCGCCGCCGAGGAGGGGCGTTTCACGCTCGAGGACGTCGCGGCGCACATGACGGCGAAGATGGTCGGGCGTCACCCGCACGTGTTCGGCGACGCCGTCGCCGACACCCCGGATGCCGTCATGGCCCGGTGGGATGAGCTCAAGCGCGTCGAGAAGCCGGCCCGCGAGAGCGTCCTCGACGGCGTGCCGCAGGGCATGCCCGCGCTCGCGCTCGCCGCGAAGCTCGTGGGCAAGGCCGAGAAGCTCGGGCTCGCGCCCGTCGCCGCCGATCGCGTGCCCGAGCTCGAGTCCGAGCTCGGCGACGAGCTCCTCGCGACGGTCGTCGCGGCGCGAGCCGCGGGGCTCGATCCCGAGCGCGCCCTGCGCGGCGCCCTGCGCCGCCTGCAGGACGACATCCGGGCCGCGGAACGCGGCTAGCCGCCCGCCCGCGCGCGGTAGGCGCGCACCGCCATCCGGTTGCCGCAGCGGGCCGAGCAGAACCGCTTCGAGCCGTTCTTCGAGAGGTCGACGAACACGCCCGCGCAGTCGTCGGCCTCGCAGTCGCGCAGGCGGTCGAGACGCCCCGCGCGGACGACGTCGACGAACGCCATGGCGGCCTCGACGAGCAGGCGCTTCGCGAGCGGCGCGTCGTCGCCGACGGCGTGGATGTGCCAGCCGAGCCCGTCGTGGTCGACAACCCGCGGCACCGCGCGCTCGGCCGCGAGCGTGGCGTTGACCCACGCGACGACGGCGTCCTCGTCGGCGCCCCAGATGGACCGCACGCTCTCGCGCATCTCGCGCACCTGGGCGAGCTCGCTCTCGTCGTGATCGATGCGGCCGGTGAACGTCCAGCGGGAGAGGAGGGCCGCGAGATCGTCGATCGTGGCGAGCTCGTCCGTGCCGCTCTCGGAGGCCTCCGCGACGGTGTCGAGGAGCGCCTGGAGGAACGTGAGGTTCAGTTCGGTGTCATGGGTGAAAAGCATTTGACTCCTGACCGCTGCGAGCGATACCGTCACGACTGAACTCAACTTAGCCCATGACATCCGTCCGGAGCATCCCCATGAACCGCCTCATCGCCTCCCCCCGCCGCGGAGCGCTCGGCGTCGTCATGGGCCTGGCCGCCGGCCTCGCCTTCGGTGCGGGCGGCACGATCGTCAAGCCGCTCTTCGCGGAGGGGTGGAGCCCGGGCGCCGCGGTGTTCGGGCGGCTGCTCGTGGCCGCCGCCGTGCTCGCGATCCCCGCGCTCGTCGCCGTGCGCTTCGACCTGCGTCCGCTGCTGCGCGGATGGCGGACGGTGCTCGCCTACGCCGTGCTCGCCGTCGCGGGCGTGCAGCTCGCCTTCTACGCGTCGATCGAGCGCATCCCCGTGAGCATCGCGCTGCTGATCGAGTACCTCGCGCCGGTCGCGCTGCTGCTCCTCGCCTGGACGCGCACACGCCGGATGCCTCACCGCCTCGTGCTCGTCGGCGCCGCGCTCGCGGTCGGCGGGCTCGTGCTCGTGATCGACCCGACGGGCTCGGGCGGTCTCGACCCGATCGGCCTCCTGCTCGCCGCGGTCGCCATGATCGGCGTCGCGTTCTACTACGTCGTGGGCGATCGCGCGCCGGAGGGCGTGCCGCCCGTGACGCTCGCCTGGTCGGGCTTCGTCATCGGCGCGCTGGCGCTCGGGCTCGCCGGGCTCGTCGGCGTGCTGCCGATGCACGCGACCTTCGGCGAGGTCGACTTCTTCGGGATGCGCAGCGCGTGGTGGGTGCCGCTCCTGACGGTCGGGGTCGTGTCGACCGCGTTCGCCTACGTCGCGGGCATCACCTCGATCACGCTGCTCGGCACGCGATTCGCCTCGTTCCTCGGCCTCAGCGAGGTCGTGTTCGCGGGCGTCGTCGGCTGGATCGTGCTGGGCGAGGCGATCGCGCCGCTCGGGCTCGTGGGCGCCGTGCTCATCCTCGGCGGGATCGTGCTCGTGCGCCTCGAGCCCGCGGCGGCGCCGTCGGCGCCCGAGCCGCTGCCCGGTCCGGCGGATGCGGACGAGCCGGAGCCGGCGCCCGCACCCACCGGCGCCTGACGCTACTGCGCGGTGTAGCCGCCGTCGACGAGGTGGTAGCTGCCCGTGACGAACGACGCCGCATCGGAGGCGAGGAACACCACGAGCGCGGCGACCTCATCCGCCTCGCCGAGGCGCCCGAGGGCGTGCTTGCCCTCGAGGAACGCGAGCGTGTCGGCGTCGAGGCTCGACTCGACGAGCGGGGTCTTGATGAACCCCGGGCCGACCGAGTTCACGCGCACGCCCTGCGCGGCGTATTCGAGGGCGGCGTTCTTGGTCGCCCCGACGACGCCGTGCTTCGCCGCGACGTAGGCCACCGAGTTCGCGAAGCCCACCGAGCCGAGGATCGACGCGACGTTGACGATCGAGCCGCCGCCGTTCGCCGCCATCACGGGCAGCTGCGCCCGCATGCCGTAGGTCACGGCCGACAGGTTGATGTCGATGACCTTCTGCCAGCCGTCGAGCGGGTACTCGCCGGTGGGGGCGGACGGTCCGCCGATCCCGGCGTTGTTGACGGCGATGCGGAGGGGGCCGAGCGCCTGCGCCGCGTCGACGGCGGCGACCGCGTCGGCCGGGTCGGAGACGTCTCCGACGTGCGCGACGGCGGAGCCGCCGGCTGCCTCGATCTCGGCGACGACGGCATCCGCCGACTCCCGCTTGAGATCGGCGACGACGACCTTCGCGCCGTTCGCGGCGAGCAGCAGGGCGACGGCGCGGCCGATGCCGCTTCCGCCTCCCGTCACGATCGCGGAGCGGTCCGCGACGTCGTAGGTGGCCATGATGGGTCCTTCCCTCGTTGGACGGAAAGCCCCAGCCTCGTCGCCGAACCTGGGAGCGGGTTCAGGCGATGCGGCTGCCCGCAGCGAGTCGGCGCGCCGGAGCGCGAGTGCGCACCGTGGCCCCGACCAGCAGCGCGGCCCCGAGCGCGACGTGGAGCGCGAGGCCCACGGCCCAGCTCGGCACGGTGCTCTCGATCACCTCCCGCGGCGACGGCTGCGTGCCCTGCGGGGAGGCCATGTCGCAGTCCGACCACCCCTGTGTGATCGTCGGCGGCAGCTGAGCCTGGCGGATGCCGAGCTTGATGCTGCCGAACAGGTCGTCGGGGTTGCCGTAGCGGTCGAAGTGCGTGGGGGCGGCGTCGGCGAGCAGCACGTAGGGGTTCGCCGCGAGGATCCACCACACCGTGTCGAAGCGCGGCACGGTGTAGCTCGACTCGATCGTCTCGCACACGGGGTCGACGGGGAGACCCGTGTCGGGGTCGATCTCGTCGGACGACGCCTCCCAGTCGATCGTCTCGCTGCGCACCGTGATCGTCTGCTGGTTCACCATGCCGCCGAGCGTGAAGGCGATGAGCGTGCCGATCGAGAGCAGCGCGACCACGAGGTAGGTCGCGACGACCGAGAACAGGGGTCGGCGGATGAGCCCGGAGACGCCCACGCCGACGGCGGCCACGACGCCGAGCTCGAGCGCGAGCACGAGGATCGAGACGACCGCCGTGTCGACGGACGCGCCGCCCAGCACGAGCGCGAACAGCAGGAACGGGAGCGCCGCCACGAGGAAGCCCAGAGCCGTGATCCACGCCGCGAGGAGCTTGCCGAGCACGAGCTGCGACGTCGTGACGAGCGTCACCTGGGTGGTCGCGAGGGTGCCGTTCTCCCGATCGCCGTTGATCGCGTTGCCGCTCAGCGCGGGCGTCACGAGCGTGCCGAGCAGCAGCACGAAGTAGACGATGATCGAGGAGAGCACGGCGCCGGGGGCGTCGGTGTTGGCGGTCGCGATCGTCGTGAAGACCGTCACGACGAGCACGATGAGCACGAAGACGCCGAGCAGCACATACCAGGCGGCGCCGCGCACGCGCTGCTGCAGCTCGATCGAGCTGACGGTCCACATCCGGGTGAGCCAGGTCATCGCGCCCCCTCCCCGTCGGAGCTGAGATCGAGGAAGGTGTGCTCGAGGTCGCCCACGGCGGGCGCGAACGACACGACCTTCACGCCCGCCGCGACGAGCGCCGCGAGCAGCTCGGCTGCGCGCTCCTCACCCGCGAGCGGCACGACGAGTCCCTGGGGCTCGGTGGCGATGCGCCCCGCGTCGACCCCGGCCCCCACGAGCGCCCGGTGCAGCCCTGCTCCGTCGAGGGCGCGGATGCGCCAGCCGCGCTCGGTGCCGCGCGCCGCCGCCACCCGCTCCTCGCTCACCGTGGAGCCGCTCTCGAGGAACACCGCGCGGTCGGCGAGCTCGTCGAGCTCGGCGAGCACATGGCTCGACACGACGATCGTGCGCCCCTCCGCCGCGAGCCGTCGCAGCAGCACACGCAGGGCGATGCGCGCGCCCGGGTCGAGTCCGGATGCCGGTTCGTCGAGCAGCAGCACCCGCGGGTCGTGCACGAGCGCGCGGGCGAGGCTCAGTCGCTGCTTCTGGCCGCGCGAGAGGACGCGCGTGGGGCGGTCGGCGAGCTCGTCGAGGTCGACGAGGGCGATGAGCTCGCGTGCGCGGTCGGCTGCGGCGGCGGCCGGGATGTCGTAGAGCCGCGCGGTGAGCTCGAGGCTGCGGCGCACCGTGAGATTCGGCCACGCGCCGAGCACGTCGGGCATCCAGCCGAGCCGTGCACGCACGGCCGCGGGCTGCGCCACGGGGTCGAGCCCGCCGATGCGGATCTCGCCGCGATCGGGCACGAGCAGCGTGGCGAGCATGAGGAGCAGGGTGGTCTTGCCCGAGCCGTTGGGTCCCACGAGGCCCGTGACCTCGCCCGGCCGTGCCTCGAAGGTGACCGAGCGCACGGCCTGCACGTCGCCGAACGAGCGCGCGACATCCGTCACCCGGATGTCGGTCGGTGCGAGGGCTGCGGGCGGCTGGGGGAGGGCCTCGGGGCTGCTCATGCTGCGACCCTAGGGGCGCATCGCGACCCGACGCGTCCTCCGCGCGGATGATGCCGAGCATCCGTCAGGACGACCGGGGCTCGCCACCTGACACAATCGACGGGTGGCAACGCAGGTGAACCCTCCCCGCGGGATGCGGGACTTCCTCCCGGCCGAGAAGGCGCGTCGCGAGCGCGTGCTCCAGGTCATCAAGGACTCCTACCGCGCCCACGGCTTCGACGAGATCGAGACGCCCGTCATGGAGGACTCCGACCGCCTGCACGCGGGACTCGGCGGAGACAACGAGAAGCTCGCGTTCGGCGTGCAGAAGCGCGGCCTGACGCGCGAGGACCTGCAGGCCGCCGAGCAGCCGCTCGACCTCGTCGACCTCGGCCTGCGCTTCGACCTCACGGTGCCGCTCGCGCGCTTCTACGCGACCCACCGGGCCGAGCTGCCCGCCGTCTTCCGCGCCATCCAGGTCGCGCCCGTGTGGCGCGCCGAGCGCCCGCAGAAGGGCCGCTACCGCCAGTTCGTGCAGTGCGACATCGACATCATGGGCGAGCCCGGCATCCAGGCGGAGGCGGAGCTGCTCGTCGCATCCCTCGCGACGGTCGACGCGCTGGGGCTCCGCGACGCCACCATCCGCGTCAACGATCGTCGCCTGCTCGTCGGCATGCTCACGGGCTTCGGCTTCGCGCCCGAGAGCCACGATGACGTGCTCATCACGATCGACAAGCTCGACAAGCTCGGTCCCGACGGGGTCGTCGCCGAGCTCGCCGAACGCGGGGCCGACACGGATGCCGTCGAGGCGTTCCGCGCCTTCCTCGCGCGCCCGCAGACGCGCGAGTTCCTGCCCTTCGGCGAGCGCGCCATCCGCACGGCCCTGCCCGCGGGCGCCGACGACGAGGTCGTGGCGGGCCTCGTCGCGATCGGCGACGCCGTCGCGCAGGCGCGCGGCGAGGACGCCGCGCCGCTCGTGTTCGACCCCTTCCTCGTGCGCGGCATGGGGTACTACACCGGCCCGATCTTCGAGCTCGCGCACCCGAGCGTGCCCTACTCGCTCGGCGGCGGCGGCCGCTACGACGGCATGATCGGGCGCTTCCTCGGCACCGATGTGCCCGCGACGGGCTTCTCGCTCGGCTTCGAGCGGCTCGTCGACCTCGTCGAGCCGCCCGCGGCCACCGGGGGAGCCGCCGTCGCGCTCGTGCACGACGCGGATGCGCCGCTCGGCGCCCTCCTCGCCCTGCAGACCGCGCTCGTCGCACGCGGAGACCGTGCCCGCCTCGTCAAGCGCGCCAAGAACACCAAGCTGCAGCTCGAGGGGCTCGCGGAGCAGGGCTTCACGAGCTTCGCGTTCCTCGGGGCCGACGCCCCGGCATCCGTCGACGACCTCGACCTGCGCCCGCTGAGCTGAGCGGGCGCGCCGATCCGCGCCGCCGCGAACGTCGCGGGGTATCGGGGGGTCGGTAGGATCGCGGTGGGCGTTCGCCCGTCACACCACACCCCCTAAGGAGTTCCCCAGTGTCTGCAATCGAGGCCGTCGGCGCCCGCGAGATCCTCGACTCCCGAGGCAACCCGACCATCGAGGTCGAGGTGCTCCTCGAAGACGGCACCGTCAGCCGTGCCGCGGTCCCCTCCGGAGCCTCCACGGGTGCGTTCGAGGCCTACGAGCTCCGCGACGGCGACAAGGGCCGGTACCTCGGCAAGGGCGTGGAGAAGGCCGTCGACGGCGTGCTCGACGTGCTGGGCCCCGCCATCGAGGGCTTCGAGGCATCCGAGCAGCGACTCGTCGACGCCGAGCTCATCGCGGCCGACGGCACCGACAACAAGTCGCGCCTCGGCGCCAACGCCATCCTCGGCGTCTCGCTCGCCGTCGCCAAGGCCGCGGCCGACTCCGCCGACCTGCCGCTCTTCCGCTACCTCGGCGGCCCCAACGCGCACACCCTCCCGGTGCCGCTCATGAACATCATCAACGGCGGCGCCCACGCCGACAACGGCCTCGACGCGCAGGAGATCATGATGCTCCCCGTCGGCGCGCCCACGTTCCGCGAGGCTCTCCGCTGGGGTGCCGAGATCTACCACGCGCTCAAGTCGGAGCTCAAGGCCGGCGGCTACGCCACGGGCCTCGGCGACGAGGGCGGCTTCGCCCCCGACCTCGCCACCGCGCGCGAGGCGCTCGACTTCATCACGGGCGCCGTCGAGAAGGCCGGCTTCACGCTCGGCGACCAGATCGCGCTCGGCCTCGACGTCGCCTCGACCGAGTTCTTCGAGAACGGCGTCTACCGGTACGAGGGCCAGGATCTCAGCGCCGATCAGATGATCGACTACTACGCGAAGCTCATCGCCGACTACCCGATCCTCACGATCGAGGACCCGCTCGCCGAGGACGACTGGGACGCCTGGGTCGCCCTCACCTCGCAGCTCGGCGGAAAGGTGCAGCTCGTCGGCGACGACCTCTTCGTCACCAACCCGGCGCGCCTGCAGACCGGCCTCGACCGCGGTGCCGGCAACTCGATCCTCGTCAAGGTCAACCAGATCGGCACCCTCACCGAGACCCTCGACGCCGTCTCCAAGGCACAGCGCCACGGCTACACGGCGATCCTGTCGCACCGCTCGGGCGAGACCGAGGACACCACGATCGCCGACCTCGCGGTGGCGACGGATGCCGGTCAGATCAAGACCGGCGCCCCCGCGCGCTCCGAGCGCGTCGCGAAGTACAACCAGCTGCTGCGGATCGAGGAGGAGCTGGGCGACGCCGCGGTCTACGCGGGTCGCGCCGCCTTCCGCGCGTAGTCATCCACCCGACGCCGCAGGAGCGGCGGATCCCTTCGCGAGTCGCATGCCCCCGCGCGCCTGGACGGCGCGCTCCCGCCAGGCCCGATGCCAGCGTCTCGCAAAGGAATCCGCCGCTCCTGCTGCTGTGTCTGCGGACGGCGGAGACGGCCGGACCGCTCGGCCTGACGTCGGGGACGGGGCGCGTCGCTTAGCCTGGAGGGGTGAGCCCGAGGTCCCGCACGCCGCGCACCGAGCGCGTGCCCGTCGCCATGGCGGAGCCGCCGCGCGCCGCGCTGTGGCTGCGCAACTTCCGGCTCTCGGGCTTCGCGCTCACGGTGCTCGCGCTCATCGTCGCCGCCCTCGTCGTGCTCGCGCCGCAGCTCAAGACCCTCGTCGAGCAGCGCCAGCAGATCGCGCAGCTCGAGGCGGAGGTGGATCAGGCCCAGCAGGAGCTCGACGACATCGACGCCGAGGTCGCCCGCTGGAGCGACCCCGCCTACATCGAGGCGCAGGCCCGCGACCGCCTGTACTACATCTACCCCGGCGACACCGCCTACCTCGTGATCGCCGATCGGGACGCGCCCACCGTCGAGAACGAGCAGCCCATCAGCGACAGCATCGAGACGACGCGCGTCGACTGGGTGACGGCCCTCCTGTCATCCATCTATGCGGCGGGCCTCACCGAGGCGACGCCCGAGCAGCTCGAGAGCCCCGGCAACGGAGGCGCCGGATGACCCGCCCGCCCTTCGCACCTCCCACCGAGGCCGAGGTCGCCGTCGTCTCGCGCCAGCTCGGGCGCCCGGCGCGCGGCGTCATCGGCATCGCCGCGCGCTGCGCGTGCGGCAACCCCACGGTCGTCGCGACGAGCCCGCGGCTCCCCGACGGGACCCCGTTCCCCACGCTCTACTACCTGTCGCATCCGGCCGCGACGGCCGCCCTGTCGACGCTCGAGGCCACGGGCGTCATGCCCGAGCTCGCCGCGACCCTCGAGGATGGGACGGCGGACGCCTACCGCGCCGCCCACGCCTCCTACCTCGCCGACCGCGAGAGCATCGAGGTCGTGCCCGAGATCGCCGGCTTCTCGGCGGGGGGCATGCCCGACCGGGTGAAGTGCCTGCACGCGCTCGCCGCGCATGCGCTCGCGGCCGGCCCCGGCGTGAACCCCATCGGGGATGCCGCGCTCGCCCGCGCGAGCTGGTCGCCCGAGCGCTGTGAGTGCGCCGAGCCCGGCGCCGCCCTCGAGGGC
>JAEYVF010000058.1 GCA_023432005.1 Actinomycetes bacterium
CGGCAGGCGCCGACGGCGCCCGTACGCCACACCTCACCCGGGTCGCGCCCATCTCCAAGGAGACAGGGCTCGCGAGAAGAGGGCCCGGGCGGCACCACCTCCACGGGCGCCCGGGCCCGGCATTCACGCGTCGAGGGACGCGGTGAACACCCCCCGCGGGTCGAGTCGCCGCGCAAGGGAGACGAGGCGCTCGATCCGGTCGGGACGGGCTGCGTCGCCGAGGTCGCGCCAGGTGGCGACGAAGCTCGGCAGGAGGGTGCCCCCGGCCCACGGGGCGAGCACGTCGGCGAGCGCCTCCATCGAGTGCTCGGCCGCCGTCACCGCCTCGGGAACCGGCGCGATCGCGAGGGCGCCCACGACGTACTCGGCCTCGACCTCGGTCGCGAAGCCGTCGCGCGTCGTGGGCGCGCCCGAGAGGTGGCGCAGCTGCACCTGCAGGAAGCGGCCCGGGGTCGTCGCGGCGCCCAGGATCACGGGGAGCGCCGCATCCGGCAACTCACGCAGCGCGATGCCACGCTGAACCGCGGGTGACGGGTCGGTCGGCTCCTCGCAGATCGCGCCGAGCTCGCTCGGCTGACGCGGGCCCACCGTGTCATGCACGATGGGGCCGACAGCGCGGATGGGCGCGAGCACCCGCTCGAGAGCGTCGAGGCCCGCGGTGGTGACGGCATCGACGGTCACGAAGGAGCGACCCCGGATGGGTTCGGGCAGCTCGGGCAGCGGCGGGAAGTTGAGAACGCTCGCCCACAGGCTCGTCGCCTGGTCGACGGAGCGCGTCGCCTGGGCCCACGCCTGTAGCACGGCGTGCGCGAAGTCGGCGGGGAACATGATGCGGCCGCCCGCGAGCTCACCAGCGGGCGCGAGGTCGAGCTCGATCGCGGTGACGGCGACGTAGCGCCCGCCGCCGCCGCGGAGGCCCCACAACAGCTCGGGGTCGGTCGACTCGTCGACCCAGCCGCGCTGCCCGTCGGCCGTCACGACCTCGGCGGCGCGCAGGGCCCCGGCTGCCGCGCCGTACTGGCGGGTCAGCCACGTGTAGCCACCCTGCAGCACGAGGCCGACGGCCGACACGACCGGGCTCGAACCGGCGAGCGCCGTGAGGCCGGTGCCGTCGAGCGCGGCCTGCAGCTCCCCCATCGAGACGCCGGGTCCGACGATCGCGGTGCGCGCGTCGGGCGACACCTCGAGGCGGCGCAGCGCGCCCGTGCGGATGAGCAGCGTGCCGTCGAGGCGCGAGCTGGCCCCGTGGCCGGGCCCGAGCACCGTGATCCGGATGCCATGGCGCGACGCGTGGGCGACGGCGGCCTGCACGTCGTCGGCGTTCGCGGCCTCGACGACCGCGATGGGGCGCGCGGCGACGGACACGTTCCACGGCAGCGCCGCGAGTGCGAAGCCGGCGTCGCCGGGGAGGTGGAGGGCGCCCTCGAGGCGAGAGCGCAGCTCGTCGGCCTCGGGAAGCTGGGCGGGAATGGGGTCGGAGACGGGCGTGGGGGTGGAGTCGATGGTCACAGTGGATCCCTGATGTGGTGGTGGACAGGCGGAGGTCAGGCCGCGGTCAGGCCGCGGGGCTGTGCGACGCGACCAGCTCGACGAGCACTCGCTCGAGCCCGGGCAGCCCCGGAGAGGCGACGATATCCCGGCCGATCGCGGCGCTCTTGGCCTTGTACTCCGGCGCAACGATCACGCAACGCACGGCCTCGCGCACCTGCTCCGGCGTGGGCCGGTCGGTGTGCAGGTCGATGCCGACGCCGAACCAGTCGACGCGCGCCGTGACCTCGATCTTGTCCTCGGTGAGGCCCGCGGTGACGAGCGGCACCCCGTGCTCGAGCGCGTAGTGCACGCCTCCGTAGCCGCCGTTGGTGACCATGACATCCGTGAGCGGCAGCAGCTTGTCGTAGGGCAGGTACCGCGCGATGCGCACGTTCGCCGGGTAGTCGCGCACGGGCACCTCGCGGCCGCCCGTGGAGACGACGACGAGCACATCCTCGTCGGCGAGACCCTGGATGGCGGGGTCGATGAGCTCGCCGAAGTCGGTGTTGGCGACGGTGCCCTGCGTGACGTGCACGACGGGGCGTGAGCCGTCGAGATCAGCCCACCATTCCGGCAGCGGCATATCCGACGGGCGGGTGCGCGAGACGGGCCCCACGAAGTGCACGGTGTCGGGAAGGTCGGAGCGCGGGTACTCGAACGACGGCACCGTGAACTGCACGATCGCGTCGGCGAGTCCGGGCGAGCTCATGAAGTCGGCACGCAGCGTGCCGCCCGCATCGGCGACGAGTCCGGCGGCGTAACGCTGCAGGGCGCGGAAGATCACCTTGCGTGCGACGAACGAGAGCATCGAGTTGCGCATCCGTCCCGCGAGGCCGGGCTTCGGCTTGACGCCGAGACCGAAGGGCGCGGTGTCGCGGCTCGCGAGGCCGAGCGGCACGATGCCGAGGTTGACGACGGGCGGGCGGTCGCCGGGGCGGCTGAGGAGCATGAGCGCGCCCGTGAAGAGACTCTCGAACAGCACGGCGTCGGGGCGTCGCTCGGCGATCGCGGTGTCGAGTGCCGCCAGCTGCGCCGGCCCGGGCTTGAGGAAGATCTCGCGCAGGTCGAAGCGGATGCCGGGCACGCCCGACAGGCCGACGCGGCCGGGGAAGGCGGCATCCATGTCGGTGTCGTCGTAGTCGGCCTCGGCGGGCAGCGGCAGCCACTCGGCGCCGGCCTCCTCGACGGCGGCGCGGTAGCGCGCGCCCGTGAGGAAGCGCACGCGGTGTCCGGATGCGACGAGGTGCCGCGTGGCGGCGAGGAGCGGGGTGACGTGGCCGTGCACGGGGGTCGAGCACACGAGCAGGTCGAGGGTGGTGGTGGTCATGGTGGTGGTGGTTTCCCGCGGTAGGCTTTGATGGACTTGTCAGAGTATTCACCACACCATTAGGAAAGTCAATGACTCCCCGCGCCTACGTCTCTCCCCTGCGCACGGCACAGGCCGCGGCGACGCGGCGCCGCGTCCTCGAGGCTGCCGCCGAGCTCTTCGCGCGCGACGGCTACGCCGCCACCTCGCTCGCGGCCCTCGCCGAGGCGGCGGGCGTCTCGCTCGAGACGGTCAAGGCGAACGGCCCCAAGAGCTCGCTCATCCTCGCCGCCTTCGACCAGGCCTTCACGGGCGAGGTCGGAGACGCGGATGCCGCCCCCATCCACGAGCGCGACATCGGCTCGCGCGTGCGTGAGGCGAGCGACGCCGAGTTCCTGCGTGCGTGGGTCGAGTTCGTGACGGGCGCCAACGAGCGCATCTCGCGGCTGTGGATCGCGCTGCTCGACGCCTCGATGGGCGACGCCGCGGTAGAGAAGGGGCTCGACGCTCTGCAGGAGCGTCGCCGCAGCGACTACCGCGCGTCGGTCGCCGAGTTCCGGGCGCGGGGCCTCGCGAAGCGCGCCGTCGACGACGAGCAGCTCGCCGCATCCCTGCTCTTCCTCGGCTCGCCGAGCGGCTACGTGCAGCTCGTGCTCGACGCCGGCTGGAGCCTCGAGCAGTACCGCGACTGGCTCGTCGACACGATCGAGCGCACCATCTTCACCCCCTGACGCATCGGGGTCGGCGGGCGGCGGGGTCCACCGGATGGGGGATGCGAGAACCACCGGGCGGGAGAGGTGGCGAGAGCCCCGGCGCGCCAGCATGGAGGCATGACCAGAGAGAACGTCGTCGAAGTACGAGGGCTCCGCAAGCGCTACAAGGGCGGCTTCGAGGCCGTGCGCGGCATCGACTTCGACATCTACCGCGGCGAGACCTTCGCCCTGCTCGGCCCCAACGGCGCCGGCAAGTCCACCACCATCGAGATCCTCGAGGGCTATCGCGACCGCACGGGCGGCGAGGTGCGCGTGCTCGGCACCGACCCGCGACGCGGCGGCCTCGCCTGGAAGGCGCGCCTCGGCATCGTGCTGCAGTCGACCGGCGAGGCCGGCACCGCGACGGTGCGCGAGGCGCTCCACCACTTCGCGGGCTACTACCCGAACCCCCGCGACGTCGACGAGGTGATCGCGGCCGTCGGGCTCGAGGAGAAGGCGCGCACGCGAATCTCGAAGCTCTCCGGTGGTCAGAAGCGCCGCGTCGACGTCGCGCTCGGCATCATCGGCCGCCCCGAGCTGCTCTTCCTCGACGAGCCCACGACGGGCTTCGACCCCGAGGCCCGTCGCCAGTTCTGGGCACTCATCCGCTCGCTCCGCGACGAGGGCACGACGATCCTCCTCACGACCCACTACCTCGACGAGGCCCAGCAGCTCTCCGACCGCGGCGGCATCATCGCGGGCGGCGAGCTCGTGACGATCGGCGCCATCGACGAGCTGGGAGGAGCGGATGCGCGCATCCCGATCGTGCGCTGGATCGAGGACGGCGTGCTCCGCCAGGAGCGCACGACCGAGCCCGGCGCCCTCGTCGCGCGTCTGTCCGCCGCCGGCGAGCCGGAGCGGCTCGAGGTCATCCGCCCGAGCCTCGAGGACATCTACCTGGAGCTCGTCGGCGAGGCCGCCGACGCCGCCGACACCGCCGCCGCTTTCGAAGGGAGCCTCGCGTGACCACCGCATCCGCAACCACCCGCACGTCGTCGCCGTCGTTCGGCATCGCGCGCACCGTCCGTCTCGGGATCGCGCGCACCGGCCACGAGCTGCGCGCCTACTTCCGGCAGGGCGACACGGTGTTCTTCACCTTCCTGTTCCCGCTGCTCATGCTCACGATCTTCTCGGTCGCGTTCAGCAACGGCGACTTCGGCCGCACCCCCGAGGGCGACCCCGTGACGGCCGCGCAGTTCTACCTGCCGGCGATGCTCGCGGCGGGCGTGCTGCTCTCCGGCCTGCAGAACATGGCGATCGACATCGCCACGGAACGCAGCGACGGCACCCTCAAGCGCCTCGCCGGCACCCCGCTCTCGCCCGTGAGCTACTTCATCGGCAAGATCGGCCAGGTGCTCGTGACCGGCCTCGCACAGGCGGCCCTGCTCATCGTCGCTGCGCGCGTCGCGTTCGACGTGCCGCTGCCGACCGAGCCCGAGCAGTGGGCCACGTTCGCGTGGGTGTTCCTGCTCGGCGTCACGACGTGCGCGATCCTCGGCATCGGCCTCGCGGGGCTGCCCCGCTCGGGCAAGAGCGCGTCGGCCGTCATCATCCCGATCGTGCTCGTGCTGCAGTTCATCTCGGGCGTCTACATCCAGTTCACGATGCTGCCGGAGTGGCTGCAGAACGTCGCGAACATCTTCCCGCTCGCGTGGCTCGCCCACGGCATGCGCTCGGTGTTCCTCCCGGCGGACTACGCGGCGCTCGAGGCGGGCGGCGAGTGGAACCTCGCCGGGATCGCGATCGTCTGCGGCATCTGGCTCGTCGTGGGCCTCCTCGTGACGCGCCTCACCTTCCGCTGGATCCGCAAGGATGGCTGAGTGATCGGATCGCGTTGGTGGCTGCTCGTCATCGCGGCAGCCGCCCTCGGGCCCGTCGCCTTCCTGGCGATCATCGGCTCCCCCGTCGAGGACATCGCGACGGGGGCGGCCGTGTGCGCGGCGTACGCCGTCGTGTTCCTCCTGCTGCGACCGCGCGTCCTCGAGGGCAACGGCCCGGCGATCGCCCTCATCGTCGCCACCATCGCGTGGTCGGCGACGCTGACGAGCATCGACGCGGTGCTCGCGGTGACGCAGACCGTGGCGTACCCGGTCGCGTGGGTCGTGTCGCGCGGCCGTCGCTCGGCGATCGTCGCGAGCCTCGGCATCGCGCTCGGCGTGGGCGCGGGCTTCCTGATCGGCGAAGGTCTCGGCGCCCTCGACACGGCGCTCGTGAGCCAGACGCTCTCGTTCGGCTTCTCGACGATCATGGGCCTCTGGATCTCCCGCATCGCCGAGCTCGGCGAGGAGAAGGCGCGGCTGCTCGACGAGCTCACGGCGACCCAGGCCGAGCTCGCCGCCGCGGAACGGGATGCCGGCGTCACCCTCGAGCGCTCGCGGATGTCGCGCGAGGTGCACGACACCGTCGCGCAGTCGCTCACGGGGCTCGTGCTGCTCGCCCAGCGCGCTCGACGCGCGCACGCCGCGGGCACCCTCGACGACGAGCTGCTCGACCTCATCGAGACGGGCGCGCGCGACGCGCTCGCCGAGACCCGCGCGCTCGTGGCATCCGCCGCTCCCGTCGAGCTCACGCAGGGCGGGATCGCGGATGCGCTGCACACGCTCGCCGAGCGTTTCGAGCGCGAGACGCGCATCAGCGTGGCCGTGTCGACATCGCTCGACGTGCCGCTCGATCGCGACACGGAGGTCGTGCTGCTGCGCTGCGCGCAGGAGGGCCTCGCCAATGTGCGCAAGCACTCGGAGGCGGCGAGCGCCCGCGTGGAGCTCACCGCGACGGCCGACGGCGTGCGGTTGACCGTCAGCGACGACGGTCGCGGCTTCCCTGCCGAGGCGCGCGCCGGCTTCGGCCTCGCGGGCCTGCGGGATCGGCTCGTCCTCGCCGGCGGCTCGCTCGAGGTCGACGGCACAGCGGGTGCCACGACGATCACCGCGACCCTGCCCCGGGGAGGTGCGGCATGATCCGCATCCTCGTGGTCGACGACCACCCCGTGGTGCGCGCGGGAATCGTCGCGCTGCTCGACGAGGCCCCGGATGTCGAGATCGTCGGCACGGCGGCGAGCGGCGAGGAGGCGCTCGCGCTCGTGCCCACGGCCCGTCCCGACCTCGTCGTCATGGACCTGCGGATGCCGGGCATCGACGGCGACGAGGCCACGGCCCGCATCCTCGCGGCGCACCCCGACGTGCGCGTGCTCATCCTCACGACGTACGAGACGGACGACGCGATCCTGTCCGCCATCGCGGCCGGCGCGAGCGGCTACCTGCTGAAGGCGGCGCCCGAGGAGGAGCTGCTCGCGGGCGTGCGCGCCGTGGCGGCCGGCGAGGTCGCGCTCGCACCGAGCGTGAGCCGCATCCTCGTCGCCCGCACCCGCGAGCCGGCGACGCCCGCCGCACCCGTGCTCAGCCCGCGCGAGCTCGAGGTGCTGCGGCTCGTCGCCGAGGGGCTCTCGAACCGCGAGATCGGCGCGCGCATCCATCTCGGCGAGGCGACCGTGAAGACCCACCTCATCAAGGCGTTCGCGAAGCTCGGCGTCAACGACCGCACGCGCGCGGTGACACGGGCGATGGAGCTCGGGCTGCTGTGATGTACCCGCTGGTCGAGTAGCGCCGCAGGCGCGTGTCGAAACCAGCGGTCAGAGCAGGGGCTCGACCTCGGCCCACGTGGGCATCGACGGGGATGCGCCGGGTCGCGTGGTCGCGAGCGCCGCGGCGACGGCGGCGGCGCGCAGGGCGCGGCCCTCCGGGTCGCCCGCGACGAGGCGCGCGACGAGCACGCCTGTGAAGGTGTCGCCCGCGCCTGTCGTGTCGACGGGGCTCACCGGATGCGGTTCGACCTCCTCGACGATCTCGCCCCCTCGGGCGACGAGCGCGCCTCGGGGGCCGCGCGTCATGACGACCGTGCCGACGCGGCGCGAGAGGGCGCGCGCCGCATCCGTCTCGTCGTCGATGCCCGCGAGCTCGCGCGCCTCGCCCGCGTTCGGCACGAGGATGTCGACCGCGTCGAGGAAGCCGTCCGGGAGCGGCAGCACGGGCGCCGGCGTCACGACCGTCGTGACCCCGATCGAGCGCGCGAAGGCGACGGCCTCGGCCACGAGCGGCAGCGGGCGCTCGAACTGCACGACGAGGTAGCGGGCCGCGCGGATGGCGGCGCGCGCGACGTCGTCGAGGGGCAGCTCGACCCCGTTCGCATCGGGCACGACGACGATGGCGTTCTCACCGCCGTCGAGCACCGAGATGTGGGCCGTGCCGGTGGGGCGCTCGACGAGCGCGATGCCGTCCGTGTCGACGCCCGCGGCCGCGAGCGTCTCACGCAGCTCACGACCGAACGCGTCGCCGCCGACCGCGCCGAGGAAGGCGACGTCGCCGCCACCCCGCGCGGCGGCGATCGCCTGGTTGAGACCCTTGCCTCCGGGCACTGTCGCGAACGAGCTGCCGAACATCGTCTCGCCGGGCTCCGGCAACCGCGGCTGTCGCACGACGAGGTCCATGTTGGCGCTTCCCAGCACCACGATGTCGCTCACAGCGTCACCCCCACGAAGACGGGCTCCGGGTGGAGCCGCACACCGAACTGCGCGAGCACGCGCAGCTGCACGAACGCGGCGAGCTGCACGACGTCGGCCGCGGTCGCGTGGCCGCGGTTGACGATCGCGAGCGTGTGCTTCGACGAGATCGCCGCTCCCGATCCGGGCAGCGAGAAGCCGCGCGAGACGCCCGAGCGCTCGATGAGCCACGCCGCCGAGAGCTTCACCTCGTAGACCCCGGATGCGAGGGCCGGCACGTCCTCGCCGGGCGCGAGCACGCGGTCCGCCTCCTCCGGCGACACGGGCCAGCGCGGCGCCTCGGGCGGCAGCGCTCGGGCGAACGACTCCGTGACGATCGGGTTGGTGAAGAACGAGCCGGCGCTCACCGAGTCGGGGTCGGCGGCATCGAGCACCATGCCCTTCGAGGCGCGCAGCGCGAGCACGGCACGGCGGGCGTCCGCGAGCGGCACGCGGTCGCCGAGCGACACGTCGAGACCGGAGGCGAGCTGCGCGTACGCGACGGGGCCTGACCATCCGCCCGCGTCGAGGTCGAGCTCGATGGCGAGAACGATGCCCGCACGGCCGCGCTTGAGGGCGCTCGTGCGGTAGCCGAGGCCGAGATCGCGCGCGTCGAGGCGCAGCACCTCGCCCGTCGCGTAGTCCAGGAAGTCGATGCCGACGAGCCGGTCGCCGAGCTCCTGGCCGTAGGCGCCGATGTTCTGCACGGGAGCGGCGCCGACCGTGCCGGGGATGCCGCTGAGCGCCTCGATGCCCGCGAGGCCGGCGTCGACGGTCGCGGCGACGAGCGCATCCCAGCTCTCCCCCGCCGCGGCGCGCACGCGCGCGTGCCGACCGTCGGCGTCGAGGGCGATGTCGATGCCGCGCGTGGCGACGCGGATGACGGTGCCGTCGAACCCGTCGTCGGCGATGACGACGTTGGAGCCGCCGCCGAGCAGCAGCCAGTCGTCGCCGGTCTGCCACACCTCGCGCGCGGTGCGCACGAGCTCGTCACGCGTCGCGGGTTCCACGAGCTCGCGCGCGGGGCCGCCCACCCGCAGCGTCGTGAGCTCGGCGAGACGCGGGACAGCCACGCCCGTCACGACTCCAGACGCACGACCGCCTGGGCCTTGCCGAGAACGGTCTCGCCGTTGAAGGTCACCGCGAGGTCGATGCGCGCCGCGTCGTCGTCGATGCGCCCGACCTTCGCGATGACCGTCACGAGCGCGCCGTCCTCGGGGTCGACGACGACGGGGCGCGTGAAACGCACCTGGTAGTCGACGACGCGACCCGGGTCGCCCACCCAGTCGACGACGGGCTGCACGGCGAGGCCCATCGTGAGCATGCCGTGCGCGAGCACGCCGGGCAGCCCGACGGATGCGGCGACGTCGTCGCGGTAGTGGATGGGATTGAAGTCTCCGGATGCGCCGGCGTAGCGCACGAGTGAGTCGCGGCTGAGGGCGAACTCGGCCTCGGCGACGACGTCGCCGACGGTCAGGCTGGAGAGGGCGGGCGCGCTCATTCGTCACCTCGCACGACGAGGGTGGATGTGGCGGTCACGACGTGCTCACCCGACGCGTCGGAGATGAGCGCGTCGGCCGAGACCATCGAGTGCCCGCCCAGGGTCTTGACGCTCGTGACGGTCAGCGTGGCCGTGAGCTCGTCGCCGGCCACGATCGGGCGGCTGTAGCTGAAGCGCTGGTCGCCGTGCACGACGCGGCTGAAGTCGATAGCGGCCTCGGGATCCGAGAGCAGTTGCGCGAGCGCGTGCTCCTGCACGACCACGGGGAAGGTGGGAGGAGCCACGAGGTCGGCGTGGCCTGCGGCGCGCGCGGCCTCGACGTCGTGGTGGAGGAGGTTGGTCGCGAACACGGCGCGCGCGAACTCGCGCACCTTCTCGCGGCCGACCAGGTAGGGGGCTGTCGGCGGGTAGCTCCGCCCCTGCAGCTCGGGGTTGACGCTCACCCGACGAGCCTACCGGGGCGCATCACGCTGGTCTCGAGACGCCTCGTTTCGCGGTGCTCCTCGACCATCCGCTGTCTCCGAACGTGCGGAACCCCGGCGACCTTCGCGGTCAGCCGGGGTTCCGGGGGGTCTGTGCGGTGGCGCTGCCTTACTGGCAGGACTCGCAGTAGAGGTCGTCCATCGGGTCGACCGGAACTGCGTAGCCACCGACGGTGTCGACGTCGTTCATGGCAACCTCCCTCAAAAGTCTCAACTAGTACTCCAAGGTTTTCGCCCTGGTGAGTCACCACTATATAACGGGAATTCCACGAATGTCATTCCCCTAGATGTTGTGTCTCGGCGTGTCGCGGCACGACTTTCTCAACACGTTCATCTCACCAGCAACCACCGACATCGGCGGGCTCCGGGATGCCGGATCGACCCCGGTTCACCGGCGGGCGAGGGCGCCGATGCGGGAGACCGCGTCGGTGAGCACCTCCGGGCCGCACGCGAGATTCATGCGCACGAAGCCGCGGCCCTGGAGGCCGAAGGCGGGCCCGTTCGAGAGCGCGACGCGGGCGTGCTCGAGGATGTGGGCGGCGGGGTCGTCGCCCCATCCGTACGCGGAGAGGTCGATCCACGCGAGGTAGCTCGCGGCGGGCCGCCGCAGTCGCGCGAGGGGCAGCTCGGATGCCAGCAGCGACTCGAGCAGCTCGACGTTCGCCGTGATCGCGTCGACGGTGCCCGCGAGCCACTCGCGCGACTCGGCGAACCCGGCCCGCGTCGCGAGGAGGCCGAAGAGGCCCGTGCGGAAGGTCACCTCCTCGGGCAGCCCGCGCACCACCTCCGCCATCCGCTCCGATGCGGGCACGATGAGCGCCGCCTTGAGCCCCGCCAGGTTGAAGGCCTTGCTGCCGGACTCCGCCGCGAGGCCGTGCTCGCGCGCGGCATCCGACACCGAGAGGTACGGGGTGAAGTCGGCGCCCGGATGCACGAGCGGCGCATGGATCTCGTCGCTCACGACGAAGCCGCCGTGGCGCTCGACGATGCGAGCGAGCTCCTCGAGCTCGGCGCGGGAGTGCACGAGGCCGAGCGGGTTGTGCAGATTGCAGAGCAGCACGCCGCGGGCGCCCGCGGCGAGTGCTCGGTCGATCCCCGCGAGGTCGAGTGCATACGCCGTCCCGTCGTCGAGCAGGGGCACCTCGACGATGCGCGCGCCGGTCTCCGGGACGAGGTCGAAGAACGGCGGGTACACGGGGGGCGTGATGATGACACCGTCGCCGGGCGCCGCGAGCCGCCGCAGCGTCTCGACGATGACGACGCTCACATCCGTCGCGACGCCCATCGCGGCCGGGTCGGGCTCCCAGCCCCACGTGTCGCGCGCGAACGCGGCGAAGGCCTGCGCGGCGCCCGTGTCGCGGGGGTTCACGTATCCCGTGTCGCTGCGGTCGACCGCGGCGCGCAGGGCCTCGGCGATCGCGGGCGCGAGCGGGTAGTCCATCTCCGCCACGAACATCGGCAGCACGTCCGCGGGATGCGCGCCCCACTTCTCGCTCGTGCGGCGTCGCAGGCTGTCGAGGGGCTCGGCGTGTGTCATACCCACCTCACGATGCTAGGGCGAGGCCGCCGCTACGCTCGCCGGTGTGAGCGGCCTCGTGATGCCTCCCCCCGCTGCCCGGGAGCTGAGAACCCCCCGCGAGCGCCCCCTGCTCCCGCCCGGCACGCGCGTCGACGGCGTGTGGGTGTGGCTCATCGTGACGGTGCCGTGGGTGCTCGCGTCGACGGTCTTCCTCTTCGACCTCGGCGTCGTGCTCGACGCGCTGTGGGTCGACGACGCGGCGACCGCCCTCGAGCATGTCGCGCTGCACGCGGGCGTGCTCGCGGCGAGCTCGGTCGCGACGATCGGCCTCGCGCTGCTGTTCGCGGCGCGCGACTCCCGGAGCCTGCGCGCGGCGGGCGTCGTGCACCCGTTCCCGTGGGGGTTCGCGGCGATCGCGGGCATCGTCTACCTCGTCGGGCGCCACGTGATCCTGCGCAAGGTGACGCGGCCGCCCGTCGCTCCGCTCGCGACCTCGATCGCGCTCTACGTGACCTGGTACTCCGTGTTCGGGGCGTGGGCGATCGTGACGGTCACGAACGGGATCGCCACGCTCGGGTCGCTCGCCTGACCGCACGCGGCCGCACCCTAGGATCGGTCTTCGAGGAGGCCTCGATGACCGACCACCACCCCGCCCAGGTCCACCCCGCCCCGGCCCAGGCCGCCCCCGGCTGGTACCCCGACGCGACCGGCGGCCAGCGCTGGTGGGACGGCTACGGCTGGACCGAGCACACCGCCCCCGCCGCGGCGCCCGCCGCATCCGTCGCCGACCGGCCGCCGCTGCCCGAGGGCGCGCGCATCGACACCGTCTGGGTGTGGCTCGTGGCCCTCGTCACGCTCGTCTCGGCGATCCCGATGTTCTTCTTCGACATGACGGGCTATATGCGCACGCTCATCGAGGCCGAGCTGTCGGGTTCGACCGGCGGAATCCCCTCGGGCATGGGCGGGTACCTCGTGCTCATCGGGGTGACGCAGCTGCTCGGCTGGGCGAGCTGGGGGCTGACGATCTTCGCGGCCTTCCGCGACTACAAGCACCTCACCGCGATCGGGGTCGTGCGCCCGTTCCACTGGGCCTTCGCGTTCATCCCGTACACGATCGTCTACCTCATCGGCCGCCACGTCGTGCTGCGCAAGGTGAGCCGCACCGCGGGCTGGCCGCTGTGGGGGCACATCGCGGGCTACGTGGTCGTGATCATCGCCGCGATCGTGTGGACCGTCGTCATGACGCAGGCCCTGCTCACCGACGTGATCGGCTACACGGCCGGCTGATCACTCCCGCCCGACGGCGAGCGGCTCGAACTCCAGCTCGATGATGCGCGAGCTCGGGCGCACGCGCGCGCCCGGGAAGGCCGCGCGGATGAGCGCCTGAAGCTCCGGGCCGATCCGGCCGCTACCGCTGCGTCCCCACGCGAGGGTGAAGCGGATGCGGTCGCCCGTTCGACGCAGGCGCGCGCTCAGCTGGCGGTCGGCGAGCGCCGCGCACGCCGCCTCGATCGTGGCGTGCTGCGTCTCATCGAGGTGCGAGGCGAGCCCGTCCGGGTCGTCGAGGCGGGCCACGAGGTCGCTCAGCCAGCGGCCGTCGACCTCCCCCACGAGCTCGCGCCGCAGGGCGTCGCTGAGCGCGCGGGCGCGCGCCGAGTCGGTGCCGTCGGTGCCGCCGTGCTCGAGGATGCTCCGGAGGAAGGGCGCGACCTCCGCCTCGACGAGCGCGATGCGCTCCTCGCGCAGCTGCTCCCGCACCTCCGCGCGGAGGGTATGGGCGAGCTCGGCGCGCGCCTCACGCGACGCCTCGCGCCACTCGAGCAGCCGTTCGACGAGCACGTGCGAGAAGGTGGCGGCGCCCACCGTGGCGGCGAGCACGAGACCGGCCGTCAGTCCCGCGTAGACGAGCGGGTTCAACGTCGCCCCGAACGCGATCTGCCCGGCCACGGTGATGGCACCGACCACGACGGCGTCGACGACGCCCATCACGAGGATCTCGCGCGCGGGACGGTAGCACCCCGTGACGAGCACGAGCAGCGCGTAGGCGATGGGGGCCCAGTCAGAGCGCACCGTCGCGTTGGTCCCCCACTGGGCGGCCGCCTCGAGGAGCACGGCGATGAGGCAGAGCGTGTGCAGCAGGCCCGCATCCCTGTAGGAGAACGGGGCACGGCGGGGCGAGCTCGCGAACAGGATGACGAGGCACGCGCCGGCGATCGCGGCGAGGGCGAGCACGAGGAGGGCCTCGTCGTCGTACTCGGCGCGGTGGATGATGCTGAGCGTCACGGCCAGCAGGAACGCCACCGAGGTGAGCGCCCAGACGAAGAGCTGCGCCGTGACCCCGGC
Source organism: Actinomycetes bacterium (assembly GCA_023432005.1). Lineage (GTDB taxonomy): Bacteria > Actinomycetota > Actinomycetes > Actinomycetales > Microbacteriaceae > Homoserinibacter. The sequence goes on from JAEYVF010000058.1 coordinate 13,968, forward strand.
GAGCGGGTCGAGCTCCTGCGGCGTGGGGCGGCTCACCGTTCGTGCTCCAGTTCATGCGGCACCGTGATGTGCACCGAGGTGCCCGCCCCGGGGCTGCTCCAGACGCGCACGCGTCCCCCGAGGCGCTCGATCCGGCCGCGCACGGATTCGCTGAGCCCCAGCCGGTCGTGCGGAACCGCGGAGGGGTCGAAGCCGACCCCCTCGTCGACGATCGTCACGCTCGCCCCGCGCGCGTCGCTCGCGATCGACACCCACGCCTCGGAGACACCCGCGTGTCGCGCGATGTTGACGAGGCACTGCTCGACCGCGCCGCGGAGCGCATCGGCGAGCGGATGGGGCAGTGCGGAGAGGATGCGCGCATCGCCCTCGACGGCGACGCGCAGGCCGCCCGCCTCGGCGACCGCGCGGATCCAATCGCCGGCCTCTGCATCCGCCCCCACCTCGGCGTGCAGCACGGGCAGCATGGCGCTCGACTCGAGGCCCCGCTCGATCATCGCGCGCTCGGCGGCGCTCAACGGCCCGGGCTCCCGCGCCCCGAGTGCCGCGAGCGTGCCGAGGAGGCTGTCGTGGAGCTGCGCGATCGACTCCCGCCCCTCGAACTCCCGCACGCGCCGCACGCGCATCCGCCGATCCGCCGCGTCGAGGGTGGCCGTACGGCCCCGCGATCGGGCGCGCGCGAGGGGGAAGGCGGCGTAGCTCAGCCCGAGTCCCACCGCGAGGAGGAGGGGCGGGGCGTCGAAGCGGTACGGCAGGCCGACGAAGAGTCCCGTGACCGCGATGGTGATCTCGAGCCCGGCGTAGCCGGCGAGGCCGCCCACGATGCCGCCCGACCACCGGTCGGCGGTGGCCCACGTGATGACGCCGATGCTCTTGGAGATCGACAGCAGGAAGCCGGCCGTGCCGGCGTAGGCCTGGGCGGGCGACCCGGCGACAGCGACCGTGAGCGCGCAGAAGCCGGCGAGCGCGATGACGGTCAGCACGAGGTAGGTGCGGATGCTGAGCGGATCGAAGCGGAACGCGAGGTACTCGCACACGGTGAGCACGATCAGCGGGATGGGGAGCCACGGCACGAGGCTTCCGGGCTGACCGAGCACGAGCAGCAGGCTCTGCGCGATGAGCACGCCGAACAGCGTGAGGTTCATCGCGGTACCTGCCGTGATGAGGGCGGCACGCGTGGTGACGGCAACCTCGCGCAGAGGGAAGATCCAGGCTCCGTTGAAGGAGACGGCATCCCCCGTGACCCCGGTGTCCGCATCACGCGTCGTGCGTGCCATGAGTTGAAGGGTAGCGAGTGCCCCTCCCCCCGACACGCCCCTGTTGAGGGCGCGGCGGCGGACTCGCGGGGGAGGAGATGACCGGAGCGTTACCCCGGCGCGAGCGGCCGCGCAACCCGATGTCGCGTCGACGGGCTACGACACGGCGTCGGGCGACGTGATCGCCCGACTGGACGCCGACTCCGAGCCGCCGCCCGAGTGGCTCGCGCACGTCGGAGAGGTGTTCGCCCGCCCGGAGGCACCGGATGCCGCCACGGGCTCGCGCCGCCGCGGCTAGCCCGGCGTGCTCCCGGGGCTGCCCTCGCGCAGCGACGCGATCATGCTGCGCATGAGGCGCAGCGCCTCCGCTCGGTCATCGCGCGAGAGGCCGCTCAGCATCCGCAGCTCGACGGATCGCACGGCGGCGCTGGCCGTCTCCAGCCGCCGGCGGCCCTTCGCCGTGAGCTCGGCAGGCAGCGCCTTGCCGACGGGGGCCTCGGCGGGGCGGGTGACCTCCCCCGCGCGCTCGAGGGTCTGCAGCAGCACGTTCATCGACTGGCGGGTGACGAACGCCCCGCGGGCGAGCTCGGAGTTCGAGAGCCCGGGGCGCTGCGCGAGCAGCTCGAGGCATGCGTAGTGGGTGACCGTCATGCCGAGCGGGCGCAGCACCGCCTCCATCTCGACCCGCAGGGCGCTCGACGCCTCCTTGAGCAGGTAGCCGAGCGAGGTGCGCATGTCGACGAGGTCTTGACCCATGTCAGCATTCTGACATATGGTTCGTGTCAGATAACTGACACGAAGGAGCACCCAATGCCCGCCATCGGCCCCGACTTCATCTCGCTGCAGGTGCGCGACGTCGACGCGTCGCAGTCGTTCTACGAGCGCTACCTCGGCCTCACGCGCTCGCCCGCCGGCCCGCCGCACGCGGTGGTCTTCGAGACCTCGCCCATCGCGTTCGCGGTCCGCGACATCGCGCCCGGCACCGAGCTCGCGGAGGTCGCGCGGCCCGGCACCGGCGTCGCGCTCTGGCTGCGCGCGACCGACGTGCAGGCGATCCACGACGCCCTCGCGGCCGACGGCCATGCGATCGTCGCGGCCCCGATCGACGGGCCGTTCGGGCGCACCTTCACCTTCGCCGATCCCGACGGCTATCACGTGACACTGCACGACGCGGCGTAGCCGGCCGGCCGGCCGGGCCCGCACCTCACGAGGCGAGGCGCAGGCTCCGGTCGGCGAAGGCAGCGGCCGCCTGGCGCGCGTCCAGGTGCGCGACGCGGCGGGCGGCATCCGCGTCGGCGGTCGCGAGGTTGGGGCGGAAGGCGACGGTCGTGATGTCGTCGATGCCGATCCAGCGCAGCCAGTCGTCGAGGAACGGCTGCTGGAAGTCGCTGCCGAAGGC
>JAEYVF010000087.1 GCA_023432005.1 Actinomycetes bacterium
GCCTCCGGGAGCGGGCGTCAGGCGGTCTGGGCCTCGGCCTCGGCGGCGGGCGCGGCGGGCGCGTCGGCGGATGCGGCGGGGATCGGGGAGACGACCGCGGGGTCGATCTCGGGTCGGCCGGCGCCGAGCTCGTCGAGCACGGCGAACTCGCTCTGGGTGAGGTGCTTGGGCGCGTCGTCGATCATGCGCGGCTCGCCGATGACCTTCGACTCGTCGAGGCCGTCGAGCTTGCGCGCCGTCACGAGCACGCGCTGCTCGAGCGAGCTCGCGAACTTGTTGTAGTGGTTGACCGTCGACTCGATCGCACCGCGCAGCTTGTCGGCGTGCTCGGAGAGCGTCGCGAGACGACCGTAGAGCTCCTTACCGAGGTCGAAGAGGCGCTTCGCGTCTTCCGTGAGCACGTCCTGCTGCCACGTGAAGGCGATCGTCTTGAGCAGCGCCCAGAGCGTGCCGGGGTTGGCGAGGATGATGCGCTTCGAGAACGCGTAGTCCATGAGGTTCGGGTCGGCCTCCATGGCCGCGGCGAGCAGCGGCTCGTTCGGGATGAAGGCGATCGTGAAATCGGGGCTCGCGTCGAGTCCCGTCCAGTACGACTTCGACGCGAGAGCGTCGACGTGGCTGCGCACCTGCTTGGCGTGAGCCGCGAGCAGGCGCGCGCGCTGCGCCTCCTGCTCGCCCGTCGCGGTCGCCGGGATGGCGCTCGCCTCGATGAACGAGTTGTAGGGCACCTTGGCGTCGACCGGGATGGCCTTGCCGCCCGGCAGGTTGACGACCATGTCGGGTCGCCGCGTGCCGCTCTCGGATGCGATCGTCGACTGCACCGAGAAGTCGACGCGGTTGAGGAGACCCGCCGACTCCACGAGCGTGCGCAGCTGGGTCTCGCCCCACACGCCGCGGGTGGCGTTGTTGCGCAGCGCGCTCGCGAGCTGCTCGGCGGTCTGCCGCAGGCGCTCCTCGGATTCGGTGGCCGTCTTGAGCTGCTGGCTGAGCTCGCCGTGCTGCTGCGCGCGCTGACGCTCGAGTTCGACGACCTTGCTCTGCATGGCGGTGAGGGTCTCCTTGACGGGCGCGAGCTCCTGCAGCACCTTGTGCTCGGCTGCCGCGTCGGCCTCGCGCTTGCGCGCTTCCTCGCGCTGCTGTGCGACGAGCTCGCCATAGCGCTCCTGGGCGAGGTCGAGCTGCTCGCGCAGCCCGGCGAGGGACGCCTGCGCCGCCGCGAGCGTGCGCTCGACCTCGGCGCGCGCCGCGGCCTCCTGCGCGCGCACCTCGGCGACGACCGCCTGGTGGCGAGCCTCGAGCACCTCGGCATCCGCGCCCCCCGCGGTGTGGCGGGAGCGCACGACGAGCGCCGCGGCGACCGCGCCGACGACGAGGCCGATCACGAGGCCGACGATCAGGGGGAGGAGAGCGTCCATGCCGACAGTGTCGCAGCGGCCGCCGACATCCCCGTGGCGACGGGCCGCACGCCCGCTCAGCTGCTCTCGCGTCACCTCGCGAGGCGCCGCGTGAACAGGGGAACGCGGGCGCAAAATGTTAACGAAATGTCTCCGAGTAACCTCGGGAACATGGCCACTGAGATCCTCGACCACTGGGTGGGTGGCGCCGTGTTCACCGGCGACTCGACCCGCACCGCACCCGTCTACAACCCCGCCAAGGGCGTCGTCCAGAAGGAGGTGCGCCTGGCCTCCGCCGCCGACGTGGACCACGCCGTCGCGACCGCCAAGGCCGCCTTCCCGGCGTGGGCCGACACGAGCCTCGCCAAGCGCCAGCAGGTGCTCTTCGCGTTCCGCGAGATCCTCAACGCGCGCAAGGGCGAGCTCGCCGCGATCCTCACGGCCGAGCACGGCAAGGTGACCTCCGACGCGCTCGGCGAGATCGCGCGCGGCCTCGAGGTCGTCGAGTTCGCGTGCGCCATCCCGCACCTCCTCAAGGGCGAGTACTCCGAGAACGTCTCGACGGGCGTCGACGTCTACTCGGTGCGACAGCCGCTCGGCGTCGTCGGCGTGATCAGCCCCTTCAACTTCCCGGCCATGGTGCCCATGTGGTTCTTCCCGCTCGCGCTCGCCGCCGGCAACGCCGTCGTGCTGAAGCCCTCCGAGAAGGACCCGAGCGCCTCCATCTGGATGGCCGAGGCCCTCAAGGAGGCCGGCCTCCCCGACGGCGTGTTCAATGTCGTCAACGGCGACAAGGAAGCCGTCGACACGATCCTCGAACACGTCGACATCGCCTCAGTCTCGTTCGTCGGCTCGACGCCGATCGCGAAGTACGTGTACGAGCGCGGCACCGCCGCCGGCAAGCGCGTGCAGGCACTCGGCGGCGCCAAGAACCACATGCTCGTGCTGCCCGACGCCGACCTCGACCTCGTGGCCGATTCCGCCGTCAACGCGGGCTTCGGCTCGGCGGGTGAGCGCTGCATGGCGATCTCGGTGCTCGTCGCGGTCGAGCCCGTCGCCGACGAGCTCATCGGCAAGATCCGCGAGCGGATGTCGGGACTCAAGGTCGGCGACGGCACGCGCAACTGCGACATGGGCCCCCTCATCACGCGCGAGCACCGCGACAAGGTCGCGGGCTACCTCGACGTGGCCGTGCAGGACGGCGCCGAGGTGGTCGTCGACGGGCGCGGCGTCGAGGTCGACGGCGAGGCCGACGGCTTCTGGCTCGGGCCCACCCTCGTCGACAAGGTGCCCACGAGCTCCGCGGTCTACCGCGACGAGATCTTCGGGCCCGTGCTGTCGGTCGTGCGCGTGCACTCCTACGAGGAGGGCCTCGAGCTCATCAACAGCGGCAAGTACGGCAACGGCACCGCGATCTTCACGAACGACGGCGGCGCCGCGCGCCGCTTCCAGCGCGAGGTGGAGGTCGGCATGGTCGGCATCAACGTGCCGATCCCCGTGCCGGTCGGCTACTACTCGTTCGGCGGCTGGAAGGACTCGCTCTTCGGCGACACGAAGGCGTACGGCCCCGACGCCATCCGCTTCTTCACGCGCGAGAAGGCCGTGACCTCGCGCTGGCTCGACCCGTCGCACGGCGGCATCAACCTGGGCTTCCCCCAGAACGGCTGATCGTCGCGCGGCTGAATCGCATGACGGATGCGGCGCGCGCCGCGGTCGACCGGGTGGTCGCCGCGCTGAGCGCCGCCGGCGCGCCCGTCGAGCAGCGCGTCGAGATCGTGCAGCGACGGTTCCGCGGCACCCGCATGGTCGTCGCGGGGGAGGTGTGGCGGCTCGGCGCGGTGTGCGCGGATGCGTCGGGTGCGCTCTTCGCGACGGGCGAGGTGCTCGTCGTGGCGCGACCCACGCATCCGAATCACCGATCGGCGACGGCGCTGCGACGCAACGAGCTGCGGCAGCTCGCCGTGAGATCGGGCATCCGCGAGGGGTCGACGGTCGTGCTCGACGCCCGCCCGCTCGACCTCGCGGCCCCCGAGGCGCCGCTCGTGGCGACGGATGCGGGGGTCGCCGTCGAGTGGACGCCGGGCGCGGTGCCCACGCCCCTCGACGCCTATCTCTCCGAGCGCGCGGAGCTGCTGCTGCATCCGCCGCGCGGGGCGGGCGACTGACGCGTCAGGACGCGACGGCGACGGCGGGCGGCACCGTCGTGGCGATGCGGATGCCGGCGATCTCGGCGAGCTCGGGCAGGTCGATCGCGCCGTGCCGGTCGGCCGCGTGGACGATGATCGCGGCGCACGCCTCGGCGTCGGCGACGGCGTCGTGGTGGGGGAAGTCCTCGAAGCCGGCGGCCATCGCGACGAGCGGAAGCCGGTACGACTCGAGGTGGTACGTCTTGCGTGCGAGCTGGAGGCTGCAGAGGTAGGAGTAGGCGGGCACGGCGAGTCCCGTGGCCGCGCACGCCGACTTGATGACCCCCATGTCGAAGCCCGCGTTGTGCGCGACGAGGATGTCGCCGCCCGTGTACTCGAGGAGGTCGGGGAGCTGCTCGGCCCATCCCGGCGCGCCGATGACGTCGGCGGCGCGGATGCCGTGGATGCGCGTGTTCCACTCGACGAAGTGGTCGTGGCCGGGCGGGGGCTGGATGAGCCACCCGATGCGGTCGACGACCTGGCCGTCGCGCACCTTCACGAGGCCGACCGAGCATGCGCTCGCACTGGAGCCGTTCGCCGTCTCGAAGTCGATCGCGGTGAAGTCCAGTGGCACGTCTCGACTCTCGCACGGGGCACCGACAGCGGCCCCCGGGCACGCCGCGCGCGCCCGAAACCGTACCCGGAGACGACGGCGGGCCCGTCGCCGACGTGCGGCGACGGGCCCGATGGTGGTCCCGTTTCGCGGGCGCATCAGCGCACGCGCACCAGGGCGTGCGTCTGCGAGACGGCGCGCTCGCGCTCGAGCTGCAGGCGGAGCGCCGTGCGCTCGCGGTGCAGCAGGCCGAGCTCGAACGAGTTCGCGAGCCGCTCGTGCCGGGCGAGCTCGCGCCCGGGGCGGCGACCCCAGCGGATGAGCGCCATGCCGAGGTGCAGCGCGGCGCGGTCGACGAGGCTCAGGGTGCGCGCGGGGGCGTGCACGACGGGCGTCGCGACCTCGTGGGCCGGTTGGACGGTGTGACGCGTGGGCGTCAACGTGCTGTTCATGATCGGTGTCCTCAGATGTGGTGGATGTCGAGGCGCACCTGGTGGGCTGCCTCGGAGGAGTGCCGCTCCTGGCGGCACGCTACCGACCACCGCTGACATTCGGCGGGGTCGTGGACGGGACGTGATCGACGGGCTGCTGCTCTGCCGATCGGGCTTCGAGAGCGTCGCCACCGTCATGGACGGCGGCGCAGAAACGCTCAGTCCCGGACGGTGTCGACGCCGACGAAGCCGGCGGTTGCTGCGAGTCGACGCTCGCGGCTGGTGAACGGTGCGTTGATCATCATTGCCGTCTCCTTTCGGTGTCTGATCTCGTGCCGACCCTCGGCACAGGTGATGACACTAGCCACCTCGCGCGACGCGACGCAAGCATCTCGGGCGTGTCGCGCGATATCCGGGACCGCGGCGGGACACATCCGGGACATCACGGCGAAGGTAGGCTTGACGCCCGTGGCTCTCACCATCGGAATCGTCGGACTGCCCAACGTCGGCAAGTCGACCCTCTTCAACGCCCTCACCAAGAACACCGTGCTCGCGGCGAACTACCCCTTCGCGACGATCGAGCCGAACGTGGGCGTGGTGAACCTGCCCGACGAGCGCCTCCAGGTGCTCGCGCAGATCTTCGGCAGCGAGCGCATCCTGCCCGCGACGGTGAGCTTCGTCGACATCGCCGGCATCGTGAAGGGCGCCTCGGAGGGTGAGGGCCTCGGCAACCAGTTCCTCGCGAACATCCGCGAGGCGGATGCGATCGCGCAGGTCGTGCGCGGCTTCGACGACTCCGACGTCGTGCACGTCGCGGGCGCCGTCGACCCGCGGGCCGACCTCGAGGTCATCACGACCGAGCTCGCGCTCGCCGACCTGCAGACCCTCGAGAAGGCGATCACGCGCCTCGAGAAGGAGGTCAAGGGCAAGAAGGCCGACCCGGCGGTGCTGGATGCCGCCCTCTCGGCCAGGACGGCCCTCGACGCCGGTACGCCGCTGTCGCGCGCGACCGACATCGACCTCTCGCTCCTCAGGGAGCTCGGGCTCATGACCGCGAAGCCCATCATCTACGTGTTCAACGTCGACGAGGCCGTGCTCACCGACGAGGCCCGCAAGGCGGAGCTCGCCGAGCTCGTCGCGCCCGCGAAGGCGGTCTTCCTCGACGCGAAGGTCGAGTCGGAGCTCATCGACCTCGACCCCGAGGACGCGGCGGAGCTGCTCGCCTCGACGGGTCAGGACGAGTCGGGTCTCGACCAGCTCGCCCGCATCGGCTTCGACACCCTCGGCCTGCAGACCTACCTCACGGCGGGACCGAAGGAGGCGCGCGCCTGGACCATCCGCAAGGGCTGGAAGGCCCCGCAGGCGGCGGGCGTCATCCACACCGACTTCGAGCGCGGCTTCATCAAGGCCGAGGTCGTCTCGTTCGAGGACCTCGTCGCCGCCGGCTCGCTCGCGGAGGCCCGCTCCCGCGGCAAGGCCCGCATCGAGGGCAAGGACTACGTCATGCAGGACGGCGACGTCGTGGAGTTCCGCTTCAACGTGTGAGCCGCGCCCGGACGCGTCAGCCCGCCGCGCGCTCCGCGACCGGGCGCCGGCGGAGGCTCGCATCGAGGATCGCGGGCGTGGCGTACTCCTGGTCCATGCGGCCGACCCCGGTGCCGGGCGGCACGATCGCGTCGATCTCGTCGAGGATGTCGTCCGTCAGCTCGACGTCGGCCGCCGCGAGGAGGTCGTCGAGCTGCTCCATGGTCCGCGGCCCGAGGAGCGCGGCCGTGACGCCGGGGTGGGAGATGACGAACGCGAGCGCGAGGTGCGTGAGCGGCAGCCCGACGCGATCCGCGAGCGCGACGAGCTCCTCCACGGCGTCGATGCGTCGCTCGTCGCGGAGCGCGGCGAAGAGCTGCGTGCGCCGCAGGTCGCTCTCCTGGCCGCGGCGCACGCGGCCGGTGAGCATGCCGCTCGCGAGCGGGCTCCAGATGACGGTGCCCATCCCGTAACGCTGGGCGACGGGCAGCACCTCGCGCTCGATCGTGCGGTCCAGCAGCGAGTAGTGCGGCTGCTCGACGCGGAAGCGCTCGAACCCGCGGCGCTCGGCGACCCACTGCGCCTCGACGATGTCGGACGCGGGCATGTCGGACGTGCCGATCGCACGCACCTTGCCGCTGCGTACGAGGTCGGTGAGCGCCGAGAGCGTCTCCTCGATGTCGGTCGCGGGGTCGGGGCGGTGCATCTGGTAGACGTCGAGGTGATCGGTCTGCAGCCGGCGCAGCGAGCCCTCGACGGCCGTCATGATCCACCGGCGGGAGCCGCCGCGGTGGTTCGGGTCCTCGTCGATCGGGCGGGCGAACTTCGAGGCGAGCACGACCTCGTCGCGGCGGCCGCGCAGCGCCCGGCCCAGGATCTCCTCCGAGCCCGCGTACGCGTCCGCGGTGTCGATGAAGTTGATGCCGGCGTCGAGCGCGCGCGCGACCATGCGGTCGACCGCGTCCTGGTCGCTCGTGCCGAACGAGCTGAACATCATGGCGCCGAGCGCGAAGGGCGAGACGTGGATGCCGGTGCGGCCGAGCGGGCGGTAGTGCATGAGAGCTCCTGACGAGGTGTTCGCGGGTGGGGTGGAGCCGCTACGCTGGTTAAGCGGAACAGCATTCCGCAACTATACGGAACATTGTTCCGTTTGTCACGAGAGGATCCGATGAGCGACGGCGGAATACGGGAGGCGCCGCCCCGACGGCGCGCCGATGCCGTACGCAACGCGGAGGCGGTGCTCGAGGCGGCGAAGGCGGTCTTCGCCGAAGCCGGCGTGGACGCACCCATGCGCGACATCGCCGCGCGTGCGGGGGTGGGCGTGGGGACCATCTATCGCAGCTATCCGCAGCGCTCCGACCTCATCATCGCCGTCTTCCGGCGGGAGGTGGATGCGACGGCGCGCGCGGCGGAGGAGCTCGCGGCCGAGTACCCGCCGGCCGAGGCGCTGCGCCGCTGGGCGGACCGCTTCGCGAGGTTCGTCGCGACCAAGCGCGGATTCTCGAGCGCCCTGCACTCGGGCGATCCCGCGTACCAGCCCCTTCCCGCCTACTTCCTCGGGGCGCTCGCTCCGCGCGTGCAGAGCATCCTCGATGCCGGAGCCCAGGAGGGCACGATCCGAGCCGACGTGCTGGCGGAAGACCTCATCACAGCCCTCAGCCGCCTCGCGGGCGACGGCCCCGGGTCGAACATGACCGGCGTGCTTCTCGACGGCCTGCTCCGGCCGTGAGGCGTCGAGCTGATCCGGTGCCGCCTCAGGCGATCGCCTCGCCGACGAGCTTCAGGAGCTTCTCCAGGTTCGCCTCCGACAGCGAGGTGAGCCCATACGCGCTCGGCCACATCTCCTCGCCGAAGTCGGCGGCGTCCTCGAACCCGAACGTCGAGTAGCGCGTGGAGTACTTCGACGCCGCCATGAAGAAGCAGATCACCTTGCCGTCGAGGTAGTAGGCCGGCTGGCCGTAACGGAGCTTCGGCTGCAGCGAGGGGAAGCGCTCGAGGATCCCCTCATGGATGCGCAGCGCCATGTCGCGCTCCTCGGGCGTCATCGCCTCCATCACCTTGCGCGCCTCGGCATCGCCGTTCTCGCGCTTGCGCAGCTCCGCGGCGCGCTCCTTGATCGCCTTCTTCTCCGCGGCCGAGAGGCCAGTGTCATCTGCCATGTCGTCCTCCTTGCCCGCCACGGTAATCCGACTGCACGCCGGCCCGCTTCTTGAGAACCGATCGGTTCCGCGTGGAATCCGGCTCCGGAGTGTGGTGCCGCCTCACCTCTCGACGAGCGTGAACTCGATCGAGTAGCGGTCGGGTCGGTAGAGCGAGGTGCCGACCTCGACGACACGGCCCGACTGGTCGAACGCCGTGCGTTCGAGCACGAGCACGGGGCCGCCCGCGCGGATGCCGAGCAGCTCCGCCTCCTCGCGCGTCGCCTCCCGCGCGCTCACGAGCTGCCGGGCGACGCGCATGCTCGTGCCGCGCTCGCGGATCACCTCGTACAGTCCGCGGGCCTCGAGCTCGTCGCGCTGCACCGCGGGTGCCTCCACGAGGTGGTTCTCGATGAGGGCGACGGGCTCCCCGTCGGCGCACCGCAGGCGGCGCAGGTGGAGCACGGGCCGGGTGAGCTCGACGCCGAGCCGCGCCGCGAGGAGCTCGGATGGCTCGAGGGTCTCGTAGAGGAGCACCCGCGTGGTGGGCCGCCGACCGCCCTGGGCCAGGTCGTCCCACAGGCTGCTGAGCTCCGTGCGCCGCGTGAGGGAGCCGGGCACGATCTGCGTGCCGGCGCCGCGGCGTCGCACGAGCAGGCCCTTGTCGACGAGCACCTGGATCGCGCGGCGCATGGTGGGACGGGAGAGCCCGAATCGCTCGCCGAGGGCGACCTCGTTCTCGAGACGGCTCCCCGGGGCGAGCGTGCCATCCGCGATGAGCCCCTCGAGGCGCTCGGCGACCTGCGCGTAGAGCGGCGCGGGCCCCTCCCGGTCGAGGTCGGCGAAGACCTCGTCGGGCAGGCGGCGCTCGATGCTCGTCACGAGATCCTCCCGACCATGAGTGCGGACATGTGATCCTCCCATGACGCGAGGCGAGGTCGGCCGAGGTCGGCTGTCCGAGCGGCGGGAGAATGGGCGCATGCCCTTCACGCTCGCCGAGCCCCATCACAGCGTGCTCGTCATCAAGCGCAGCCGCTTCATCGGATGCGTCGAGCCGGTGTCAGGTCGTGAGGAGGCGCTCGCACGCGTCGCGGGGTTGCGCGAGCGGCATCCGGACGCCCGGCACGTGTGCTGGGCGCTCATGGCGGGCGGGCACTCGGCCGCGAACGACGACGGCGAGCCGGGCGGCACCGCCGGGCGCCCGATGCTCGACGTGCTGCGGCATCAGGAGCTCGAGGGCGTGCTCGCGACGGTCGTGCGGTACTTCGGGGGCGTGAAGCTCGGCGCGGGCGGACTTGTGCGTGCCTACACGGATGCCGTGGCGCAGGCGCTCGCGGGCGCCGAGCGGATGGGGCTCGTGCGGATGCGGTCCGTGCGGGTGTCGGTCGCATACGCGCTCGAGGGGGCCGTGCGCCGCGAGGTGGAGGCCGTCGGTGCGAGCCTCGACGACGTCGTGCACGGCGCGCGCGTGGAGCTCGGGGTGCGCGTGCCGGAGCCCGCGGCTGCCGCACTCGCCGATCGCACCCGCGACCTCGCGCAAGGAGACGCCGCCGTGACGGAGATCGCGGCCGACGACGACTGAGGGGGCCGTCGCGGACGACGACCCCCTCTCAGCGGGTGCTGGCCCGGGTAGTTGTAGCCGAGCAAGAAGCTCAGCCGGGAGAACGCCCAGCGCGGGGTCTCCAGTAGGGTGGTCGATGCCAGACTGGGCGGATGCCCCTTTTCGATCACCTGTGCATCTCGGTGGACGACCTGGCGCGCGGCATCGCGGAGTTCGACCCGATCCTGACCGCCCTCGGCTGCGCGAGGCAGGACCTGGACACGGGCGCTTCCTGGTATCGCGAGGGCGAGACCGAGTTCGGCGTCTACGCCGCCCGCGAGGACGGGACGGGTCCGCACGTGCACGGCCGCGTCGGATGGCAGCACCTCGCGTTCGCCGTCGAGTCGCGCGCCGACGTCGACACGATGCACGCGCTGGCCCTCGAGCACGGCTGGACCTCCGTGCGGGACCCCAAGGACTACCCGCGCTTCACCGACCGCTACTACGCGTCGTTCCTCGAGAACAGCGACGGCATCCGTATCGAGTTCATGTACAACCCCCCGAAGGCCGGATGACGTCGCCTAGTCCCGCGCGGCGCCGTCCTCCGAGGTGAGCCGCGGCTCGACCTTGCGCTCGGGATGGAAGCCCGCCTTGTCGGCGTAGAAGGCGCGGATGCGGTCCATGTCCGCGCTCACGTCGCCCGTGAGCTCGATGGTCGGCCCGAGTCCCGTCGTCATCGTCGTGCGGTCGACGTAGCCGAGCGTGACCGGCATGTCGGCCTCGGTCGCGATGCGGTAGAAGCCCGACTTCCAGTGGGTGTTGCCCCCGCGCGTGCCGTCGGGCGTCACCACGAGGCCGAACACCTCGCCCCCCTTGATGCGCGCCACGACCTCGTCGACGACGCGGCTCGCATCCGCGCGGTCGACGGGGATGCCGCCGAGCCCGCGCATGATCGGGCCGCGCCAGCCGGCGAACAGGCTCTTCTTGCCCAGCCAGCGGAAGTCCATGCCCAGTCGCCAGGCGATGCCGAGCATGAGCACGAAGTCCCAGTTGGAGGTGTGCGGGGCGCCGATGAGCACGGTCGGCCGCGTCGGCGCGGGCTCCGAGACGAGCTTCCAGCGGGACACGGCCCAGAAGATCCGGGCGATGAGGCGGCGCATCCATCCACGCTACGTGCTCGCCATGTCGTCGCGCGCATGGACGGAGGTGGAACGCCCGGTCTAGTGCTGCGCTCCCGCAGGGAGTACGGTGGGCGCCGTCAGCACCCTGAGGGGAAGTCATGGACGAGCTCGACGAAGTGCCCCTCCGGGTCTCCACGGGGGTGCTTCCCGGGTGGGACGCGGTCGAGAGCCTCGTGCAGCAGGCCCATCGCTACGGCCTCGCCTCCTCGGATGGCGAGATCGCGACCTACATCCCCCGCCTCGCGCAGGCGGATCCCGAGCTGTTCGGCGTGAGCGTCGCGGAGGTCGACGGCGCCGTGCACACGGCGGGCGACGTCGACGCGACGTTCTCGATCCAGTCCATCTCGAAGGCCTTCGTCTACGCGCTCGTGTGCGAGGAGCTCGGTCACGAGGCGGTGCGCGATCGCGTCGGGGTCAACAACACGGGCCTTCCCTTCAACTCCGTCGTCGCGATCGAGCTCAACGACGGGCACCCGGGCAACCCCATGGTCAACGCGGGCGCGATCGCCACGACCGCCCTCGTGCCCGCCTCCTCCGCGGACGAGCGCTGGGCGCGCATCCAGGCGGTTCTCTCGGCCTTCGCCGGCCGACGGCTCGAGCTCGACGGCGAGGTGTACACGTCCGAGGCCGACACCAACCAGCGCAATCGTGCGATCGGCACCCTCCTGCAGGCGTACGGGCGCGTCGACGCCGATCCGCTCGGCGCCGTCGACGTCTACACGCGCCAGTGCTCGCTGCTCGTGACGGCGACCGACCTCGCGGTGATGGGTGCGACCCTCGCCGACGGTGGCGTCAACCCTGTGACGGGCGATCGCGTGGTCTCGGCCGCCGTCGCACGCGACACGCTCGCGGTGCTCGCGACGACGGGCCTCTACGAGCGCTCGGGGGAGTGGCTCTTCGAGATCGGGCTGCCCGGCAAGTCGGGTGTCGCCGGCGGCATCGTCACCGTCTCGCCCGGCAAGGCCGGAATCGGCGTGTTCTCACCGCGACTCGACGCCGCGGGCAACAGTGTGCGGGGTCAACTCGCGACCCGCTTCCTCTCCCGCGCCCTCGGGCTCGACGTCTTCGCGTCCGAGGCCCACGAGCACGGGCCGTATCCGCACTCGAGAGAGGCCACATCATGACCACCACGGATGCCGCGCCCGAGCCCCCCGAGGTCAAGACCTCGTGGGCGCCCATGGTCGGGCTGTTCTTCGCGCAGATGCTCATGTCGTTCAACGTCGCGGCTCTGCCCGTGTCGATCGGCGGCATGGTCGAGGAGTTCGACGTGCCGCCCACCACGGCGAGCACGGCGATCGTCGTCTACGGCCTCGCGGTGGCGGCCCTCGTGATGGTGGGGGCGAAGCTCGGCCAGCGGGTGGGCTGGGTGCTCATCTTCCGCATCGTCGTGGCCACCTTCGCCGGCTCGTCGCTCATGATGCTGCTCGGCCCGACCATCGACTGGATCATCGCGGCGCAGGTCGTCGCGGGCGCCTCCGCCGCGATCATCGTGCCGAGCCTCGTGGCCCTCATCGCCGAGAACTACCGCGGGCGGCAGCAGGCCACGGCGGTCGGCTCGCTCGGCTCCGCGCGCGCGATCTCCGGCGTCACGGCGTTCTTCGTGGGAGGCGCGCTCGGCACGCTCGTCGGATGGCGCCCAGTGTTCGGCGTCGTGCTCGGCATCGCGGTGCTCGTCTTCATCCTGAGCTTCCGGCTGCGGGGCGACCGCGGCGACTCCGGCATCAAGATCGACCTCGTCGCCGCCGTGCTCATCGGCCTCGCGATCGTCGCGCTCACCCTCGGCTTCAACAACCTCAACGGCTGGGGCGTGCTCCAGGCCACGGAGAACGCGCCCTTCTCGATCGGCGGCATCTCGCCCGCGCCGCTCCTCATCGTGCTCGGCATCGTGCTCGGCCAGGCGTTCTTCCTGTGGACGCGTCGGCGCACCAAGCAGGGCAAGGTGCCCCTCGTGAGCCTCCAGGTGCTCGGCCGCGGCAGCGAGCGGGCGGCGGTCTACGCGATGTTCATCGTCGTGGCGCTCGAGGCGGCCCTCAATTTCACGGTGCCGCTCTACATCCAGATCGTGCAAGGGCGCACGCCGTTCGACACCTCGATCGCGATGATGCCGTTCAACCTCACGGTGTTCGTCACGGCGACGCTCATCGTGCGCTTCTACGGCCGCTTCGATCCGCGCACGATCGGCGTCTTCGGCTTCGTGCTGACGACCTCGGCGCTCGTCTGGCTGTCGTTCGTCGTCACGAACAACTGGGAGACGGTGCCCACCATCCTCGGCCTCTTCGTCTTCGGCGTCGGGCAGGGCGCCCTCGTGACGCTCGTGTTCAACGTGCTCGTGACCGCGGTGCCGAAGAACCTCGCGGGCGACGTCGGATCGATCCGCGGCACGACCCAGAACCTCGCCTCCGCCGTCGGCACCGCCGTCGCCGGCGCGCTGCTCGTCGGCATCCTGGCGGCGAACATCTCGAGCGCGCTCACACAGAACACCTACCTGCCGGAGGAGCTCGTCGACGAGGTCAGCCTCGAGAACGCCAACTTCGTGAGCAACGACCAGCTGCGCAACCTGCTCGAGGGCACGGACGCCACGCC
Organism: Actinomycetes bacterium; assembly: GCA_023432005.1. GTDB lineage: Bacteria > Actinomycetota > Actinomycetes > Actinomycetales > Microbacteriaceae > Homoserinibacter. Next base: position 13,531 of record JAEYVF010000087.1, read on the forward strand.
GACGCAGGTCGAGGAGTTCGTGCGCATCAACGAGGAGTCGCGTCTCTCGGCGCTGCGACTGGGCCTGCTCGTGCTCGCGGGGATCTCGGCTCTCGCGATCGTGCCGGCGGCCCGGCTGCCGCGCTACCGGCCGGGGGAGATCCCCGAACCCGACAACGCGAAGGGCGCCGGGAGCTGAGCTCAGGTGCCGGCGAGCAGGGCCTCGCGCAGCTCCTCGGAGAGGTCGGGTGGAACATCCGCCGGCACCGCGAGTGCGTGCAGCACGCGCGAGTAGTAGTTGCGTGCCGCCGCCGCGAGCGCGATGTCGACGATCTCGTGGTCGGAGAAGCCGAGCTCGCGCAGGCGGAGCGAGTCGGCATCCGTCATCGCCCGGGAGTCGAGGGAGACCTTCTGCGCGAACTCCATCATGGCGACCTCGGCCTCGCTGAGCCCGGCGTCGCGGAAGTCGCGCGCGATGCGCACGAGCTGTGCCTCGTCGATGGCCTTGAGCGCCTTGCGCCCGTGGGCGAGCCGGCAGGCCTGGGACCCGATGGCCTGGGCCGCTGCGAGGGTCACGAGCTCGTAACGGCGCAGATCCATGGTGCGCCGGGAGGCGCGGATGAGGTCGGTGAAGGCGTGGACGGCCGCCGGGTTGTCGGCCATGACCCGGGTATGGGAGGGGACGTAGCCGAGGTCGGCGAGGTCCTCCGCATAGAGCGCGGCGGCGTCGCCCGTCACGTCCTCGGGCTCGGGGGTGCGGATGATGGTCATGGCGGGCCTCCCGCGCAGGAGCCTGGCACGAAGCCTGCCGGGAGGGAACCCCCCGCCCCTAGCATGAGGCCATGGGAACGCTCTTCTACGCCGACCAGTCGATCGAGATGGACGACCGCACGCTGTCCCATCTCAAGGTCGCGCTCGTCACCAAGCTCCGGCGCGGGGAGAGCTTCACCCTCTCGTGGACCCACGCCGACGATCAGCCGCGGGGCCGCACGACGATCTGGATGCACGAGGCCATCCCGCTGCGATTCGAGTTCGAGGAGGAGCAGCCTCCCGAGCTGCACCGCGAGTGGATCGAGGACATCCTGCGCTCCGCGAACACCACGGGCGGCATCCAGCTGACCGCCGAGACGATGGAGACCGGCCCCGTACCCGAGCTCGCGGAGCCCGAGGACGCCTAGCACGATCGCCGCCGAAGCGAAACGGGCTCGCGGGGCCCGGCCCGCGCGGCGCACGATGGTCACGAGCAGCCGAGGAGAGCGTCGTATGAGGATCTTGCACTACGCCGGATGCGAGCTGGTCACGACCGACCGCGTCGCGGAGGCGCTGCTCGACTACCTCGTCACGCTGCCGCTGAATCATCCGCCCGAGCGTGTGACGATCCCGGCCCTGCGCGACGGCGTCGCGGTCGTCGCGGAGCTCGTGATCTCGGCGCTCGCCCCCCTCGTCGCCACGACCACGGAGGGCGGCGAGGTCGCCCTCGACGGGGAGGAATACGCGGTCGACGTGCTGCGGCACCGGATGACGCGGCTCGGGAGCATCGGCCTCGGGCGGTTCTGACGGGGCGTCAGCGGGCGGGGTGGTCCTTGCGCTTCACGGAGTTGTCGCTGGCCTTGACCGGGCGGTCGGTGCCCGGCTCCTCGCCGAGCACGAGTCCGCGCGTCGAGCCCGCCTGCACGACGAGCTCCTCGAGCCACTCCTTGTCGATGAGCGGCACGCGACTGCCGGAGTAGCGGAAGTACAGCGGGATGGCGGTGTCGATCCAGATCGAGCTCCGCCCGTCGCCGACCCCGGGGGCGTCCCGCCAGCTGAGCATGAACGACTCACGTCGACGCAGCTTCGCGTTGATGACGAGCTCGAGGTGCGCGAGCACGCGGTCGTCGAAAGAGATCTCGATGCCCGAGACGCCGTAGATGAGCGATCCCACCCCATCCCCTTCCGTGCGGTGGCCGCCGCCCCCGGCGGCGCTTGCCGGTGATGGTATCGCGTGGTCGCGGGTCAGTGCCTCCCCGCGAGCCGGGCCGTGACCTCCTGGGCCGTCGCGACGACGGCCGCCCCGAGCGCATCCCGTTGAGCGGAGCCCGCGGCGGCGCTGCGGAAGGTGAGGCCGACGGCGGCGGCCGGGTATCCCGTGGCGTCGAGGGCCGCTGCCCCCGCCGAGGCGTAGTCCTCGGTGATCTCGCCGTCCTCACGCGCCCAGCCGCGCTCCCGCGTGTCGGCGAGGACGCGCTCGAGCTCGGCGAGCGTGCGCGGCCCGCGCTCGTTGCGGCGGATGAGGCTCTCGCGGTCGGGGTAGAGGGCGCGCACCTGGCCCGCGGGCAGCGCCGCGAGCATCGAGCGCCCCGTGGCGGTGAGATGCGCGGGCAGCCGGACGCCCGTGCTCGTGACGGTCGTCGGCGCGCGCAGGCCCTGCACGCGCGCGAGGTAGATGACGTCGGCTCCGCTCAGCAGGGCGAGGTGCGCGACGACGGGGAGCGGCGTGCGGGGGACGAGTCGCTCGAGCAGCGGTGTCGCGAGGCGCGTGAGCTGTGCCGAGCGGCGTGGGGCAGCCCCGAGCTCGGCCATGAGAGTGCTCGGTCCGTAGGTGCGGTGCTCCGGGTAGTGGATGACGAAGCCCTCGTCCATGAGCACGCGCAGCAGCTGGTAGACCGACGACCGCGGCAGCTCGAGGTCGCGCGCGATGCTCGAGGCCCGCGCGGGCGCCGCGCGCTCCCCGAGGTAGCGCAGGATGCCGAGTGCGCCTCGCGCGGCCGGGATCGTCGGCATCCGTGCTCCGATCGTCTGAGATCTCAGACAGATTAGCGCCGAACCCCCTCCCGATCGACCCGCGGGCTCGGTGGAATAGCGCCATGACGAAGCAGTCCGTGCGGGTCGGGGCGATACCCCTGACGGTCGAGGAGGTCGTCGCCGTCGCGCGGCACGACGCCCGCGTCGAGCTCGCCCCCGAGGCACTCGCCGCCATGGCCGCCTCGCGCGCGATCGTCGACGAGCTCGCGGCCGACACGCGTCCGCACTACGGCATCTCGACGGGATTCGGCGCCCTCGCGACGCAGCAGATCCCGCGCGACCGCCGCGTGCAGCTGCAGCGCTCGCTCGTGCGCTCGCACGCGGCGAGCTCGGGTCCCGAGATCGAGCGCGAGGTCGTGCGCGCCACCATGCTGCTGCGCCTCGCGACGCTCGCGACGGGCCGTACGGGCGCCCGCCCCGACGTCGCGCGCGTCTACGCCGCGATGCTCGACGCCGACATCACGCCCGTCGTGGGGGAGTACGGATCACTCGGCTGCTCGGGCGACCTCGCACCCCTCGCGCACATCGCGCTCGCGGCGATCGGCGAGGGCCCGGTGCGTGTCGGGGGCGAGCTCCTCGACGCCGCCGACGCCCTGCGCACCGCGGGCATCACGCCGCTCGAGCTGCACGAGAAGGAGGGGCTCGCCCTCATCAACGGCACCGACGGGATGCTGGGGATGCTGTGCCTGGCCCTGCACGACCTCGACCGGCTCCTCACGACAGCCGACGTCGCCGCCGCGATGAGCATCGAGGGCCTCGCGGGGACGGATGCCGTGTTCGCCGAGGACCTGCAGGCGCTTCGTCCGCACCCCGGTCAGGCGGCATCCGCTCGCGTCATGCGCGAGGTGCTCGCGGGTTCGCCCGTCGTCGCCGGCCATCGCGCGAAGGGCTTCACGCGCGTGCAGGACGCCTACTCGCTGCGCTGCGCGCCCCAGGTGCACGGCGCCGCGCGCGACACCGCGGCGCACGCCCGACGCGTCGCCGAGGTCGAGCTCGCGAGCGCGATCGACAACCCCGTCGTGACCCTCGACGGGCGCATCGAGTCGAACGGCAACTTCCACGGCGCCCCGCTCGGCTACGTGCTCGACTTCCTCGCGATCGCCGTCGCCGACGTCGCCTCGATGAGCGAGCGGCGCACCGACCGCTTCCTCGACCGCTCCCGCAGCCACGGCCTGCCCCCGTTCCTCGCCGACGATCCCGGCGTCGACTCGGGCCACATGATCGCGCAGTACACGCAGGCGGGGATCGTGAGCGAGCTCAAGCGGCTCGCGGCGCCCGCATCCGTCGACTCGATCCCCACGAGCGCGATGCAGGAGGACCACGTCTCGATGGGGTGGAGCGCGGCGCGCAAGCTGCGACGCTCGCTCGACGGGGTCGCCCGGGTGCTCGCGATCGAGATCCTCACGGCCGCACGCGGCATCGAGCTGCGCGGAGAGGGCTGCTCGCCCGTCAGCGAGCGGGTCATCGCCGAGCTGCGCACGCGCGTGCCGGGCGCGGGACCCGACCGCTTCCTCGCCCCGGACATCGCCGCCGCTGTCGAGCTCGTCGCCGACGGCGCACTCGTGAAGGGACTCGACGCATGAACGCACCCGTCATCCGCGCCCACCGGGGCAGCGACCTGCACACGCTCGGCTGGCCGCAGGAGGCCGCCCTGCGGATGCTGCAGAACAACCTCGACCCCGAGGTCGCAGAGCACCCCGAGCAGCTCGTGGTGTACGGCGGCACGGGCAAGGCGGCCCGCGACTGGGCGAGCTTCCACGCGATCGTGCGCACGCTCGAGACCCTCAAGGGGGACGAGACGCTGCTCGTGCAGTCGGGAAAGCCCGTCGGCGTGCTGCAGACGCACGAGTGGGCGCCGCGCGTGCTGCTCGCGAACTCGAACCTCGTCGGCGACTGGGCGAACTGGGACGAGTTCCGCCGCCTCGAGGCGCTCGGCCTCACGATGTACGGGCAGATGACGGCGGGCTCGTGGATCTACATCGGCACCCAGGGCATCCTGCAGGGCACCTACGAGACCTTCGCGGCGGTCGCGGCCCGGAGGTTCTCCGGTTCGCTCGCGGGCACGATCACGCTCACCGCCGGGCTCGGAGGCATGGGGGGCGCGCAGCCGCTCGCGGTCACGATGAACGGGGGCGTCGCGATCTGCGTCGACGTCGACCCCTCGCGCATCGCGCGCCGCATCGAGCACGGCTACCTCGACGTCGAGGCGACGGATATCGAGGACGCGCTCGCGCAGGCCTACGCCGCGCGCGACGCCCGACGCCCGCTCTCCATCGGACTGCTCGGCAACGCCGCCGACGTCGTGCCGCGCCTGCTCGCCATGGGAGCCGAGATCGACATCGTGACCGACCAGACGAGCGCCCACGACCCGCTCGCCTACCTGCCCCTCGGCGTCGCCTTCGACGACTGGGCCGAGGCGCGGACGGATCCCTCCTTCGCGCAGCGCGCCCGCGAGTCGATGGCCGTGCACGTCGAGGCGATGGTCGGCTTCCAGCGCGCGGGGGCCGAGGTGTTCGACTACGGCAACAACATCCGCACCGAGGCACTCGCGGCGGGCTACGCCGACGCGTTCGCGTTCCCCGGGTTCGTGCCCGCCTACATCCGCCCGCTCTTCGCCGAGGGCAAGGGGCCCTTCCGCTGGGCGGCGCTCTCGGGCGACCCCGCCGACATCGCGAAGACCGACCGCGCCGTGCTCGAGCTGTTCCCCGAGAACGAGTCGCTCGCGCGCTGGATCCGGCTCGCGGGGGAGCGCGTGCACTTCCAGGGACTGCCCGCGCGCATCTGCTGGCTCGGCTACGGGGAGCGGGATGTCGCAGGGCTGCGCTTCAACGACATGGTCGCCTCGGGCGAGCTGTCGGCCCCCCTCGCGATCGGACGCGATCACCTCGACGCGGGGTCGGTCGCGAGCCCGTACCGCGAGACGGAGGCCATGAAGGACGGCTCCGACGCGATCGCCGACTGGCCGCTGCTCAACGCACTCGTCAACACGGCATCCGGGGCGAGCTGGGTGTCGATCCACCACGGGGGCGGCGTCGGCATCGGGCGCTCGATCCACGCGGGCCAGGTGACCGTCGCCGACGGCACGGCGCTCGCGGGCGAGAAGATCGCCCGCGTGCTGCGCAACGACCCCGGCATGGGCGTGCTGCGTCACGTCGACGCGGGCTACGCGGAGGCGCAGGCCACGGCCGAGCGGCTCGGCGTGCGCGTGCCGATGGAGGAGTGAGCATGGCGCTTCACCACGACCCGCTCTGGCCGCGCGCCGGGGGGTGGCCCGCGCCCGCGGGGCATGCGGATGTCGTGCTCGTCGGGGTGCCCACGTGGCGCACCTCGATCACCCCGGGAGCGACCCACCTGACCCCGGCCGCCGTGCGCGAGGCGCTCCGACGCTACTCGCTCGAGACCGGCCTCGTGATCGCCGACGCGGGCGACCTCGTCGACCCCGACGCCTCGCCCGAGGACGCCGCCTCGGCGATCGCGGCCCTCGACGCCTCGCTCGTCATCGCCCTCGGCGGCGACAACGCCGCCACCGTGCCCGTGGCGCTCGGCCGTCGCGCCGACGCGCTCGTCACGGTCGACGCCCATCACGACCTCCGCGACGGTGTCTCGAACGGCTCGCCCGTACGGCAGCTGCTCGAGGCCGGCATCCCGGGTCAGCGGATGGCGCAACTCGGCATCGAGCCCCTGGCCAACTCCCACGCCTACCGGGAGCGCGCGCGCGAGGCGGGCATCTCGGTCGTGATGCGCGAGGAGCTCGCGGGTGCGTCGCTCGCCGGCGCCATGACCCGCGCGCTCGATCGCGTCGGCGGCACGCGCGTGCACGTCGATCTCGACGTCGACGCGTGCGACCGGGCCGCCGCACCCGCGTGCCCGGCATCCCTCCCCGGCGGCTTCTCCGCGCTCGAGCTGCGCCAGGCCGCGCGGGCGGCGGGCGCGCATCCCGCGGTGGTCTCGATCGACCTCACCGAGGTCGACGCCTCGCTCGACGCCCCCGACGGGCGTACCGTGCGACTCGTGGCCCTGTGCGTGCTCGAGGCGATCCGGGGGTACGGGTCGCGATGACCACGACCCTCGTCACCGGCATCGGCGAGCTCGTCACGGGCGGCGCCGAGCGGCCGATCGTGCGCGACGCGGCGGTCGTGATCGACGGTGAGCGGATCGCGTGGGTCGGTGAGGCGGCGGCGGCGCCGGATGCCGACGAGCGCATCGACGCCGAGGGTCGCGCCGCGATCCCGGGCTTCGTCGACTCCCACACGCACCTCGTGTTCGCGGGCGATCGCGGGGACGAGTTCGAGGCGCGGATGGCGGGGCGCCCCTACACGGCGGGAGGCATCCGTCGCACCGTCGCCGCGACGCGCGCCGCCACGGATGCCGAGCTGCTCGCGCACGGACGCCGACTCGTCGCCGAGGCGCGCCGCCAGGGCACGACGACGATCGAGGTCAAGAGCGGCTACGGGCTCAGCATCGATGACGAGCTGCGCTCGGTGCGCATCGCGCGCGAGCTGACCCCCGAGGTGACCTTCCTCGGCGCCCACGTCGTGCCGGACGGGGTCGATCGCGAGGCCTACGTCGACCTCGTCGCGGGCGAGATGCTCGAGGCGTGTGCGCCCTTCGCGCGCTGGATCGATGCGTTCTGCGAGACGGGCGCGTTCACGCTCGAGGAGACCGAACGCATCCTGCGAGCCGGAGCAGCGCGCGGCCTCGGCGTGCGCGTGCATGCGGCCCAGCTCGGCCCGTCGGACGCCGTGCGCCTCGCGGTCGAGCTCGACGCCGCGAGCGTCGACCACTGCACCTTCCTGCGCGACGACGACGTCGAGGCGCTCGCGGGAAGCGGAACGGTGGCGACGCTGCTGCCGGGCGCCGAGTTCTCGACGCGTCAGCCGTGGCCGGATGCGCGTCGCCTCCTCGACGCGGGCGTCGCCGTCGCGCTCGCGAGCGACTGCAATCCCGGCTCGAGCTACACGACGTCGATGCCGCTGTGCATCGCGCTCGCGGTGCGCGAGATGGGGATGACCCCGCTCGAGGCGGTGCTCGCCGCGACGGCGGGCGGTGCCGCGGCTCTCCGCCGCGACGACGTCGGCCGCGTCTGCGTCGGCGCGCGCGCCGACCTCGTGCTGCTCGACGCCCCGAGTCACGTGCACCTGGCCTATCGCCCGGGCGTCCCCCTCGTGCACCGCGTGCTCTCGCCCTAGCGACCCCGCACCCCCGCTGCGCCCCCTTCCGTTGGTTGAGTAGCGGCGCGCCGCGCGCAGCGCGACGCACCGCGTATCGAAACCCTCGCCATCCCGTCCCGGGAGCGGGGCGAGATCACACCCGGTCGCCTCGCGGCATCACCCCACCGGCGTCGCCGTCGCCGCGTCGAAGTGGTCGAGCAGCTCGCCGAGCATGCCGTACTCGCCGCTCGCGCGGCAGGGGTCGCCCGCGTGCGCGGCGAGCGCATCCGGGTCGGCGTGCGCCGGATCGCGGCCGCACAGCGCCTGCCCCTCCGCCTCGAAACGCAGTCGGCTGCGGCTGAAGGAGGAGAGGCTCCAGCCGAGGGGCACCGAGATCGCGGGCGCGGTGGACGGCGAGGCGACCGCGACGCCGCCGGGCAGTGCCGCGCGCAGCGCGTCCCGCACCGCCGCGCACCGCGCCGCATCCGGCGGGCACACCTCGCGGTAGGCGTCCGACGTGCGGCGCAGCCACGCCGACGGCGAGATCTGCGGCCCCTTGGCCCCGAAGATCGCGGCGAGCGGCACGAGAGCCTCGGGTCGCGAGCCGTCGGGCGCGACGATGACGTCGCTGCCCGGCTCGTTCGTCGCGAACAACAGCACGGGCACGACGTACGGTCGCGTCGCCCCGTCGGCGGACGCGTTCGTCTCGCGGATGAGCGACGTGAGCGCGGGCGCCACGTCGACCCACGTGCCGATGGCGCTGTTGTCCGTCGAGCCGCCGTCGACGAGCTGGAGGTCGGCGATGCGACGGCACCCGTCGGGCAACGTGTCGGGCGAGAACCTGCCACCCGGACTCACGAAGGGGAACCGCGCCGAGAGCTCGGCCGCCGTCGCCCAGCTGAGACCGGCTCGGCACGCCCCGAGATAGTCGACGAGGTCGATCGTGCTCGCGAACTCGGCCCGCCGCGCCGCGCAGTCGGGCGCAGCGGCCGTCTGCGCGCCCGTGCCCGCATCCGTCTGCGCCCAGCCGCCCATGCTGAGATCGACCTGGCTGACGAGCACCTTGCAGAGCGAGGCCGCGTCGGTCGAGCCGAGCACGAGATAGCCGGTCGGCTGAACCGGGGTCGCGTCGAACGCCCCGGCGAACTGCGGCGCCTGGCTCTCCCACGTGATCTCCTGCATCGCCGTGCGGTCGCGCCACTCCCAGCCGTCGGCGTGGGGCGCGCCCCAGCTCGGCACGCGGATGCCCGCCACCGATCCGACGAGGTCGCCGGCGAGAAGTCCCGCGAGGTCGGCCGAGAGCGCGTCGTCGCCCGCGAAGTCGATCGTCGACTGCTCCGCGCCGCCCCCGCGCGCGTTCCCCTCGACACGGAACGACGCGAGCCCGATGCTGCCGCCGCTGGCACCCGTGGAGGCGAACACCGCGCGACTCGCGCACTCGCTCGCCGCGGGGAGCTCGCGCAGCACATCCACGGTCCACGTCGCGGCCCGGATGCCGCCGCCCTCCGCCGCCACGAGCACGAGGGGCTTCACGCGCACGCCCGCGACCTCGGCTGCGCAGCTGTCGCCCGCGTACCACTCGGCGTACGCGGATGCGAGGCTCGGCCGCTGGGGAAGCGAGCCGTCGGGCGTGAAACGGACCGCGTGCATGCTGGGCGCGCTCTGCATCGCGGAGGCGACGAGCGGCAGCACCACGAGGAGCGTCACGACGGGAGCCGACCGCAACCGCAGCACCTGGAACACCTCGAGCGGCCTCCGCCTGCCGAGCGAGAGGGTGAGCCAGCCGAGCACCCCCGTCCAGGCCCCCGCGAGCAGCACGATGACGGCGGCCGCGCCGACGACCGCCGAGATCGCCATGGGTGCGAGCAGGAAGGCCACGAGGACGACCGCCGAGACGGCGAGCACCACGAGCCCGAGGCGGTTGAGCAGACGCTGATGCCGCTCGGTCACGTCGCCGGTCTGCACGGCGGCGTCGAGCGTCTCGCGGAGGGCCCGCGCGTCGGCACTCGCCGACGGATCGTGCGCGGCCCAGCGCCGGAAGGCGACGGCCCCCGCGATACCGACCACGAGGAAGCCGGCCGCGAGGGCGACGATCCACCCCGTCGTCCCCGCGAACCGCGAGTCGTCGAAGCCGCCCGTCGTCCCGAGGGCGATGGGCGCGATGAACGCCTTGAAGGGGCCGAGCCCCGCGAGCGCGATCCAGAACACGAGCAGCGCATCGCCCACTCGACGCGCCGCCGCAGCGTCCTCGTGGGTGTCGGGTGGCCGCAGCGGCGGCGCGGCGGACGTCGCCCACCTCGCACGGACGACGCGGATGAGCTTCGAGAGACCCGGGATCGCCAGCAGCGCCCCGACGAACACGGCAAGGGGCATCCAGTCGGCGGGCGCCTCGTTCTGCCCGGCGCCGAGCGCGACGCCCACGACGGCAGCGGTGACCGCCGCGACGACCCACGGCACGAGCGGCGACTCGGGCCTCGCGTCGGACGCCGAGCGCACGTAGCGGCGCACGCGCCCGCGCGAGAGGAACAGCAGCCCCGTGCCGGTCGCGGCGAAGGCGAGGAGCGTCGCGGCGACCGGCACGGGGTCGAGCCCGCCGTAGCCGACCCATGATCGGTAGACGTCCGGCAGCTGCTCGATGACGCCGTCGGCCGTCACGAGCGACACTGCGGCGATCGCCCCGACGACGATCGCCACGAGCCGCTGGGCGTAGAGGCCGCGCCACGCCCGCCCGGCTCCCGCGCGCATCCGGTCGCCGACCGTGCGGCCGAGGAAGAGGAAGCCGAGCAGGGCGAGGCCCGCCGCGAACTTCGCGAGGGTCGCGACCACCTGCGGCCACGCGAGCCAGGCGGGGGCGCCCGGGAAGCTCAGCGCGAACAGGAGGGCGTCCTCGACGAGATCGGCGACGACGAGCGCGAGCACGAACCGGATGCCCCACCTCCTCGCGCGGGACCCCGGCGGCGTCAGCGCGCGCACCGCTCGCGCGAGCAGCGCCCCGTAGCAGGCGATGAACACGAGGTCGGCGACGACGTGGGCGCGCACGAGAGCGCCCACCGGGAACGCGGATGCCGCCCAATCGCCCCACGCCTCGGTCTCGAGGAAGGCGCCCGGACCGTAGACGCCCGAGAGCGCGTGCACGCGCCCCGACGGCGCCACGACGTCGGCGACGAGGCGGTCGAGCTCGTTCGTGACGAGCAGCGACGCGAGCGCGAGGAGAGCGAGAGACGTCGACGAGAGCACGCTCGCCCGCAGCCGGCCGGCCATGCCCCACATCCTGCTCCGCGGTGCGGGCGATGTCGACAGCCCGCTACTCTCGCCTCATGAGCGAAGTCGCCCCGCCTGCCGTGCCGCAGCCCGCGCCGGAGGCCTCCTCGGCGGCGCCGCAGGTGCCCTCCGATCCGTTCCGCATCGCGACGCCGAGCCCGTGGGGGCACGCCGTCGCTGCGGGGCTCGCGCTCCTCGGCATCGTGCTCAACGTCGTGGGCGGCGCCGGCTTCCCGCCCGCCGCGCCCGTCGAATGGCTCATGAACGCGGGGCTGACGATCGATCTCGTCGCCGTGCTCATCGCGTGCGGAATCGGCTTCGCCGTGACGCTGCGGTCGCGCCCCGTGCGCCCCGCGCTCGTCTTCCCGTGGCTCGGACTCGGACTCTCGGCGGCCGCGCTCGTCGCGTGGGCGGTGAGCGCGGGTGGGCTCGTCGAGACCCTCTTCCTCGGCGGACGCGGGCGCTACATGGACGACGTCGCGGGGGCGTTCCTGCTGGGCGTCCCGTGGACGCTCGGCGCGATCTTCAGCGCCTACGGCCTCCGACGCGGTACCAAGCCGTACCTCAACGCCGCCTCCTGGGCGGGCATCGGACTGTGGGCCGTCGTGCTCGCGGGCGTGCTCGCCTCAGCCCTGCTCTACGCCGCCGATCTCACGGACTGAGCGGCGAGCTCATCGGGTAGGCTGACCCCACAATCGAACATCTGGCCGCACGCGATGCGGGAGAGCCGCGCCATGCGGCACCGAAGGAGCAAGCCTCCCCGCCAATCTCTCAGGTACGTGTACCGCATCGACAGGCCACTCTGGAAAGTGATCCCGCTGCGCGGGATCAGATCGATAGCCGCCGAAGGCGGCGTGTCGAGATCTCTTCGCGCAGCAGAATCCGCCCACGGTGAAAGCGACCCCTCGTCGCGAATCTCTCAGGCACCGATGACAGAGGGGGAGTTCCACCGACACACGATCGGAGAACTCCGCCCATGACCGACACCTCTGACGAAGCCCGCCGCTCGCCGCTCGACGCCGTCCACGTCGCCGCGGGTGCGAGCTTCACCGACTTCGCCGGCTGGCAGATGCCCGTGCGGTACACGTCCGACCTCGCCGAGCACCGGGCCGTTCGCGAGGCCGCGGGGCTGTTCGACCTCAGCCACATGGCCGAGATCGTCGTGCTCGGCCCGGAGGCCGCCGCGGCCCTCGACTTCGCTCTCGCCGGCCGCCTGTCGGCGATCGAGGAGGGGCAGGCGAAGTACAGCCTCCTGCTCGCGGAGGACGGCGGCATCATCGACGACCTCGTCGTCTACCGCACGGGGCCCGACCGCTTCCTCGTCGTCGCGAACGCGGGCAACCGCCTCCCGGCCGCCGAGGCGCTGCGCGAGCGCGCATCCGGGTTCGACTGCGTCGTCGAGGACGAGTCCGACGACGTCGCGCTCGTCGCGCTGCAGGGTCCGCGCGCCGAGGAGATCCTGCGCGAGGTGGAGGGCTTCGACCTGCCCGCTCTCGACGGCCTGCGGTACTACCGCGCGATCACGGGCGACTTCCGCGGCCACGAGGTGCTCGTGGCGCGCACGGGCTACACGGGCGAGGACGGCTTCGAGTTCTTCCTTTCGCCGGATGCCGCCCCCGAGCTGTGGGACGCACTCGCCGAGACCGGGGCGGGCGCCGGCCTCATCCCGTGCGGTCTCGCGGCGCGCGACACCCTGCGCCTCGAGGCCGGGATGCCGCTCTACGGTCACGAGCTCACGCGCGAGACCCTGCCGCAGCAGGTGGGTCTCGGACGCGTCGCCGTGCTCGGCAAGGACGGCGGCTTCGTCGGCGAGGCGGCTGTCGCCGCGGGCCCCGCGGAGGGCTCCCGCGTGCTCGTGGGCCTCACCGCGGAGGGCAAGCGCGCGGGCCGCGCCGACTACGAGGTCTTCGCATCCGAGGACGCCGCCGACGCCGCGGGCGTCATCACGAGCGGCGCGCTCTCGCCCACCCTCGGCCATCCCATCGCGATGGCCCTCGTCGACCCCGCTCTCGCGGAGGTCGGCACGACCGTCTTCATCGACGTGCGCGGCACCCGCGTGCCCGCATCCGTCGTCACCTTGCCGTTCTACTCGAGAAAGAAGAGCTGACATGACCCTTCCGGCCGACCTCAAGTACACGTCCGAGCACGAGTGGGTCGCCGTCGACGGCGACGTCGCCCGCATCGGCATCACCGACTACGCGGCGGGCAAGCTCGGCGACGTCGTGTTCGTCGATCTGCCGAAGGTGGGCGCGGCCGCGGCAGTGGGTCGCGTCGTGGGCGAGATCGAGTCGACCAAGTCGGTGGGCGAGCTCTACGCACCCGTCGACGGCGAGGTCGTCGAGGTCAACGACGCGCTCTCCGACGACCCGTCGCTCGTCAACTCCGACCCCTACGGCGCCGGCTGGATGATCGCGGTGCGCTTCACCGAGCTGCCGACCCTGCTCACCGCGGACGAGTACGCCGCGCTCACGGCCGAGTGATGCCCGAGCTGTTCGCCGACCGCCACATCGGAACCGATTCCACCGCCCAGAAGACGATGCTCGAGGCGCTCGGGTACCCGAGCGTCGACGCCCTCGTCGATGCCGCCATCCCGTCGGGGATCCGCCTGCCCGCCGACGCGCCCACGACGCTGCCGCCGGCCGCGAGCGAGGTCGAGGCGATCGCCGAGCTGCGGGCGATCGCCGCGCGCAACCGCGTGGCGCGCTCCATGATCGGTCTCGGCTACCACGGCACCGTGACGCCGAGCGTGATCCAGCGCAACGTGCTCGAGAACCCCAGCTGGTACACGGCCTATACGCCCTACCAGCCCGAGATCTCGCAGGGCCGTCTCGAGGCCCTCATCAACTTCCAGACCATGGTGACCGACCTCACGGGGCTCGCGACCGCCAACGCGTCGATGCTCGACGAGGGCACTGCCGTCGTCGAGGGCATGCTGCTCGCCCGCCGCGCCTCGGGCGCCGCGACATCGACCTTCCTCGTCGACGTCGACGTGCTGCCGCGCACGCGCGCGCTCCTCGCGCACCGGGCCGAGGCCGTCGGCATCGAGCTCGTCGACACCGACTTCTCGGCCGTCGACGGGGCGACGAGCCTGCCCGAGGCCTTCGGCGCCGTCATCCAGTACCCGGGTGCATCGGGCCGCCTGTGGAAGCCCTCGGACGTCGTCGCCCGCATTCAGGCGGCCGGCGGCATCGCGGTGCTCGCGGCCGACCTGCTGGCCCTCGCCCTCATCACCTCGCCCGGAGAGCTCGGAGCGGATGTCGCGGTCGGCACGACGCAGCGCTTCGGCGTGCCGCTCGGCTTCGGCGGACCGCACGCGGGCTATATGGCCGTGCGTGCGGGTCTCGAGCGACAGCTGCCCGGCCGCCTCGTCGGCGTCTCGGTCGACGCGTCCGGCTACCCCGCCTACCGCCTCTCGCTCCAGACGCGCGAGCAGCACATCCGGCGCGAGAAGGCCACGAGCAACATCTGCACCGCGCAGGTGCTGCTGGCCGTCATGGCCTCGATGTACGCCGTCTACCACGGCCCGCGCGGCATCAAGGCGATCGCGCACCACGCCAACCGCATGGCGAACCTCGTCGGCGACGCCCTGCGCGATGCCGGCCTCGCGCCCGTGCACGAGCTCTTCTTCGACACCGTGCAGGTACGCGTCCCCGGCCGCGCGGCGGAGGTCGCGGCGGCCGCCGAGTCCGAGGACGTGCTCCTGCGCGTCGTCGACGCCGACACCGTGCAGTTCTCGACCGACGAGACGACGACCTCCGCCGACGCGCTCGTCGTGCTGCGCGCCGTGCTCGGCGACGCCGCCCCCGCGGCTCTCGGCTTCAAGCCCGTGTCGCGCTCGATCGACCCCGATCACATGCGCCGTACGGAATATCTCACGCACCCCGTGTTCCAGACCCATCACTCCGAGACCGGCATGATGCGGTACCTCAAGTACCTCGCCGACAAGGACTACGCGCTCGACCGCGGAATGATCCCGCTCGGCTCGTGCACGATGAAGCTCAACGCCGCGACCGAGATGGCGGCGGTGACCTGGCCCGAGTTCGCGAACCTGCACCCGCTCGCGCCGGAGTCGCACACGGCGGGCTACCGCGAGCTCATCGGGCAGCTCTCGGGCTGGCTCGCCGACGTCACGGGCTACGACGAGGTGTCGCTGCAGCCCAACGCCGGGAGCCAGGGCGAGCTCGCGGGGCTCCTCGCGATCCGCGGCTACCACCGCGCCAACGGGGGAGAGGCGCGCACCGTGTGCCTCATCCCGTCGAGCGCGCACGGCACGAACGCGGCGAGCGCGGTGCTCGCCGGGATGCGGGTCGTCGTCGTCGCGTGCGACGAGCTCGGCAACGTCGACCTCGCCGACCTGCGCGCGAAGGTCGAGGAGCACGCCGACGACCTGGCGGCCCTCATGATCACCTACCCCTCGACGCACGGCGTCTACGAGCACGACATCCGCGAGATCACCGACGCCGTGCACGCCGCGGGCGGCCAGGTGTACGTCGACGGCGCCAACCTCAACGCCCTGCTCGGGTATGCGCGCTTCGGCGACTTCGGGGGCGACGTGTCGCACCTCAACCTGCACAAGACCTTCTGCATCCCCCACGGAGGCGGCGGCCCCGGTGTCGGACCCGTCGCCGCGAAGGCGCACCTCGCGCCCTACCTCCCGAACGCGGGCGGCGACCTCGACGCGAACCCCGTCAGCGCGGCCCCCTACGGCAGCCCCAGCATCCTGCCCATCTCGTGGGCGTACGTGCGGATGATGGGGGCCGACGGCCTGCGCCGTGCGACGGGCGCCGCGGTGCTCGCCGCGAACTACATCGCGACGCGACTGCGCGACCACTACCCCGTGCTCTACTCGGGTGACAACGGCCTCGTCGCGCACGAGTGCATCCTCGATCTGCGGCCGCTGCGCGAGGCGACGGGAGTCACCGTCGACGACGTCGCCAAACGGCTCATCGACTACGGCTTCCACGCCCCGACGATGTCGTTCCCCGTCGCGGGCACGCTCATGGTCGAGCCGACCGAGTCGGAGGATCTCGCCGAGCTCGACCGCTTCATCGAGGCGATGATCGCGATCAAGGCGGAGGCCGACGCCGTGGGCGCGGGCGAGTGGCTGGCGGACGACAACCCGCTCGCGAACGCGCCGCACACCGCCGAGTCGGTCATCGCGGGGGAGTGGACCCACGCCTATACGCGTGAGCAGGCCGTCTACCCGGTGCACTCGCTCGTGCACGGCGGCAAGTACTGGCCGCCCGTGCGCCGCATCGACCAGGCCTACGGAGACCGCAACCTCCTGTGCGCGTGCCCGCCCGTGGAGGCGTTCGCGTAGCTCCGTCGGGTGAGGAGCGCGTGGCCGCGGAGCGACCGCACGCGTATCGAGACCGTCGCACGCAGCATCGCGGGCGGGGCGAGGGTGCTCTCGCCCCCGGTGATCACGCCCGTCGGTTTCGATACGCCGCTGCGCGGCTACCCAACCAGCGGCGGAGCGCCGCCGCGGGCGAACGCGCGGGACCTACGCCGGGGGCGGCGGGAGGTCGAAGCGGACGGCGCCGTCGGTGGGGGGCGGAAGCTCGAAGCGGGGCGCTCCGGCGGGGGGAGGGGGCAATGCGGGCCCGTTCGCAGGCTCCTCGGTCTGCGTCGCGGCCGTCGACTCCCCCGAGTCGGGCTGTGGCATGCGCGCGAGTCTACGCGCACGCGCGCGCGAGCCGGGAGCCCCCTATCCGGGGAGGCCGAAGAGGCCAGGCCACCAGCCGGCGGCGAGCGGATAGCCGATGAACACGGCGGCGTCGATCGCGAAATGCGCCGCGAGGAACGGCAGCAGCCGTCCGGTGCGCTGGTACAGCCACCCGAAGGCGATCCCCATCACGAGGTTGCCGATGAATGCACCGGGCCCCTGGTACAGGTGGTAGCTGGCGCGGAAGACAGCGGTCGCGAGGATGATCGCCCACGGCCCCCACCCGAGGCGCCGCAGCCGCTCGAAGAGATAGCCGAGCACGACGAACTCCTCCTGGATCGCCGCGCGCGCGGCCGCCAGCAGCAGCACGGGGACGGTCCACCAGTGATCGCCGAGCCCCGCGGGGTTGACGGCGACGAAGAGCCCGAGCGCGCGCCCGAGCGCGTAGAACGCGAGCCCCGGGATGCCGACCGCGAGCACGAGGCCGACACCCCACGCGACGTCGCGGACACGCCGCGTGCCGTCGAGGCCGAGGGCAGCGAGGTGCGGTCGGCGCGGCGACCACAGCAGGTAGCAGACCAGCAGCACGGGGGCGAGGGCGAACGCGATCGACAGCAGCTGGTAGATGAGGTCGAAGATCTCGCGATCGCTGCGCGGCGGGTTGAGCGTCGCGGTCTGATCGCCGAGCGACACCTCGCTCGTGAGCCGGTACGCGAGTGCGACGATCGCGTACACCGCCGACTGCCCGAGGCCGAGGGCGAGCACGATCGCGATCTCCCAACGGATGCGGGCGCGCGTGAGCGGCGGCCGCGCGTCCGGGAGCGCGTCGGCGGCTGTGGCGCTCATCCGCGCTCCGCGGGCGGCAGGGCGCACGTCGGCGTGCCGCCCGGGAGACGGTGGCGGTTGGCGGAGACGAAGGCGTAGCCGAACCAGGCGGCCCACGAGTACGGCGGGGTGGCGAGCAGCCAGCCGGCGAATCGCCACCAGGGGGCGCGCTGGATGCGCAGGAGCGCCGAGAACGCGAGGTGGCCGCCGAGCTGCCGCGTGGGGCTCACGTACCACGCATAGTGCGTCACGTCGTGCTCATCGAGCCCGAGCTCGGCGTAGTCGATCCACTGGTACGGCAGTGCCTCGGGGAACCGGGGGAGTATCGTGCGGAGGCGGTCGACCCACGTGCTGCAGAAGGCGCAGTCGCCGTCGTACACGAGCACGGGACGCGTGCGCGGGAGGGGCACACTCGCGGCGGACACGAGGCGATGTTACGCGCCGGGACTGCGAGGAATTGCGTCGCGCCCCCGCGGATACGCGTGCTGCTCCGCGGGCGATGCAACAGATCGGCGCGCGGTGCCGCTTCATGCACGAATCCTGCGTCGCGGTTTCCTCCGTGTAACGATTCCGCCATCCGGTTTGGCGGTCGGGTGAACGCGACTTAAGGTTTCACCAACACCGCCATGCGCGCTGATGCCCGCATGGCGTCCCATTGTGTACAGGAGGAACTGTGCGAATCTCTCGCATCGCAGCAGCAGCCGGGGGCGTCGCAGTCGCCGCCGCGCTCGTCCTCTCCGGTTGCTCGTCGGACAACGGCGGCAACAACGGAGGAGGCTCGGCATCGTCCGGCGTCGTCAACGTCGCCTGGTCGGAGCCGGAGAACCCGCTGATCCCGGCCAACACCAACGAGGTCAACGGCGGTCAGGTTCTCAACAACATGTTCGCCGGGCTCGTCTACTACAAGGCGGATGGCTCGTGGGACTACGACGCCGCCGAGTCGATCGAGTCGGACGACTACATCACCTGGACGATCAAGCTCAAGGCTGACCAGAAGTTCTCCGACGGCACTCCGGTGACCGCCGAGTCCTTCGTCAACGCCTGGCAGTGGGCCGCGTCCAACCCCGACCTTCTGAACCAGTGGTGGTTCATCGACGCGATCGCGTTCAAGGGCGGCACGTACGACGGCGGCGAGAACACTCTCGCGCTCGAGGTCGTCGACGACACGACCTTCACGGTCGAGCTCGCCGACGCGCGCGCCGACTTCCCCGTCGCGCTCGGCTACACCGTCTTCTTCCCGCTGCCGGAGGCCTTCTTCGACGACCCGGACGCGTTCGGTGACGCCCCGATCGGCAACGGCCCCTACAAGCTCAGCGAGGACGGCTGGGTGCACGGCGAGAGCCTGGGCCTCGTCCCCAACGAGAACTACAACGGCCCGCGCAAGGCGCAGAACGGCGGCCTGAACTTCAAGGTCTACGCGACGCTCGACGCCGCCTACGCCGACCTGCTCTCGGACAACGTCGACATCGTCGACTCGGTCCCGACGAGCGCGCTCGCGACCTTCAAGGACGACCTCGGCGACCGCGCCGTGGAGCAGGCCACCGCCGTGTTCCAGTCGTTCTCGATCCAGCCGACGCTCCCGGGCTTCGCGTACGACGACGAGGGCAAGCTCCGCCGCGCCGCCATCTCGCACGCGATCAACCGCGAGGAGATCACCGAGGTCATCTTCCAGGGCACGCGTACCCCCGCCGAGGACTTCACCTCGCCGGTCATCGCGGGCTTCGACCCGGAGGCCGTCGAGGGCTCCGAGGTCCTGGAGTACGACCCCGAGCTCGCCAAGGAGCTGTGGGCCCAGGCTGACGCCATCCGTCCGTGGACGGGCACGTTCCAGCTCGCCTACAACGCCGACGGCGGCCACCAGGAGTGGGTCGACGCGACGGTGAACTCGATCAAGAACGCGCTCGGCATCGACGCGGTGGGCCTGCCCTACCCCGACTTCGCCGGTCTGCGCACCGAGGTCAACGACCGCACCATCAAGGCCGCGTTCCGCACCGGTTGGCAGTTCGACTTCCCGTCGGCCGCCAACATCCTCGGCGCGCTGTACGTGACCGGTTCCGGCTCGAACGACGCCGACTACTCGAACCCCGACTTCGACAAGCTGTTCCGCGAGGGCCTCGCCTCCGCTGACCAGGAGGAGCAGTCGAAGCTCTTCAACGAGTCGCAGAAGTACCTCTTCGAGGACCTGCCCGCGATCCCGCTGTGGTACGGCGCGGTCACGGCCGGCTACTCGACGCAGGTGGAGAACGTGGAGTTCGGCTGGGACAGCTGGCCCATCCTGCACGAGGTCACCAAGGGCTGATCGACAGCTCGACGAGCAATACGCACTGTGGGGCGGCGTCGCTTCGGCGCCGCCCCACAGGGTGCGTCCCCCACGATTTTCTGAAACGCTGAACTCCCTATGATCTGGTACATCGTCAGGCGCCTGCTGCAGGGCATCCCGGTGTTCTTCGGGTCGACGTTCATCATCTTCACGATGGTGTTCGCGATGCCGGGAAACCCTGTGCTCCGCATGTTCGGCGACCGCACCCCGTCCCCCGAGCAGATCGCGGCGCTCGAGGAGAAGTTCCATCTCGACCAGCCCTTCCTGACCCGCTACTTCCTCTATCTCGGCGACGTGCTCCAGGGAAACCTCGGCACGACCTACGCCGGTCAGTCCGTCAACGAGATCCTCGCCCGCACCTTCCCGACGACGCTGCGGCTGGCGCTCCTCGCCGTTCTCATCCAGCTGATCATCGGCGTGCTCGCCGGCCTCATCTCGGGTCTGCGCAAGGGCGGCATCTTCGACAGCGCCACGCTGCTCGTGACGCTCGTCATCATCTCGATGCCGGTCTTCGTGTTCGCGTTCGTCGCGCAGTGGATCTTCGGCATCAACCTCGGCTGGTTCAGGCCGACGGTCGGCGCCGGCGCCCCATGGAGCGATCTGATACTCCCCGCGATCGTGCTCGCGGGTCTCAACATGGCCTACGTCGTGCGGCTCACGCGCGCGTCGGTGATCGAGACCAACCAGAACGACTTCGTGCGCATGGCGTACGGCAAGGGTCTGTCGCGAGGGCGCGTCATCCCCGTGCACGTGCTGCGCAACTCCCTCATCCCCGTGACCACCAACCTCGCCGCCGACTTCGGCATCCTGATCGTCGGCGCGACCGTCACGGAGGGCATCTTCAACGTGCCGGGAGTCGGCAACGAACTGTTCAAGGCGATCAACCGCCACGACACCCCCGAGATCGTCTCGATCGTGACGATCCTCGTCATCGTGTACGTGCTCGTGAACATCGCCATCGACCTCCTCTACGGAGTGCTCGACCCGA
>JAEYVF010000108.1 GCA_023432005.1 Actinomycetes bacterium
CGGCAGGCCGGCCGCCTCGAAGAGGTCGCCGCGGAAGCAGAGGCCCTGCGGGCCGATGTCGAGGCCGGCGCCGAACACGCGGCCCTCGGCGTCGGTGCCCTGCGCGTACTTCCAGTCGAGCCAGTCGTCCTTGTTGTCCTCGATGCCGTAGTCGCGGAGGTCGACGAACGCGTTCGAGACGTCGGCGATCGTGGAGAGCCAGCCCTCCTCGATGGCGACGATGTCGGTGAGACCCGTGTTGGCTGCGATCTTCGCGTAGGCGTCGTCGCGGGCCGCACCACCGTTCTCGAGGTTGGTCGCCTCGATGGTGATGTTCGGGTTCTCCTCCATGTACTTCTCGTAGTTGACGTCGATACCCATGGTGCCGAACGTCGTGATGGTCAGCGTGATCTTCTCGTCGCTGTTGCCGCCGTTGCCGCCGTCCGTCGAGCACCCGGAGAGAACCAGGGCGAGGGATGCGGTACCGGCGATCGCAGCAACAGTGGCGGTGCGTCGTGAGAGCTTCACGGTCACTCCTTTGTGTGCGTGGATGGGGACGATCCCGATGGGAGCGCTCTCACACTCCAACGTGGGAGCGCTCTCACGAAATCGAGCGCAACGATACGCACGCCGCGACAGCCGTGTCAACACGGAGAAAGGCAACGAAATGGCAACGACGGAAAATCCCAGGTCAATGCCCAGAAAAATCGGATGCCAGCCTCGAAGAGAGCGCTCCCACGGCAGGCCGGGACGTCGCCTCGCGACCCCCGAAAACGGGTGGAACGCTCAGGCGAGCGCGGCGTCGACGATGCGCTTTGCCTCGGCCTGCACGAGGGCCAGATGCTCGGGTCCGCGGAACGACTCGGCGTAGATCTTGTAGACGTTCTCGGTGCCCGACGGACGCGCGGCGAACCACGCGTGCTCGCTCTCCACCTTCACCCCGCCGATCGCCGCGCCGTTGCCCGGCGCGTGCGAGAGCCTCGTCGTGATGGGGTCTCCCGCGAGCTCGGTCGCCGTGATGTCGTCGCCCGAGAGCTTGCCGAGGCGGGCCTTCTGCTCGGGGGTGGCGGCGGCATCCACGCGTGCGTATGCGGGGTCGCCGAACTCCGCCGCGAGCTCGCGGTAGAGCTCGCTCGGGCTCTTGCCGGTGACGGCGCGGATCTCGGCCGCGAGCAGCGCGAGGATGATGCCGTCCTTGTCGGTCGTCCAGGCGCGGCCGTCGCGGGTGAGGAAGCTCGCGCCGGCGCTCTCCTCGCCGCCGAAGCCCACCGATCCGTCGACGAGTCCCGGGACGAACCACTTGAATCCCACGGGCACCTCCCAGAGTCGTCGGCCGAGCGAGGCCGCGACGCGGTCGATCATCGAGCTCGACACGAGGGTCTTGCCGATCGCGGCATCCGGACGCCAGTCGGGACGGTGGGTGAAGAGGTACTGGATCGCGACGGCGAGATAGTGGTTGGGGTTCATGAGGCCGCCGTCGGGTGTCACGATGCCGTGCCGGTCGGCGTCGGCATCGTTGCCCGTGAGGATCGCGAAGTCGCCCGCGCGGGCCACGACCGACGCCATGGCCGAGGGGGAGGACGGATCCATGCGGATCTTCTCGTCCCAGTCGAGCGTCATGAACGACCACGTCGGGTCGACAGCGGGGTTGACGACCTCGAGATCGAGGCCGTAGCGCTCGGCGATGAGGGCCCAGTAGCCGACGCTCGCGCCGCCGAGCGGATCGGCGCCGAGCTTGAGCCCCGAGGACGCGATCGCGTCCATGTCGAGCACGTTCGCGAGGTCGTCGACGTAGGCGCCGCGGAAATCGTAGGTGTCGATCGCGGAGGGCTCCGCGAAGCGCACCTCTCTATTGCCGCCCTCGATGATCTCGTTGGCGCGGCTCGCGATCCAGCCCGTCGCATCCGAGTCGGCCGGGCCGCCGTGCGGGGGGTTGTACTTGAACCCGCCGTCGCGAGGCGGGTTGTGGCTCGGTGTGATGACGATGCCGTCTGCCTGCGGCCCGCCCGCGTGCTCGGCGTTGTACCGGATGATGGCGCGGCTGAGCGCGGGGGTCGGCACGAAGTCGCCGAACTCGTCGGCGAGCGCGTGCACGCCGTTGGCCTCGAGCACGCCGAGAGCGGTCGTCTGCGCGGGAGCGGAGAGGCCGTGTGTGTCGGCGCCGACGAAGAGCGGACCCGTCACCCCCTGGGATGCGCGGTACTCGACGATCGCCTGCGTGATCGCCGCGATGTGGGTCTCGGTGAACGCGCCGTCGAGGCTCGAGCCCCGGTGCCCGCTCGTGCCGAACACCACCCGCTGGGCGGGGTCGGCCATGTCGGGCGTGCGGCGGTAGTACGCGTCGACGAGCTCGTGCACGTCGATGAGGTCGGACGGCTGGGCGGGGGTACCGGCGCGCGAGGTCATGGGACCATCCTGCACCGGCACCCCGCCGACCGGGGAGGTCAGATGCGCGCGAGCACGCGCTTCGCGGCGAGGTAGCCCTCCGTGACGATCGGGCCGAGGGTCGCGCCCGCCGCGGGGTAGCCCTGGCCCGCCGCCGATGCGGCGCAGTTGCCGACGGCGTAGAGGCCGGGGATCGTCGATCCGTCGGGCCGCAGCACCTCGCGGTGCGGGGTCGTGCGCGGGCCGCCCTTGGTGTCGAGCGTGCCGAGCGCGAGCACCGACGCGTACAGGCGGCCGCTCGTATCGAGGCGCCGCATGAGCGGGTTCGGGCCGTCGCCGTCGCCGAACCGGCTGGAGACGTAGCGCTCGAACTGGGTGTCGCCGCGGCCGAAGTCGCTGTCGACACCCGCGTCGGCGAGCTCGCCGTAGCGCTCGATCGTGAAACGCAGGTTGTCGACGAAGTCCGCGTCCAGGCGGGCGTTGCCCGTTCGCGCTCCGAGCTCGACGAGCTTCGCGTCGATCGCGGCGGCGAGCTCCTCGAGGCTGTCGCCCGAGACGACCCAGTAGGGGTCCGCATCCGCTGCGGGCACGGGGTTGCCGAAGCGGTCGATGCCCCACCGGTCGGCCACCTCCTGGTCCCAGATCGCGATGAGGGGCATGTTCGGATAGCGCAGCTCGACCGGGTCCCAGTTGGACATGACGCGCCCGTGCTCGTTGTAGGGAGCCTTCTCGTTGACGACGCGGCGGCCGGCGCGGTTGACCTGCACCATGCCGTCGCCGAGCACGTAGAAGCTCGACATGAAGGTGTCGGGCTCCCGCTCCATGCGCTCCGTGTTGATCGCCACGGTCCAGGCCTCGGACAGGTCGCCGAGCTCGGCGCCGAGCTGCATGGCGATGCGCAGGAAGTCCCCGGTGTTGGTGGGCGCCGCGCAGCCGCCCATGAAGGGTCCGTTGAGGAACTGCACGCGGTACTCGGGGTTGTGGGTGAAGCCGCCGCTCGCGAACACGATGCCGGCGCGGGCCCCGATGCGGGTTTCGCCGTCCGGGGTGCGGATCGCGAGGCCGATCGCGGCGCCGTCCTCATCGAGCACGACATCCGTCACCTCGTGCTCGACGCGGATGACGGCGCCGTGCTTCCGGGCACCCGCGGCGAGACGGTCGACGAGCACCTGACCGCCGTTCGCCGCGCCGAGGGTCTCGGCCTCGTAGAGCGTCCTACCGACAGGGTGCCGGTTCTCGGGACGGTGGCCCTGGTAGTCGGAGATGCCGAACGGCGAGGGGGCGAGCCACATCGCGCCGACGCGCTCGAGCTCCTCCTGGGCGATCGCGGCGTTCTCGCAGAACGCCATGAGCATGTCGTACTCCCAATCGGGGAGCCCGAATCGCGGGGCCTCGGGGTCGTAGAGCGCGGGGCGGCCGATACGTGCGAGGAAGCGCACGACATCCTCGGGTCGATCGTCGATCCCGGCCTCGCGCATGAACCGGTTGCCGGGGACCCAGAGGGCGGCAGCTGACTTGCGGGTCGTCCCGCCGATCCGCGCGGCCTTCTCGAGCACGAGGACGGACGCACCGCCTTCGGCGGCGATCGCGGCTGCGCTCAGGCCCCCGGCTCCGGTGCCGACGACGACGACGTCGAACGTCTCGTCGAAATCGGGAAGGCCGGCTTGTGACATCGGAGCTCCTTTGCGTCCTGTGGTCATTTTGCGAACATCGGCGTTCACATATTGACGAGTGTGGTGAGCGTGGGTCATGCTGTCAAGGCCGACGGACCTCACGCATATGAGGCGAGGCGGCACCCCGCACCAAGGGGGGACCGGCGCAGAGACGCGCGAATCCAATCGGAAGGAACAACGTGGTTTCGAAGATTCTGGGGCCCGCGGTGGCCCTCACCACAGCCGCAGCCCTCGTGCTGACCGGCTGTGCGACAGAGGACGGCGGGTCGTCCGGAGGCGGCGGCGACTCGGCCGGCGGCACCTACACGATCTACGCGAGCCTCTCGCTCACGGGCCCCCTCGCGGGCTCGTCCAAGGCCCAGCAGGAGGGCCTGGAGATCGCGGTCGACTCGATCAACGCGAACGGCGGCATCGCCGGCGAGCAGATCGAGCTCATCGTGGCCGACGATCAACTCGACCCGACCAAGGCCGTGACGCTCCTGCAGGAGCAGATCGACAAGGAGGCGCCCGACCTCGTCATCCACGGCGTGTCGAGTGCTGTCACCCTCGCCATGCTGCCGCTCCTGACCCGCAACGAGATCCTCTCGATCGGTAACACCTACGCTAACGCGATCAACGACCCGGCCACGTACCCCTACGCCTTCGGCACCAACCCCGTCGTCGCGCTCGACCCGCAGGCAGCGGCCGAGCTCTTCGCCGACGAGGGGTACAAGAAGATCGCGTACCTCGGCGCCAACGACGCGCTCGGCCAGAGCATCGCGGAGGCGTTCGCCGCCGAGCTGCCGGGCGAGGGCTTCGAGCTCGTGCAGGAGGCCTACGCCCCCACCGACCTCGACATGACGGCCCAGCTCCAGCGCCTGCAGTCGGGCAGCCCCGACGCCCTCATCATCCAGGGTTACGGAAGCGCATCGGGCTACGCGCTCGAGAGCCGCACGAAGCTCGGATGGGACATCCCGACCTACGGTGACGGCGGTCTCGGCAACGGCAACAACCTCGCTCTCATCTCGAGCGAGGCCGACTGGAACAACCTCCACCTGCGGGTGTTCGCGATCAACACGGCCGAGCGGAAGGTCACCGGCACGGCCGCGTTCGACTACCTGACGTCCGAGCTCGAGAAGCGCGGCAGCTCGTTCGACCAGCTCATGCAGCTCTACACCCACCAGTGGGACGCGGTGCACGTCGTCAAGCAGGGCGTCGAGCAGGCGGGCTCCAAGGATGCCGCGGCGGTCGCCGAGGCGCTTGAGAACCTCGAGGCCCTCGACGGCGAATCGCCCTACCTCACCTTCCCCGAGTACAAGAGCTACACGGGCGAGAACCACTTCCGGAACCTCGGCACGGACGCCTACATCGTCGTGCGCCCCGGCCCGGTGGTGAAGGGGACGATCGAGTCCATCGAGTGACCGATCCCGCCGCCGGCCGAACCTCGCGGCCGGCGGCGGGCCCATCCACCCGTCTCGAACCGGAAGCCCTCACATGGTCACAACCCTCTGGGCCGGTCTCTCGATCGGCGCCGTGTACGCGCTCGTCGCGATCGCGTACAACATCGTCTTCATCGGCACGCGCGTGTTCAACTTCGCGCAGGCCTACATCCTCATGGTCGGCACCTTCATCGCCGTCGAGGCCGCCTCGCGCTTCGACCTGCCGCTCGGCGTCGCCATCCTCGTCTGCGCGGCAGCGGGCGCCCTCATCGGCGCGATCGAGGAGTTCATCGCCGTGCGGCCCCTCGCCCGCAAGGGCTCGCACAACGAGCTCGTCACGACCCTCGGCATCGGCGTGATCCTCTCGGGCGTCGCCCTCGTGCTGTGGGGCTCGGAGCCCCGCTCGATGCCGTACCTCAAGGAGTTCGGCGTGCTCGACGTCCTGGGCGGTCGCGTCACGGTCGGCGAGCTCTCGCTCATCGTCGTCGCGATCGTGGTCGGCGTCGGGATGTGGCTGCTCAGCACGCGCACCTCGATCGGCCTCACCGCGCTCGCGACCTCGGAGGACCGCGACGCGGCCATGCTGCGCGGCGTCAACGTGCGGGGTCTCGCGACCGGCGCGTTCGCCCTCGCCGGCGCCCTCGTCGGCGCCGTCGCCCCGCTCGTCGCGACCAAGACCTATGCGACCTACCACCTCGGCGAGGGCCTCGCCGTGAAGGCCTTCCTCGTGCTCGCGCTCGGAGGATTCGGCAGCATGCTCGGCGCGCTCCTCGCGGCCGGCATCGTCGGCATCCTCGAGATGTTCGCGGCGCGCTACTTCGGCAGCGACTGGCAGAACATCACGGTGTTCGTGCTGCTGCTCATCGTGCTCGTCGTCCTGCCGCACGGCCTGTTCTCGCGCGGCAAGACACAGGAGAGGGTCGTCTGATGCGCATGAGCCTCCGGCGCTACCTCACCGCGCCCCTCTGGATCATCCCGCTCGCGCTCGCCGCCGTCGCGCTCGCCCTGCCGTACCTCGGCACGGCTCCCGCGGTGCTGCGCATCATCGTCTCGATCTGCCTGCTCGCGCTCCTCGTCGTCGGCCTCAACGTCACGTTCGGCTACAGCGGCGAGCTCGCCCTCGGTCAGGCCGCGTTCTACGCGGTCGGTGCCTACCTCGCGGGCTACCTCGCGATCCAGGGCTTCGACCTCTCGATCACCGTGCTCGTGGCGCTCGTCGCGGCCGCGGTCGTCGGCCTCCTCACGGGGATCCCCGGGCTCCGGCTCGGCTCCTGGTCGATGGCGATGGTCACGTTCTTCCTCGTGCTGCTCGTGCCGGATGTCGTCACGCTGCTGACGGAGCACACGGGCGGACCGTCGGGGCTCACCGGCATCCCGCTCCCCGTGCTCTTCGGCGCGCGACTCAGCGCGACCGGGTACTACACGCTCGTCGTGGCCGTCACCGTCGTGTTCTTCGTCGTCATCCGCAACTTCATCGTGTCGCCCCACGGTCAGGCGCTGCAGGTGATGCACGCGAGCCCCGTGCTCGCGCGGTCCCTCGGCTTCTCCGTCACCCGGCTCAAGCTCACCGCCTACCTGATCGGCGCGGCGCCGGCGGGCGTCGCGGGCGCCCTCTTCGCCTACCAGGACGGCTACATCTCCCCGACCTCGTTCGGCCTGACGATGGCGATCGTGATCCTCGCGGCCACCATCATCGGCGGCAGCGCGAGCATCTACGGCGCGGTCGTGGGCGCGGCGATCATGGTGATCGGGCCGCTGCGGGCCACCGGGCTCCAGCAGTACTCGCTCATCATCTTCGGCCTCATCCTGCTGGCCGGTGCGCTCTTCTTCTCGGGCGGCATCGCGGGCCTCGCACGGAAGCTCGTGCGTCGCCACCTCGTCCGCGACGAGGTTCTCCCGGACGCGCAGGCAGCCGTCGCCTCCGACGAGCTCATCTCGCGGCTGCGCGGGGAGACGCTCGAGGTGACGGGCCTCGTGAAGAGGTTCGGAGGCAACACCGCACTCGCGGATGTGAGCGTCACCTTCGCCGCGGGCACCGTGACGGGCCTCATCGGGCCCAACGGCTCGGGCAAGACGACGCTCCTCAACGTCGTCTCGGGCTTCTACCGGCCCGACGAGGGAGCGATCCGCCTCGACGGAGACGACCTGACGACGCTCCAGCCGCACCAGATCGCCCGCCGCGGCGTCGCCCGCACCTTCCAGACGCCGATCATCCCGCAAGACCTCACGGTCGTCGAGACGATCGCCATCGCGATGCAGAGCGCGCACGGCGTGCCCCTCATCTCGTCGATCCTGCGGCTCCCCGGCTTCGCGCGGACGCGCCGTCGGCACCGCACCCAGGCTCTCGAGCTGCTCGCGCTCCTCGACATCGCGCACCTCGCCGACGTCGAGGCGAGCTCCCTGCCGCTCGGCACGCGCCGCCTCGTCGAGGTCGCGCGCGCGCTCGCCGCCGACGCCAAGCTCGTTCTGCTCGACGAGCCGGCATCCGGGCTCGACGAGGGCGAGGTCGCCGAGCTCGCCGCCCTCATCCGCAAGCTGCGGGAATCCGGCGCCACGATCGTGCTCGTCGAGCACAACTTCGAGATGGTCATGTCGGTCTCCGACCACGTCTACGTGCTCGACACCGGGCGCATCGTCTCCGAGGGCGACCCGGATCACGTGCGCTCCGATCCGCGTGTCACCGAGGTCTATCTGGGCACGGCGCTCGGCGCCCGGGAGGAGGAGCGATGAGCGGTCTCTCGATCCGCGGCCTGTCGACGGGGTACGGCCAGATCCAGGTCATCCGCGACCTGAGCCTCGAGTGCCCCGCAGGCCAGATCACCGCGGTGCTCGGGCGCAACGGTGCCGGCAAGACGACGCTGCTGTCGGCCGTCGTCGGGCTCATCGGCTCGACGGGCACCGTCGAGTACGACGGTCAGGCGATCACGGGGCAGGCGTACGCGCGAACCCGGGCGGGCATCGCCCTCGTGCAGGAGGGCAAGCGCGTCTTCCGGGCCCGCACCGTCGAGGAGAACCTGCGCATCGGCGGGTACGTGCATCGTCGACGCCGCGGCTACATCGCGCAGGGCCTTGAGGCGGCGTACGAGCGATTCCCGATCCTCGGCGAGAAGCGCGACCTCGCGGCGGGCCTGCTCTCGGGCGGCCAGCAGCAGATGCTCGCGATCGCCCAAGCGCTCATGCTCGATCCGCGCGTGCTGCTGCTCGACGAGCCCTCGGCGGGGCTCGCCCCCGCCATCGTGCAGGAGGTGTTCGGCGAGGTCTCGCGGTTGCGCGACGAGGGCCTGTGCGTCGTGCTCGTGGAGCAGCTCGTCGACAACTCCCTCGCGATCGCCGACCGCGTCGCGGTGCTCGACCACGGGCGCGTCGCGCTCGACGAACGCGTCGCAGACGTCGCCGACTGGTCGATCTTCCGCGACATCTACCTGGGAGAGGAGGCGCGATCGTGAGCGCCGTCATCGGAGACCTCAACGTTCAGACCCGCCCGCGGGCGACAGCATGGGGCGAGCTGGGCGCCGTCGCCCATCGCGTCGAGTACGTCGACGCGGCCGGGTGGCGCACCCGCTGCCTCGTCGCGGGGGACGGCGCCGAGACCGTCTTCCTGCTCCCCGGTACGGGCGGGCACCTCGAGGCGTACTCGCGCAACATCGCCGACTTCGCCCGCCGGTACCGGGTCATCGCCTACGACTACCCGGGACACGGCTACACGACGCCCACCGATCACGACCTCGAGCTGCCCGAGTACGTCGAGCACCTCGCGGCCCTCATGGACGCGTTCGGCGCCGACCGCGCCCACCTCAACGGCGAGTCCCTCGGCGGATGGGTCGCCGTCAAGTTCGCGGCCGCGCATCCCGAACGGGTGGACCGCCTCGTGCTCAACACCCCGGGCGGCACGATGGCCAGGCCGGAGGTCATGGCGCGCATCCGCGAGCTCAGCCAGGCCGCCGTCGACGATCCGAGCCGCGAACGCGTCCGGTCGCGACTCGAGTGGCTCATGGCGCATCCGGAGTCGGTCACCGAGGAGCTCGTCGACATCCGCCAGGGCATCTACGCGCAGCCGGGCTTCGCCGACTCGATGCGCCACATCCTGTGCCTTCAGGACCCGGAGATCCGTGCGCGCAACCTCATCACGGACGAGGAGCTGCAGGGGATCTCCGCCCCGACGCTCGTGGTGTGGACGAGCGACGATCCGTCCGGACCGGCGGGCGCCGGCCTGCACATGGCCGAGCAGATCCCGCAGGGCCGGTTCGAGCTCATCGAGGACGCGGGTCACTGGCCGCAGTGGGAGCAATGGGAGCGGTTCAACGCACTCGTGCTCGGGTTCCTCGAGGGTGAGGGGTGATCGTGGTGAGTCCTCAGTTCCCGGACCCGCGCGGACCTATCATCGAGTCGTGACCGTGCAGCAGGAGCAGACGTCGGGTTCGACGCTCGGCGCGCAGACGCTCGTCCGCGGCCTGCGCGCGCTGCGCGCGGTCGCGCTCTCGCCGACGGGAATGAGCATCGCGGAGCTCGCAGAGCACCTCGGCGTACACCGCTCGATCGCCAACCGGATCCTCGCGGCACTGTCGGATGCGCGCCTCATCGCACGCGGACCCGACGGCCGGTTCCGCGGTGCGGTGGGGCTCGTGAACCTCGCGGAGGGCGGCCTCTCGGCCCTCAGCGTCGCCGTCAAGCCGCAGCTCGCCGCGCTCGCCGACGAGGTCGGGGCCACGGTCGCGCTCTTCGTGCGAGAGGGCGACGACGCCGTGGCGCTCTCGGTCGTCGAGTCGGCACGGCAGGGCTTCCGCATGGGCTTCCAGGTCGGCGACAGGCACGTGATCGACCGCGGTGCGGCAGGACTCGCGCTGCGCGTGCTCGAGCCGCCGCGCGAGTCGGACTCGGAGCGGGTCACCGAGGCGCGGGAGAGAGGCTACGCGCGCACGTTCGGGGAGATCGAGCCGAACCTCCATGGCCTGGCGATCCCGTTGCGCATCGCCGGCATGGACTGCTGCGTCAACATGGTGAGCAATCGACCCGAGGTGCTCGACGCGGCCATCGAGCCTGCCCTTGCCGCGTGCGCGAAGCTCTCGGAGCAGGTCGAGTCGTCGGCCTGAGTCACCTCGCCGTGATCGGCTGACCCGGCCGTCGCGCTTCGCACGGGTGCTGCAGCGCCCGCTCGTCGGTGTGCGCTCGCGCACGCACAACTTCTCTCACACGGCGGTTGACGCCCGGGGCGCTCCGCGCTAGCGTCCACTATGCAACATGTGAACTATGGTGTTCACTAATTGAACGTTGAAAGGGTCGATGATGACTTCCTCGTCAACTCGCGGTTCCGTACGCGAGGCCGACGTCACGGTCGTGGGGGCGGGCCCCGCCGGCCTCTCCATCGCCAACCTCCTGGGGCTGCGAGGCGTGAGCGTCAACCTGGTCGAGGCGCTCCCCGAGCTCATCAACTACCCGCGCGGCGTCGGGATCGACGACGAGTCCCTGCGCTCGATCCAGACCATGGGGCTCATCCAGGACGTGCTGCCCCATACGACGCCGAGCCACATCATGCATCTCGTCAACGGCCGCGGCCGGGTCATGGCGGCGATCGCGCCCGCCATCGACGAGTTCGGATGGTCGCGCCGCAACGCCTTCGTGCAGCCGGCCGTCGATCGCGTGCTCCTCGAGGGCCTCGCCCGCTTCCCGCACGTGACCGTGCACTTCGCACACGAGGCCGAGCGGATCGACGACCACGACGACCACGTGGACGTGCACGCGCGCGTGG
The DNA here is from genome assembly GCA_023432005.1 of Actinomycetes bacterium. GTDB lineage: Bacteria > Actinomycetota > Actinomycetes > Actinomycetales > Microbacteriaceae > Homoserinibacter. Next base: position 11,202 of record JAEYVF010000108.1, read on the forward strand.
GGGATGAGCTCGTGACCTTCCGCAGCCGCTACCTCGTCGGCGCCGACGGCGGCCGGAGCTTCACGCGCAAGCACATGGGCGTCGCCTTCGACGGTCAGTCGCCGTCGACCCGGTGGATCGTCATCGACATGGAGAACGACCCGCTCGGTCTGCCCAACGTCTGGGTGGGTGGCGACCCCAAGCGGCCGTACGTCTCGCTCGCTCTCCCGCACGGCCTCCGCCGGTTCGAGTTCATGCTCTTCGACAAGGAGCCCGAGGAGCTCGCCGACGACGACGCGTTCATCGCGGGGCTGCTGTCGGCCCACATGCCCGACCCCGCGAAGGCGTCGATCATCCGTCGGCGCGTCTACACCCACCACTCGCGGATCGCGAGCAGCTTCCGCTCTGGGCGCTGCTTCATCGCCGGCGACGCGGCGCACCTCATGCCCGTGTGGCAGGGGCAGGGCTGGAACAGCGGGATGCGCGACTCGACGAATCTCGCGTGGAAGCTCTCGGCGGTCGTGCTCGGCGAAGCGGACGACGCCCTGCTCGACACCTACACGGTCGAGCGCCAGCCCCACGCCAAGGCCATGATCGGCATCTCCGTGGCCTTCGGCCGCTTCGTCAGGCCCACGAATCGACTCGTCGCACTTCTGCGCGACGGCGCCGCGCGGCTGCTCACGGTCGTCCCCTCGGTCAAGCAGTACTTCGTGCAGATGAAGTACAAGCCCATGCCGCGCTACACGCGCGGGGTCGTCGTCGATCCCATCTCCGCGACCCCGGGGGAGGCGTGCGCGACGATCGACGGACGCGGGCTGCTCACCTCCTACCGCCACTTCCGCGACACCCCGTCGCCCGTCGGCACGCAGTTCATCCAGCCGCGCGTGCGCACGGTCGACGGCGCCGAGCACCGTCTCGACGACGTCATCGGCTACCGCTGGGCTGTGCTCGCGTGGGGGAGCAACCCGATCGCGCACCTCGACGAGGAGCAGCGGGCGATGCTCGAGCGCCTCGACGCCGCGGTCGTCTGGCTGCGTCCCACGACGCAGCTCGTCGACGACGCTCCGGGCGCGCAGGTGCTCGGCGACGTCGACGGACGCATCAAGAAATGGTTCGACATCCGCCCGACCTCGGCGCTCATCCTGCGCCCGGACCGCTTCATCGCCGCGGCGGGCCCCGTGCAGGACGTCGGACGGATGCTGGAGGCCGCCGTCGCCGCGGGCCACCTCCGCGTCACCGCGAGCGCCCCCGCCGAGAAGGTGGGCTGAGCCATGGCCGACGATCGCATCCGCGCCGCCGCGCGCGCGCTCACCGAGGCGCTCGAGACGCGCGTGCCCATCGCGCCCATCGCGTCGACGCTCCGCAGCCTCGAGGAGGCGTACGAGGTCCAGGCCCTCCACATGGCCGAGCGCGAGAGCGCCGACAACCCGCTCGTCGGGCACAAGGTCGGCCTCACCTCGGACGCCGTGCGTCGCCAGCTCGGCGTCGATCAGCCTGACTTCGGCATGCTGCTCGCCGACATGGAGATCCACGATCGCGGGCAGATCGACATGCGGCGCCTCATCCAGCCCAAGGTCGAGGCGGAGATCGCCTTCGTGCTCGACACCGACGTCGACGAGCTCGACCGCGAGTCGGTGCTGCGCGCGGTGGAGTACGCGACGCCCGCCCTCGAGATCGTCGACTCCCGCATCCAGGACTGGCGCATCGGCCTCTTCGACACCGTGGCCGACAACGCCTCGAGCGGCACGTACGTGCTCGGCGAGGCGGCGGTCGACCCGCGCCGCATCGACCTGCGGGAGGTGGTCATGCGCATGTCGATCGACGGCGAGGTCGCCTCCACGGGCCGAGGCGCTGACTGCCTCGGCGACCCCGTCGAGGCGCTCGTTTGGGTCGCGCGCACCGCCGCGGCGCAGGGGCGGCCACTGCGGGCGGGGGAGGTCGTGCTCTCGGGCGCGCTCGGCCCCATGGTCGCGCTGCGGCCGGGCGTGTCGGTCGTCGCAGAGGTCGATGGACTCGGTCGCGTCGCCGCGATCGCAGGAGGGGAATCATGAGCAAGGTCGCCATCATCGGATCCGGCAACATCGGCACGGACCTGATGTTCAAGGTGCATCGGCTGTCGTCGGTGCTCGACATGGGCATCATGGTCGGCATCGACCCCGAGTCGGACGGCCTCGCGCGCGCGGCCCGGCTGGGCTTCGCCACCACGGCGGAGGGTGTCGACGGGCTCATCGCCTGGGAGCACTTCGACGACGTCGACATCGTGTTCGACGCGACATCCGCGAAAGCGCACGTCGCGAACGCCGAGAAGCTCAAGCCCTACGGCAAGCGCCTCGTCGACCTCACGCCCGCCGCGATCGGTCCGTTCGTCGTGCCGCCCGTCAACCTGGGCGCGCACCTCGACGCCGACGACGTCAACATGGTGACGTGCGGCGGCCAGGCCACGATCCCCGCGGTCGCGGCCGTCAGCCGGGTGGTGCCCGTCGTCTACGGCGAGATCGTCGCATCCGTCGCCTCGCGCTCCGCGGGCCCGGGCACGCGCGCCAACATCGACGAGTTCACCGAGACGACCGCGCACGCCATCGAGACGGTCGGCGGCGCGGCGCGCGGCAAGGCGATCATCATCCTGAACCCCGCCGATCCGCCCATGATCATGCGCGACACGGTGCTGACCCTCACGCCGCGCCTCGACGAGGCACAGCGCGCCGAGGTGGCGGCATCGGTCGAGCGGATGATCGCCGACGTCGCCGAGTACGTGCCGGGCTACCGACTCAAGCACTCCCTGCAGTTCGCCGACGTCGGACCGGAGGTCGATCCGGTCGTGCCCGAGGCCGAGCGTCTCGACGCCTACACGAAGACGACGGTCTTCCTCGAGGTCGAGGGAGCCGCCCACTACCTGCCCGCCTACGCGGGAAACCTCGACATCATGACCTCCGCCGCGCTGCGCGTGGGCGAGGAACTGGCCCAGGGAGCACGCTGACATGACCGGGAACCGCATCTACGTGCAGGACGTGACGCTGCGCGACGGAATGCACGCGCTGCGCCACCAGGCGTCCCTCGACACCGTGCGCGCCGTCGTCGGGGCGCTCGACCGCGCGGGCGTCGACGCGATCGAGGTGACCCACGGGGACGGCCTCGGTGGCTCGAGCCTCACCTACGGCCCCGGATCGCAGACCGACCTCGAGTGGATCGACGCCGCCGCCGAGGTGGTCGAGAACGCCGTTCTCACGACCCTGCTGCTGCCGGGCGTCGGCGTGCTGGCCGACCTGCGTGCCGCGTTCGACCACGGCGTGCGCTCGGTGCGCGTCGCGACCCACTGCACGGAGGCGGACGTCGCGGCCCAGCACATCGCCACCGCGCGCGAGTGGGGCATGGACGTCTCGGGCTTCCTCATGATGTCGCACCTCATCGGCCCCGCCGAGCTCGCGCAGCAGGCGAAGCTCATGGAGTCGTACGGGGCGCGCTGCGTGTACGTGACCGACTCGGCGGGTCGCCTGACGATGGGCGGCATCCGCGAGCGCGTGCGCGCCTACCGGGACGTGCTCGATGAGGGCACCGAGATCGGCGTGCACGCCCACCAGAACCTCTCGCTGTCGGTCGCGAACTCGATCGCGGCCGTCGAGGAGGGCGCGTATCGCGTCGACGCCTCCCTCACGGGGCTCGGCGCGGGCGCGGGCAACACGCCCATCGAGGCCTTCGTCGCCGTCGCCCAGCTCGAGGGGTACGACGTGCCCGCCGATGTCTTCGCGCTGCAGGATGCGGCCGACGACATCGTGCGCCCCCTCCAGGACCGTCCCGTGCAGGTCGACCGCGAGACGCTCACGGTCGGTTACGCGGGGGTCTACTCGAGCTTCCTGCGGCATGCCGAGCGCATCGCGCGCGAGTACGGCGTCGACGCCCGCACGCTCCTCGTCGAGGTGGGCCGCCGCAAGCTCATCGGCGGCCAGGAGGACATGCTCGCCGACGTCGCCCTCGACCTCGTCGCGGCCGCCGGCAACGACTGACCAGCAACAGACGACAAGGAGACGATGGTGTCCATTCACGCTGACCGCTACGACCAGGGGCCGCGCATCGCCAAGACGGGGGCGATCGACCTCGGGACCAAGGACCTGCAGGCCTCCCTGCGGTTCTTCCGCGACATCCTCGGGATGGAGGTCGTGGCCGAGCAGCCCGGCGTCGCGTACCTGCGCGGCTTCCAGGAGCTCCATCACCACTCGCTCGTGCTGCGCGAGCAGGCGGATGCCGTCGTCAACTCGCTGAGCTTCCGCGTGCAGCGGCCCCAGGACGTCGAGCTGTTCCATCAGGAGCTGCTCGAGCAGGAGATCGAGGTGCTCGAGGTGCCCGCGGGCGCCGAGATCGGCCGCGGCACCGCCGTGCGCTTCCTCATGCCGTGGGGCGGCCACCCGATCGAGCTCTACCACGACATGGAGAAGACCCCGACGCCGCACGAGGAGCTGCGCTCGAAGCTGCCCACCAACTCGAGCAAGCGCCGCGGGCTCGGCGTGCGCCGCCTCGACCACTTCAACGTGCAGACGAGCCCCGGCAACATCAATAAGGCCGAGGGGTGGCTCTCGAACGCTCTCGGCTTCCGCCGTCGCGAGTTCGCGAACATCCCCGACACCTCGACGCTGCTGGCCTCGTGGATGTCGGTGACGTCGCAGATGCACGACATCGCGATCGTCGCGAACATGGAGGAGAAGACCGCCCAGCTGCACCACGTGGCCTTCAACCTCGAGAACTTCTCCGACGTGCTGACCGCCGCCGACATCCTGCGCGATCACGACGTCTCCTACGGGGTGGGGCCCGGCAAGCACGGCATCGGCCAGGCCATGTACCTCTACGTGCACGACCCCGGCTCGGACCACCGCGTCGAGCTCTACGCGGGCGGCTACCAGATCTTCGACAACGACTGGGAGGCGGTCGAGTGGACGAAGGAGGACATGCCCGAGGGCATGACCTGGTACGGCGACCCGATCGACACCAAGCCCGGCAGCCGCGGGCGCGACACGACGGGCTCCGCGCCTCTCCACCGTGGCTGAGTCGTCCGGGCGCGGGGCGGACGCCCCGCGCCGGGACCCCGTGCTGAGCGCGCGCTTCGTGCTCGCGGTCGCCGTCAACTTCTGCATCGCCGCGATCTTCTACCTGCTCGTCACCACGATGGCGCTGTACGCGATCGAGGTGTTCCGCACCGACGAGCTCGTGGCGGGGATCGTCGCGGGGGCTTTCGTCGTCGGCTCGATCGTCGCGCGACTCGTCGGTGGGAAGTTCCTCGACGTCATCGGCAGGCGGCGCACGCTCCTCGCGTGCCTCGCCGCGTGCGTGCTGCTCGCGCTCGCGCAGATCGTCGCCGCGGAGCTGTGGGCGGTGGTGGTCCTCCAGGGGCTCATGGGGATCGCCTTCGGCGCCGCGAGCAACGCCGTGAGCGCGGGCGCCTTCTCGCTCATCCCCGCATCCCGTCGGGCCGAGGGCGTCGGCTACTACGGCATCTCGACGACCCTCGGAGCCGCCGCCGGTCCGCTGCTCGGGACGCTTCTCATCGCGGGGCTCGGCTACCAGGCGCTCTTCCTCGCGACCGCCGTCTGGGCCGTCATCGGACTCGCCGGCGCCCTCGTGCTGCGACTCCCCGAGCGCGAGCTCGACGCCGCCGACCGCACGGCTCTGCGCAGCTGGGGGCTGTGGACCTTCATCGACCGCCGCTCGTTCCCCGTGGCGTCGCTCATGATCCCGACGGGCATCGCGTTCTCGGGCGTCCTGAGCTTCGTCAACCCGTACTCGGTGAGCGCGACGGGCGCCGCGATCGGCGGGAGCTACTTCGCCCTCTACGCCGTCGTCGTCTTCGCCGCCCGCCTCTTCGTCGGGCGCATCCAGGACCGCTTCGGCGACAACGCCGTCGTCTACCCGCTCTTCGCGTGCCTCGCGGCGGGCACGGGCATCCTCGCCTTCGGGGTCGACGGATGGATCCCCTACGTCTCGGCCGTGCTCGTCGCGTTCGGCTTCGGGGCCATGATGCCGACCGCGCAGTCACTCGCGGTCGGGCTCGCCGGGCCGCATCGGGTCGCGCTCGCGACGTCGACCTTCTTCCTCGCGGCCGACATCGGGATCGGCGTCGGGCCCGTGGTCGACGGCGCGATCGCCGGGGCGGTCGGCTACCCGGCGCTGTACGCCGTGCTGGCCGGGGTCGCCGTGCTGGGGGCGGTCGGCTACACCCTCGTGCACGGACGCGCGTCGGCGCGGCAGCGCGTCACGAGCGGCTGAGCGCGCCGATAGGCTCGCAGGCATGAGCGAGCCGACGACCCCCGCGCGGTACAGCTACCTCGGCCCCGCGGGCACCTTCACGTGGGCGGCGCTCACGCAGGTGCCGGAGGCCGCGGGCCAGGAGTGGCGTCCGGTCAACAACGTCGGCGAGGCGCTCGACGACGTCGTGAGCGGCCGCAGCGTCGCCGCCATGATCGCGATCGAGAACTCGGTCGAGGGCGGCGTCTCCGCCACCCAGGACGCGCTCGCCAACATCCCCGGGCTGCGGATCATCGGCGAGTACCTCGTGCCCGTGAACTTCCAGCTCGTGGGCCGCCCGGGCACGCGCCTCGAGGACGTCGAGGTGATCTACGCGCACCCGGTCGCCTACGCGCAGTGCCATCTGTGGCTCGATGCGACCCTGCCGAGCCACGGCCACATCCCCGCGACCTCGAACGTCGCGGCGCCGATGGCGCTGCTCGAGAGCGAGGCGGCGGACGCCGCGATCGCCCCGCCCGGCATCACCGGCCACCTGCCGCTCGAGGTGCTCGCCGAGGACATCGCCGACAACCCGGAGGCGGTCACGCGCTTCGTGCTCGTGTCGCGCTCGCTCGCGATCCCCGCGCGCACGGGCGCCGACAAGACGAGCGTGATCGTCGAGCTGCCGAGCGACGAGCCCGGTGGCCTCGTCGAGATGCTCGAGCAGTTCTCGACGCGCGGCGTCAACCTGAGCCTGCTCGAGTCGCGACCCATCGGCGACTCGCTCGGCCGCTACCGCTTCATCGTCGACCTCGACGGGCACGTGCTCGACGAGCGCGTCGCGGATGCCCTGCTCGGCCTCAAGCGGTTCAGCCCGAACGTGCAGTTCCTCGGCTCGTACCCGCGTGCCGACAAGGTGCGCGTCGTGCACGACGACCGCTACGCGGACCAGGTGTTCATCGACGCGCGCGACTGGCTGCGCGACATCCTCTCGGGCGCGCCGGTCGACTGAGGTCATCACGGGCTGGTTTCGACACGCCCCTTCGGGGCTGCTCAACCAGCGGTGATGCGCGGGGGTGCGGTGGTGCGCGGTTGCTCGCTGGTTGAGTAGCGGCCGGAGGCCGCGTGTCGAAGCCAGCCCGCGGTCACTCGCGCGGGAGGCGCACGAGAAGGGCCGCGGGGTCCACGCGCGCGCGGAAGGCCGTGATGACACCGCACTCGTCGCCGTCGAGCTCGAACTCCTCCGGTCGGTCGAGGCGCCCCTCGATGCGCCGGCCGCGCAGGTAGCGCAGCGCGCGCACGGGCTTCTGCCGCAGATCGAGCAGCTTGCGCCCGATCGTGCTGCGGCGCAGCACCCCGTTCTCCCACACGATGCCGACCCACACGCGCGCCCAGCCGGTGAACCCCTCGGGGCGCAGCGTCACGATGTCGAGCAGGCCGTCGTCGATCTCCGCCTCGGGCAGCAGGAGGATGTTGCCGGGCAGCGCGCCGCAGTTGCCGATGAGGATCGTGTGCACGCGGGTGAAGCGCTCCTCGCCGCCGTCGAGCCGGTACCGCAGCCGCAGCACGTGCTTGTCGACGAGGGAGCGCCCGATCGCGTCGACGTACGCGAGCCATCCGACGCGCTTCTTGAGCTCGGGGTTGGTGTTGGCGATCATCTTCGCGTCGAGTCCGAGGCCGGCCATGACGACGAACGAGTGGGTCTCGGTGCTCGCGTCGGGGCGGTCCACCTCCACGACCCCGACGTCGATCGCGGAGTCGACGCCCGTGAACGCGATCTCCACGAGCGCATCGACGTGCGAGGCGTTGACGTCGAGGCCGAGGTTGCGTGCGAGCAGGTTGCCCGTGCCCGAGGGCAGCAGCGCGAGCGGGACGCCCGAGTTCTGCAGCCCCTGCGCGACGGCGCGCACGGTGCCGTCGCCCCCCGCGGCCATGACGACGGAGGCGCCCTCCGCGAGCGCGCGCCGCGCCTGGCCGATGCCCGGATCCGCCTCGGTCGTCTCGATCCAGAGGCTCTTCGCCCAGCCGGCGGCGCTCTCGGCCGCGGCCACGACGTCCCGCAGGTTGTCGACGTCGACCTTGATCGGGTTGTAGATGACGGCGGCCCGACGAGGCTTCGCGGCGTCCGGGGGCGTCATGCTCTCACGGTAGGCCATGGGGACCCCCTTCGACAGGCTCCTAGACTTGAGGCGTGATCGACCCCGTGCTGCTGCGTGAGAACCCGGATGTCGTGCGCGCCTCGCAGGAGCGCCGCGGCGCGCCCGTGGCGCTCGTGGACGAGGCGATCGAGGCCGACGCGGCGCGCCGGCAGGCGATCGCGGGCTTCGAGACCCTCCGCGCCGAGCAGAACGCCTTCGGCAAGCAGGTCGCGCAGGCACCGAAGGACGAGAAGGCGGCCCTCGTCGCCCAGGCGCAGGAGCTCGCGGCGCGCGTCAAGACCGCGCAGGCGGTCGCATCGGATGCCGAGGCCCGCTTCGCCGAGGTCGCGGGAGCCATCCCGAACCTCGTGATCGACGGCGTGCCCGCCGGCGGCGAGGACGACTTCGTGACCCTGCGCGAGGTCGGCGGCAAGCCCGAGTTCGACTTCGAGCCGCGCGACCACCTCGCTCTCGGAGAGCTGCTCGACGCGATCGACATGGAGCGCGGCGCGAAGGTGTCGGGCGCGCGCTTCTACTTCCTCAAGGGCGTCGGCGCGCGCCTCGAGCTCGCCCTCATGCAGCTCGGGCTCCAGCGAGCGATCGAGTCGGGCTTCGTGCCCCTCATCACCCCGACGCTCGTGCGCCCCGACATCATGGCGGGCACGGGCTTCCTCGGCGCCCACGCCGACGAGATCTACTACCTCCCCGACGACGACCTCTACCTCACGGGCACGAGCGAGGTCGCGCTCGCCGGCTACCACAAGGACGAGATCCTCGACCTCTCGGGCGGCCCCAAGCGCTACGCCGGCTGGTCGACGTGCTACCGCCGGGAGGCGGGCAGCCACGGCAAGGACACCCGCGGCATCATCCGCGTGCACCAGTTCCAGAAGCTCGAGATGTTCAGCTACATCGACCCGGCAGACGCCGAAGCCGAGCACGAGCGCCTGCTCGCGATGCAGGAGGGCATGCTGAAGAGCCTCGGCCTCTCGTACCGTGTGATCGACACGGCGGCGGGCGACCTCGGCACGAGCGCCGCGCGCAAGTTCGACGTCGAGGCGTGGGTTCCGACGCAGGGCGCGTACCGCGAGCTCACCTCGACGAGCAACTGCACGACCTTCCAGGCGCGCCGCCTCGACATCCGTCAGCGCGGGGCGGACGGCAAGACCTCGCCCGTCGCGACCCTCAACGGGACGCTCGCCACCACGCGCTGGATCGTCGCGCTGCTCGAGACGCACCAGCGGGCGGACGGCTCGGTCGTCGTGCCCGAGGCGCTGCGCCCCTTCCTCGGCCTCGACGTGCTGGAGCCCGTGAAGTGACCCTCCCCCGCGAGGAGCGCTGGCTCATCGGCCTCGACATCGACGGCACCGTGCTCACCGAGGACGGTCAGCTGCACCCGCGCGTCGCATCCGAGATCCGCCGCGTGCGCGACCTCGGTCACGAGATCATGCCGTCGACGGGCCGCTCGGTGTCGATGACGCTGCCCGTGATCGACAGGCTCGGCATCGCGCCCTCGTACGCGGTGTGCGCGAACGGGGCGATCGTCATGCGGCGCGACAAGGAGGCGCCCGTCGGCTGGATGCGCGACCGCGTCGAGACCTTCGACCCGCGCGAGGTGCTCACGACCATCCACGGTCACCTCGAGGGGGCGAGCTACGCCGTCGAGGACGCCGAGGGCCTCTTCCGGTTCACCGGTCCCTTCCCCGAGGGCGCGCTCGCGGCGGGGCGGCTGCAGGTGGAGTTCGAGGAACTGCTCGACTCCCCGGCGACCCGCGTCGTCGTGCTCTCGCCGGGCCACGCGATCGAGGACTTCCTGCAGGTGGTCGAGCGGATGGGCCTCCACAAGGTGAGCTACAACGTGGGCTGGACGGCGTGGCTCGACATCGCGCCCGACGGCGTCAACAAGGGCACGGGCATGGAGTACGTGCGCGAGCGCCTCGGGATCGCGCGCGACCACGTCATGGTCATCGGCGACGGGCGCAACGACATCGACATGTTCGAGTGGGCGGCAGCCGGCGGCGGCGCGGCCATCGCGATGGGGCAGGCGCCGGATGAGGTGCGGGCCGTCTCGACCGACGTCACGGGCACAGACCTCGAGCAGGGCGTGGCCAGCGCCCTCGCACGCTATTTCCAGGGTTGAGGGTCTCTCCTCCTTTACACTCGATTCGGTCACCCGAGGAGGGCTGTCCGAGCGGCCGATGGAGCCGGTCTTGAAAACCGGTGGGCAGTGATGTCTCGTGGGTTCGAATCCCACGCCCTCCGCTCGCCACCGTCCACCCCCACCCGAGATGAGGTCTCCGTGTCCGAGCAGGAGCTGAAGCGCGACCGCTCCGCCCGAGCGCGTGCGCCGCAGCCCAAGGGCATCGCGCGCCACGGCCGCCTCAAGCGGTCGCGCGCGTGGAAGACCGTTCTCGGGTTCATCGCCTCGACCGCGGCCGTGGCCGTCGTCGCGACCGTCGCCGTCGGCGGCATCGCGACGCTGCAGGTGTCGAACGAGCTCAAGGCCAACGCGGTCGACATCAACGAGGGCACCGAGGCGCCCATCCCCGAGATCGGGGCGTACGAGGGCGGCTTCAACATGCTCGTGGTCGGCAGCGACGCCTACTACGACCGCGACAGCGTGCTCAACGACGTCAACATCCTCATCCACGTCTCGGCCGACCAGACGAACGCCGTGGCCGTGAGCATCCCCCGTGACCTCGTCGTGCCGTATCCCGGCTGCGTCAACCCCAAGACGGGCAAGACCTGGGGTGTGGCCACGGGTCTGCCCATCAACAACGCCCTCTACTACGGCGGCCTGCCGTGCGTCGTGAACGTCGTCGAGAACCTCACGGGACTCGAGATCCAGTACGCGGGCATGATCGGCTTCGAGGGCGTCGCCGCCATGGCGGATGCCGTCGGCGGCGTCGAGGTCTGCACGACGACGCCGATCAACGACAAGTACGTGAACCTCCACCTCGAGGCGGGCACCCACCACCTCTACGGCTGGGAGGCGCTCGCGTTCCTGCGCTCGCGCCACGGCGTCGGCGACGGCTCCGACCTCACGCGCATCAGCTCGCAGCAGGTGTTCCTCTCGTCGCTCCTGCGCAAGCTCAAGTCGAGCGAGACGCTCACCAACGTGGGCACGCTCATGTCCCTCGCGAAGACCGCCGCGGCGAACATGATCCTCTCCGAGGAGCTCACGCAGCCGGCGACGATCGTGGCGATGGCGAAGGCGCTCAACAAGATCCCGATGGATCGCATCACCTTCGTTCAGTACCCGGGCATCACGGGTGGAACGGGCATCTACGAGGGCCACGTGCAGCCGAAGAAGGGCGTCGCCGACGCGCTCTTCGCCGCGATCAAGGCCGACCAGGCGATCGGGCTCGACAAGGCGGGCGACAACCGCGGCTCCACGATCGACCCCAACGCGCCCGTCGAGGTCCCCGTGACCCCCGTCGACCCCGACCCGAGTGGCACGCCCGACCCCGCCCAGGAGCTTCCTGAGAAGGTCACGATCTCGGGGGTCAACGGGCAGACGGCCGCAGACCAGACCTGTAGCGTCGGATATCGCGGCTGACGCCTGACGCCGCGACGGGCGCTCGCCCGGTCGAGAGGAGCGGTCGATGAGTCTCGATGCCCCGAAGCGCGACCGCGGGAACCGCTCGGAAGGCGCCCGTCCCGTGGGCATCGCCCGCCACGGACGGCTCCCGAGCCCCCGCGCCTGGCGTGCGGCTCTCGGGCTCATCGGCTCGGCTCTCGCCGTCGTGCTCGTCGCGACCGGCACGGTCGCCGGCATCGCCGCGTTCCAGCTCGCGCGCGGCTTCGACGACAACTCGGTCGACATCAACGAGACCGAGGTAGCGGTGCCCGAGATCGGCGCGTACGAGGGCGGCTTCAACATGCTCGTGGTCGGCAGCGACGCCTACTACGACCGCGACAGCGTGCTCAACGACGTCAACATCCTCATCCACGTCTCGGGCGACCAGACGAGCGCCGTGGCGATCAGCTTCCCGCGCGACCTCGTCGTGCCCTTCCCGCCGTGCACGAATCCCGACACGGGGCGCAGCACGAGCGCGGCGACGGGCCTGCCGATCAACAACGCGCTCTCCTACGGCGGGCTCCGGTGCGTCGTCGACGTCGTCTCCGAGTTCACGGGGCTCGACATCCAGTTCGCCGGCATGATCGGCTTCGAGGGCGTCGCCGCCATGGCGGATGCGGTGGGCGGCGTGCCCGTGTGCCTCGCCTCGCCCATCTCCGATCGGTGGTCGGGCCTCGACCTCCCGGCTGGAACGCACGAGCTCTCGGGCTGGCAGGCGCTGCAGTTCCTGCGCACACGGCACGGGGTCGGCGACGGCTCCGACCTCACGCGCATCAGCTCGCAGCAGGTGTACCTGTCATCGCTCATCCGCAAGCTCAAGTCGGAGGAGACGCTCACCGACGTCACGAAGCTGCTCTCGCTGGCCTACGTCGCGAAGGACAACATGATCCTGTCGTCGGAGCTCGCGCAGCCCGCGACGATGGTGGCGATGGCGAAGGCGCTCGCCCGCATCCCGATGGACCGCATCACCTTCGTGCAGTACCCGGGCGCGACGGGCGGCACCGGCATCTACGAGGGCAGGGTGCAGCCCATCGCGCGCATCGGCACCCAGCTCATGGACGCCATCCGCGCCGACCAGGCGATCGGCGTGGAGCAGGCGGGCGACGGCAAGGGCTCGGCGCTCGACCCCGACGCGCCGGTGCCCGATGACCCGTCGACCGCGCCCGACCCCGCGGCGAGCGGCGACCCGAGCGCCCCCGCGAGCCCGCCGCCGAGCCTCTCGGAGCAGGTCGTCATCCCGGGCCTGCGCGGTCAGACCGCAGCCGATCAGACCTGCAGCATCGGCAACTGACGCGCGCCGGATGCCCATCCGCGTATGGGTATGATGGGCAGGCAATACCGGGAGACGTCGCATAGTCCGGTCGAGTGCACCACCCTGCTAAGGTGGAGTCCCCTCCGGGGGACCGAGGGTTCAAATCCCTCCGTCTCCGCTTCATCTCCCCTGGTCTCGATCGACCCGTCGACGAGCGTTCATTCTGGAACGCTCCCGCTCGTGATGCGCGTGATGACCACTCGCCCTCGCGATCAGAGTGCGTCTTTCGCGCCTATCCGCTCGCTCTCGCGCGGGAAGCCTCCCGCGCACAACGCCGGGTACGCGAATGTGGCGCCGATCGAGACGGCGTCGGAGGACGAGTTCCGGCGGCAGTTCGAGACGAACTTCTGGGGCGTGTACCACGTGTCGCGCGCGGCCATCCCGCTGCTTCGCGAACAGGGGAGCGGCCTCATCGTCCAGTTCTCCTCCGTGGGCGGCCGGGTCGGTGGCACACCGGGCCTCGGCTCCTACCAGGCCGCGAAGTTCGCGATCGACGGCTTCAGCCGCTCGCTCCGTGCCGAGGTCGCGCCGTTCGGCACGAAGGTCCTCGTCGTCGAGCCCAGCGGTTTCCGCACGGATTGGGCGGGGTCGTCCATGGAGGTCGAGGACGTGCCGGACGAGTATGCGAGCACCGTCGGCGCATCCGGCGGCATGCTGCGGCAGCTCGTGAACGACGCCCCGGGCGATCCGGGGCGCGTGGCCGACATCCTGGTCGCCCTGGCGAAGCAGTCCGAGCTCCCGGAGAACCTGCCCGTCGGCGTCAACGCGAGCGAGATGAGCATCGCCCTCGAGCGCGAGCTCTTGGCCTCGGATCTCCGATGGGCTCCCGTCAGCCGCTCCGCGGACATCGGTGAAGCCTTCCCCGCCGGCGTCGCCCGCGCCTTCGAGGGGTACGGCACCGCGGCCGAGGTCTTCGCAGAGCACGCCTGAGAGCACCGCCGCGGTCTCGGTGGTTGACGTTCCTCAACTATCGGCGTATAGTTGACGTTTCTCAACCGTTGACGAGTGTCAACGACCTCGCGCCAGCGTCGCCGCGCCCCCCATCCGCTCTCCGCCGAAGGATCGCATGTCCCGCACCACCCCCGTCTCGACCGAGACGACCGACCCCACGCAGCGGCGCCGAGTGCTCGAGGCGCTCTCGGGCCTCCTCCTCGGCATGTTCGTGTCGATGCTCGCCTCGACCGTCGTCTCGACCTCGCTGCCGACGATCATCCACGACCTCGAGGGCGACCAGACCGCCTTCACGTGGGTCATCACCGCGACGCTTCTGACCACCGCGATCTCCACGCCCATCTGGGGGAAGCTCGCCGACCTCACCAACCGCAAGGTGCTCTACCAGCT
>JAEYVF010000067.1 GCA_023432005.1 Actinomycetes bacterium
GCGCACATCGAGCCCGTCGCGGAGCGCGCGGCGGATGTCGTGGTGGTCGGCGTCGGCACGGGCGGCGTGCTCGCGGCGGTGGCCGCCGCGGACCTCGGGGCGCGCGTGGTCGGCGTCGAGGCGCTGCCCTTCCCCGGCGGCGTCGGCACGGCGGGCGGCATCCACGCCTACTGGTTCGGGGCACCAGGCGGTCTCCAGGCCGAGCTCGATCGGCGCACGCACGCGTACATGGACATCTTCGGGCGCGGTCCGTACCGTGACGGCCCCTACAACCCGTGGGCGAAGCGCCGTGCGGTCGAGGCGATGCTCGCCGAGGCGGGCGCCGAGGTGCTGAGCGACGCGATCGTCTTCGCCGTCGAGCGGGACGGCGGCCGGGTCACGGCGGTGCTCGCCGCGACGGCCGACGGCGTCGAGCGCGTGTCGGGCGAGGTGTTCGTCGAGGGCACGGGCGACGGGGACCTGTGCGCCCTCGCGGGCCTCGAGTTCGACGGGGGGCGCTCGGGCGACGGCCTGCTGCACGCCTACTCCCAGTCGTCGGGGCGCCTGCGCGAGGTGGCGGGCGCGGTGCGCATGGACGTCGTGAACTTCGACGCCGGCTACTGCGACGCGACGGATGTCGAGGACCTCACGCGCGCACGCGTCGAGGGGGTGCTCCTGTACCTCGTCGAGGGCGCGTACGCGAACCTCGACCGGCCCACCTACGTCGCGCCGGCCATCGGCATCCGCGAGGCCCGCCGCATCCGCACCGACCTGCGCCTCGAGCTCGACGACATCGTGCGTCGCCGCCGCTTCCCCGACGTCATCGGCTACACCGCCTCGCACGTGGACTCCCACGGCAGCGACTTCGAGTTCGACAGCGACGAGTCGGTGTTCTGGCAGATGCTCAACCGCGCGTGGGGCGTCGCGGTCGGCAGCGAGCTGAGCTACCGGATGCTGCTGCCGCGCGGCATCGAGAACATCGTGATCGGGTCGCGCTGCCTCGGCGTGAGCCAGGACGCGCACTACGCGGTGCGCATGCAGCGCGACATGCAGCGTGTGGGCGAGGTCGCCGGTCGCGCGGCGGCGCTCGCGGTGCGCTGCGGGGGCGATGTGCGCGCTGTTCCGCTCGCGCGGCTGCAGGACCTGCTCGAGGAGTCCACGGCGCTCGGCCGGCCCCCCCGCGTCGTCGAGCGCGGCTTCGGCGTCGCGCACGACCCCGCCGATGCCCCGCGTGAGCGCACCCACTTCGACCTGGGCGGCGCCGACGAGGCCGACGAGCGGGAGGTGCTGCTCGCACGCGCGCTCGCCCAGCTCGACGACGGACGCACGGGGGAGGCGATCTGGTGGCTCGCGCGCCACGAGGAGCTCGCCCGCGACCAGGTGCTCGCGCGGCTCGGCTCGCCCGACCCGGCCGTGAGCTGGATCGCGGCCGGCATCGCGGCGATGTGGAGCGACCCGGCCGCGCAGCCGCGACTGCTGCAGGCGATCGCCACGGAGGAGTACGGCTTCTCGGGGGTCCGCGAGGACGTGCCCGACGGCACGGGGAAGTACGTGCCGCACACGCCCGAGCCGCTCACCTGGCACAAGCTCTCCCCCAACTGGCTCACCGCGATCGCGCTCGTGCGCCGATGCGGGGACACGGATGCGATCGCCGAGCTCGAGCGCTTCGTCGCGCGCTCGTCGCGGCTGGGGCTCAGTGCGGCGACGACGCTGCTGCTGACGGTCGAGCGGCTCTTCGAGCGCGGTGTCGGCGCATCCGAGCCCGAGCGCATCCGCGCCCTCGTCGCGGAGGTGCTCGCCCGCCCGCTCGAGGGGGTTCTCGACTACACCTCGCGCGCATCCGCCTACTTCGCCGAGAAGGCGCGCCGGGGGGAGGACGCGGTCGACTGGGCCGAGTTCAACGGGCTGAGCGGTGTGCGCGCCGAGCAGCTGCGCAACATGTACGTCGACATGGCGTGGCAGCCGCAGCTCGTGGCCGCGCGCATCGCCGTGCTGCTCGGCGAGGACCCGGCCCGGGAGCGGTTCGCGCGCGACCCGCGCGGCTTCGTCCGAGCGGCCGCCCGCACGATCGGGGAGGCGGACGCGTGACGCACCCACGCCTCGCGGGCCTGACGCTCGCAGAGAAGGCCGCGCTCGGCTCGGGTGAGGGATTCTGGCGCACGAAGTCGATCCGCGGCATCGCCGGCATCGAGGTCGCCGACGGGCCGCACGGTGTGCGCAGTCAGGTGGCGAGCGCCGACCAGCCGGGCATCACGGTCGCCCCTCCCGCGACGTGCTTCCCGCCCGCCGTCGCGCTCGCCCAGACCTGGGACCCCGCACTCGTCGAGCGCGTCGGCGCGGCGATCGGCGCCGAAGCCCGGCAGCTCGGGGTCGACGTCGTGCTCGGGCCCGGCATCAACATCAAGCGCGACCCCCGGTGCGGGCGCAACTTCGAGTACTACTCCGAGGATCCGCTGCTCACGGCGGAGCTCGGCGCGGCCTGGGTTCGCGGCGTCCAGTCGCGCGGCGTGGGCACCTCGCTCAAGCACTTCGCGGTGAACAACCAGGAGCACGACCGCATGAGCGTGAGCGCGGATGTCGACGAGCGGCCCCTGCGGGAGATCTACCTGCGCGCCTTCGAGCGCATCGTGCGCACCGCGCGACCGACGACGGTCATGTGCTCCTACAACCGCGTCAACGGCGTGCTCGCGTCGCAGAACCGGATGCTGCTCACCGACATCCTGCGGGATCAGTGGGGCTTCGACGGGGTCGTGGTGAGCGACTGGGGCGCCGTCCACGATCGCGTCGCCGCCGTCGAGGCCGGGCTCGACCTCGAGATGCCGGGCACCGACGGCGTGACCGACGCGCAGCTCGTGCGCGCGGTGGAATCCGGCGCGCTCGACCCCGCGCATGTCGACCGGGCGGCGGGCCGGGTGGCCGGGCTCGTGGAGCGCGTGCGCACGGCGCGCGAGAGCATCCGGGTCGACGCGCCCGACCTCGACGCGCACCACGAGCTCGCGCGCGAGGCCGCCCGGCGCGCGATCGTGCTCCTCGAGAACCGCGACGACCTGCTCCCGCTCGCGCGCGGCACCCGCATCGCCGTCATCGGCGAGCTCGCGCGCGCACCGCGCGTGCAGGGCGGCGGCAGCTCGCGCGTCAACGCGACGCGCGTCGACGACCTGCTCGAGCGTCTCGCCGCGGTAGGCGAGGCCGAGGTCTCCTGGGCACCGGGTGCGCGCCGAGGGGCGGATGCCGTGGAGCTCGATCGACTGCGCACGGAGGCGGCCGAGCTCGCCGCCGAGTGCGCCGCGGCGGTCGTCGTCGTCGGCCTCGACGAGCTCGACGAGGTCGAGGGGCTCGACCGCGCGCATATCGCGCTGCCGGCCGAGCTCGAGGCGCTCGTCGAAGCCGTCGCTCTCCGGCAGCCGCGCACCGTCGCGGTCGTCGTGCACGGCGGCGTCGTCGACCTGACGCGCGTCGCGGATGCGGCCCCCGCGCTCGTCGACGCGGCCCTCACGGGTCAGGCGTCGGCCGGCGCGCTCGCCGAGGTGCTCTTCGGCGTCGTGAACCCGTCGGGACGTCTGGCCGAGACCGTACCCGTCAGGCTCGCCGATGTTCCCGCGGCGACGGCGTTCCCGGGCGAGGAGGGCCACGTGCGCTACGGCGAGGGGGTCTTCGTCGGCTATCGCTGGTACGACGCGCGGGAGCTCCCCGTGCGCTTCCCCTTCGGGCACGGGCTCTCCTACACGCGGTTCCGCTACGGCGCGCCGTCGGTCGCCGCGGTCGACGGCGGCGTGGAGGTCGAGCTCGAGGTCACCAACGTGGGCGCGCGGGCGGGCCGCGAGATCGTGCAGCTCTATGCCTCGCGGCCCCACTCGCGTCTCACGCGAGCTCCGCGCGAGCTCGTCGGCTTCGCGAGCGTGGAGCTCGAGGCGGGACGCGGTGAGCACGTGCGCATCCGGGTCTCGCACGACGACCTCGCGGCGTGGAGCACCGCTCGGGGCCGCTGGTGGGTCGAGGGGGGTCGACTCGACCTCGCCGTCGGCGCCTCGAGCCGCGACATCCGCGCGACCGTGACGTTCGAGCTCGAGGGCGACGGAGGCCACGTGACGCTCACCCCCGACTCCCGGCTCTCCGATGTGCTCGCGGTGCCGTCGGCGGCCGCGCGACTCGCGACGAAGGTCGATTGGCTCGTCGACGACGCCGCGTCGGATGCCGTCGGCGTCGGCATGCCCGTGCTCATGGGCTCGCTGCCCGTGTCGCGCCTCGAGTCGTTCACGGGCGGGGCGGTCACGCGCGACGAGATCCTCGCAATCCTCGCGGAGGCGAACTCCGCCGCGGAGTGACGCGCGGCGCGGTCGGGCTCAGTCGACCGCGCCCTCGACGCGCACGAGCCAGTCGCGCAGGATCCGCTCGAGCGCCATCCGGTCGGATGCGGGCAGCTCGGCGAGCAGGCGCGCCTCGTTCCGCATGTGGTCGCCGAACGCGGAGTCGATGACCTCGAGCCCGCAGTCGGTGAGACGGACACGGCGCACGCGCGCATCCTCCGCGTCGATGCGGCGCGAGATGAAGCCCGCCTGCTCGAGGCGGTCGAGGCGCTTGGTCATGCCGCCCGTCGTGATCATGGTGTGCTCGGCGAGCTCGCCCGCCGGGAGCTCATAGGGCTCGCCCGTGCGGCGCAGCGCGGCGAGCACGTCGAAGTCGCCCTCGCCGAGCCCGTGCTCGCGGTAGACCGCGACGAGCTCGTCGTGGAGGCGGGCGCCGATCCGGTGCAGACGGCCGATCACGCCCTGGGGCGTGGGGTCGAGGTCGGGACGCTCGGCGCGCCACTGCTCCTGGATGCGGTCGACCTGATCCCGGAGCACGGGGGAATATTACCTTCCCCTTCATGTATTTTATCTTCCATGGAAGTAAATTGGCGGGCGGCGGTGATCACGGCGATCGCGCCCATCGCGTGGGGGGCGACCTACTTCGTGACCCAGCACGCGCTCCCCGCCGAGAGCCCCGTATGGGGCTCGGCTCTGCGCGCCCTCCCGGCGGGCCTCGCCCTGCTCGCGATCGCGCGCTCGCGCCCGCACGGACGCGTCGAGTGGGGGCGCGCGGCCCTGCTCGGGGTGCTGAACGTCGGCGGCTTCTTCCTGCTGCTCTACCTCGCCGCGCAGCTGCTCCCCACGAGCGTCGCCTCCTCGATCATGGCCGCCTCGCCCCTCGTGCTCGCCGCGTTCGCGTGGGCGCTGCTCGGGCAGAGACCCGCCGCGCGTGTCATCGCGGGGGCCGTCATCGGCATCCTCGGCGTCATCCTGCTCGTCGCGGGCGGCACGGGCGAGATAGACGGATGGGGTGTGGCGGCATCCGCGACCGGCCTCGCGAGCTCATCGCTCGGCTACGTGCTCACGCGGCGCTGGGGCGGCACCGCGACGCCCGTCGCCGCGAGCGCGTGGCAGCTGCTGTTCGGCGGCGGGCTGCTGCTCATCGTCGCACTCGGGGTTGAGGGTGCGCCGCCCGCCCTCGATGCCACGGGGTGGGCGGGGCTCGCATTCGTGACGCTCGTCGGCACGGCCGCCGCGAACGTGGCATGGTTCCACGGCCTGCAGCACCTGAGCGCGGGGGCGGTCGGCGTCATCGGCCTGCTCAACCCCGTCACGGGCGTGCTGCTCGGGGTGCTCGCGGGCGGCGAGTCGCTCGCCGCGGCGCAGGCCGGCGGCATCGTGCTCGTGCTCGGCGGCATCCTGCTCGGGCAGCTGCAGCGGGGTCGGATGCAGACTCGCCTCAGCCGAGCGCGGTGACGATCGGGCTCTCGAACCACTCCCGGTACTCCGCCTCGCTGCGCGAGGTCGCGATGACGGTCGACGGGATGCTGCGGCGGCGTTCGTCGTGCAGCACCTGCGGTGAGCGCGCCGTCGTGAGCGGCTCGGGCACGGCGCGCGCCGCGAAGCGCTCGCGGCCCGCATCGTCGAGGTCGCGCAGATCCGCGCCGTCGAAGAGCGCCCAGTCGGGCAGGGGCACGGCGCCGTCCACCTGGTCGGCGAGGGTCACGGATGCAGGGTCGTCGCCGGGGCGGAGGCCCGGCCGCGTGAGCGGATGCGCTCGGTGCCCGGCTGCTTCGACGATGGGCACCACCTCATCCCACGAGTCACCGCGGAGCCAGAAGCCGGGGACCAGGATGACGTCCATGGCGCGACGCTACACCGGGCCACCGACCGCCTCAGCCGAGCTCGCCGATGCCGCTCCCGACGAGCCGGCCGCCGATCGCGAGCAGCACGATGACGATGATCGTCGCGTTGTTGCGCACGAGCCAGTCGCGCGCGTCGGCGAGACGCGCGGCCGCCCGCTCACCGCCCGCGAGCAGCGCGATCACGGGCGCCGTCACGCCGAGCGTCGCGAGCACGACGAAGATCGCACCCGCGACGAGCATCTCGCCCGCACCGGCCATCGCGCCGCCGAGCGTCAGGCCCGCTCCGATCGCCATGGCGAGCTCCTTCACGTTGACCACCGTGATGAGCGCGCCGAGCCGCAGCGCGCCTCCCGCGCCGAGGCCGTCGATCGCGCGCATCCAGCCGGGCAGCTTCTCGGCGTCGCTCCCGCGGGGTCGCGTGAGCCACTTCCGCACGGCGAGACCCACGAGCACGACCCCCAGCAGGATCCGGATGCCGGCCGCCGCCGTCGTCGAGCCGGTCGCCGCGTCGAGGCGGTCGGCGAGGAGCGCCGCGAGGGCCACGACGGCCGCGAGCACGACGACGCGCGCGAGCGCGAACAGGGCGCCTCCGCGCAGGCCGACGGGCGCGGCGAGCAGCAGGAGCACCGCGATGATCGGCAGCGGGCTGAGGGCCACCACGACGGCGAAGGCGACGAGGTCTCCGACGAGCTCCAGCATCCCGCGCCTCCTTGCGACCGGGCCCTCAGCCTACGCCGACCGG
>JAEYVF010000110.1 GCA_023432005.1 Actinomycetes bacterium
TCGCACAGCTGCAGCACGGCGAGCTCGTCGGCGCGCAGCGTCGCGAGGTCGGCGGGGGTCGTGCCGCCGCGCGTCGCGTGGAGGGTGTCGACGATGAGGCCCGCGCCCGGCACCTCGGCGACGATCGCCGCCGCCTGGGCCAGCGTCGCGACGGCGCGGTACGGCATGGGCTCGATGAGGGTGCGCAGGCCGAACTCGGATGCGGCCTCCGCGAGCGCCGCGAACGTGTCCGCGCAGCGGTCTGCATCGGGGTCGTCGGAGAAGGAGTACAGCAGGCTCGCGCCGACCTCGGCCCCCTCCTCCAGTAGGGGGAGGAGGGCGTCGAACTCGGCGGCGAGAGTCGGGGTGATCGCGACGGCCTCGATCGCGTGCACGCGCACGCCGCTCCCGGCGATGGCGCGCGCGAAGGCCGCGGTGTCGAGCCGTTCGCCCGCCCACGCGGGCTCGCCGCCCGGGATGTGGATGGTGCGCAGGCTCACGCTCACGAAGCCCGCGCGGGCGGCGGCGCGGTGGAACGCGGCCGGCGGGAGGTCGAGGGCCGTGAGGTGATCGATCGCGAGCTCAGGCATCCGATCCACCCCCCACGCGGATCCAGGTCTTGTCGGGGCGGGCGCCCGCGCCCGTGAGGGCCTCGGCCGCGTCCTCGAGCGAGAACGCCCCGCCGAGCACGAGGCCCGGGCGCGCTCCGCCGCGCACGACGGTCGCGATGACCTCGGCGTAGTCGGCGGGGTGGTCGTAGATCATCGAGCCGATGATCGTGATGCCCCGGCGCACGAGGGTCTTGGTGTCGACGGGGAACGGCGACTCGCCGACGCCGATGACGACCATGAGGCCCCGGGGGTCGAGCAGCTCGACGCCGTGAGCGGCCGCGGCGCCCGCGCCCGACGACTCGAAGACGAGGTCGAAGCGCTCGCCCACCTCGACGCGGCGCGCGCCCAGCTCCACGGCCTTCGCGACGCGCTCGTCCGAGATGTCGAGGATCGCGGGCACGATGCCACGCCGCACGAGCACGTCGGCGAGGATGCGGCCGATGCTGCCGGCACCCGTGATCGCGATGCGCGGACGCGCGGAGAGCTCGCCCGCGCGACGGATGGCGCCCATCGCGACCGCGAGCGGCTCGAGGCACGCCGCGTCCTCGTCGGCGATCGCCGCGGGAAGCGGCCACGCGAACTCGGCGGGCACGGCGACGCGCTCCGCGAGGAAGCCCTGCTCGGTGACGACGGGGCTCCGGCGGGCGGTGCACAGCGAGGGCACGCCGTCGCCGCAGGGGACGCACGTGCCGCACGGGTAGTTGGGCTCGATCGCGACACGCTCGCCCACGCGGGCGGGGTCGACATCCGCTCCCACGGCGACGATCGTGCCGAAGGGCTCATGGCCCACGACGAGGCCGCCCGCGACGATGTCGCGCTGACCCGTCACGTAGGCGAGGTCCGTGCCGCAGATGCCCGTGGCCGCGACCGCGACGACGACGTCGCCGGAGGCGCACGCGGGCTCGGGCCAGTCGTCGACGATCTCGACGACGCCCGGAGCGGTGAGGACGGCGGCACGCATCAGGCGGTGATCCCGCCGTCGACGGTCACGATCTGACCGGTGAGGTACGCGGAGTCCTCGGTCGCCAGGAAGACGGCGGCCCCGGCGAGGTCGTCGGCGAGGGAGATGCGGCCGAGCGGGATCTCGGCGGCGTAGCGCTCGAAGCGCGCGGCACGGGCGTCGTCGTCGTCGAAGACGCCCTTCCAGAGCGGGGTCTCGACGATGCCCGGCGCGATGCCGCTCACGGTGATGCCGTGGGGCGCGAGGGCACGTGAGCCGCTCGCGATGAGGGAGGAGGTCGTCGCCTTGCTCGCGGCGTAGGCGACCCAGTCGAGGTTGTTGCGGCGACCGGAGATCGAGGTGAGGTTGATGATCCTGCCCCCCTCGCCCTGCTCGATCATGTGGCGCGCCGACTCCTGCATGCCGATGAGGGTGCCGAGGCCGTTGACGCGCTGGTGCCGCATCCAGATCTCGGCGGAGGTCGCGAAGAGCTCCGCCGAGAACGAGATGCCTGCGTTGTTGACCATGACGTCGATGCGTCCGAACCGGCCGCGCGCCTCCGCGAGGCCGGCCCGGACCGCACCGCGGTCGGTCACATCCATCTCGACCGCCATCGCGGTCCCCCCGCGGGCGACGATGTCGTCGCACACGGCCGCAGCCGCGGCGAGGTCGATGTCGGCGATCGTCACGCACGCACCCTCCAGTGCGTAGCGGCGCGCGATCGCCTCACCGATGCCCTTGCCCGCCCCGGTGACGACGGTCGAGATGGATGTGAGCCGGTTCATCAGGTGAGGGAGATGCCGAACTTGGCGAGCGCGTCCTTCGACGTCTTCGCCGTCTTCGCGAGGTCGGCGTACCAGCTCGCCTCGTCCTCGGCCGTCAGCAGCGGCATGTAGTTCGCCTGGGTGAACTCCTGGAAGTTCTCGCCCTCGGCGGCCGCGAGCACGGCCTCGCGCAGGATCTCGACGACGGATGCGTCGGTCCCGGCGGGAGCGGCCACGCCCCACACGGTCATCGTCATCGCACTCGTGTCGACCTTGAGCGACTCGAGCGTGGGCGTGCCCTCGAGGTAGTCGAGCTCCTCCCCGTCGGGGGTGAGCACGGCCACAGCCTTGAGCGCACCGCTCGCGATCTGCGGCATGGCGACCGAGGCGTCGAGCATGGCGACGTCGACCTGGCCGCCGACGACGGCCTGCACGGCCTCGGCGGCGCCGTTGAACGGCACCTGCGTCGCGTCGACGTCGAGCTCGTCGAACATCATGAGCATGTTGAGGTGCGTGGGCGCGCCGTTGCCGGTCGAGGCGTAGGTGACGCTGCTCTTCTTCTTCAGGTCGGAGAAGTCGGAGATGCCGTCGGCGCCCGTGACGATGATGTACGGCTGGCTGATCGTGCCCGCGACGGGCTCGAAGCTGTCGAAGGAGTACGCGACGCCGTCACGGAGCTCCGACTGCACGAAGCCGTCGCCCGTCGAGTAGGTGAGCGTGTAGCCGTCGGCCTTCGAGGTGGCGACCTCGCTGAGGCCCGTGATGCCGGATGCGCCGGGGCGGTTCTCGACGACGATCGTCACGCCGAGCTCGGCCTCGAGGTCCTGCGCGAGTGCGCGCGCCGAGATGTCGGTCGGGCCGCCGGCGCCGTAGGGGACGATGAGGGTGATGTTCCCCTTGGGGAAGTCGGCCGAAGCGCCGCCATTGGACGCCGGTTCCGCGGCGGGCGTGCTCGAGCACGCTGCGAGCCCGACCAGGGTGGCGGCCGCTGCCGCGATCACCGCGGCGGGACGCCCGAAGTTCGAAAACCTCATTGTTCTCCTCGTGTCTTGGTGTTGGTGGGAACGGTGACGGCGTCTCCGGATGCGGCGGCGTCGTCCTCGGCGGCGGCGACCGGGGCATCCGGTGCATCGACGTCAAGAGGGGTGGGGCGCTTGCCGAAGGGCAGCAGGCGCCGACGGGGGATGGTCGCGAGCGAGCCCGTGGCATCCGGGATCTCCTTGCCGCGCTTCTGGGCGCGGGTGATCGCGTAGTACTTGCGCTCGGCGCGGCTGCGCCGGCGCGCGATCAGCTGGAAGACCACGAGGCCCACGAGCACGAGCACGAAGATGAGCGACACGGGGCGCGTCACGAAGATGCCGACGCTTCCGCCCGACATGAGGAGGCTCTGCTTGAACGAGCTCTCGAGCAGCGGGCCGAGCACGAGAGCGAGAGCGAGCGGGCCCGGGTCGAAGCCGGTCTTGCGCATCGCGTAGCCGATGACGCCGAAGCCCAGCATGATCCACATGTCGAAGATCGAGTTCGAGACGCTGTAGACGCCGACCATCGTGATGAGCACGATGACCGTCGCGAGCACACCGATGCGCACGCGCACGAGGTTCACGAACATGCCGACCATGGGCAGGCTCAGCACGAGCAGCATGAGGTTGCCGAGGATCATCGAGGCGAGCACGCCCCAGAAGACGCCGGGGTGCTCGGTCACGAGCGACGGGCCGGGCGTGATGCCCTGGATGAGGAGGGCGCCGTAGAGCAGCGCGAGCACGACGTTCGACGGGATGCCGAGCGAGAGCAGCGGGAGGAACGAGGAGGTCGATCCGGCGTTGTTCGCCGTCTCGGGGCCGGCGACACCCGCGATGGCGCCCTTGCCGAACTCCTCGGGGTGCTTCGAGACCTTCTTCTCGACCGCGTACGACGCGAGCGAGGAGACGACGCCGCCGCCGCCCGGGAGGAGCCCGAGGAAGAAGCCGAGGACCGAGCCGCGCGTGATGGCGCCCGCCGAGTCCTTCATGTCCTTCTTGGTGGGGAGGACGCGGCCGATCTTGCCGCTCACGCGGGCGGCGCGCACCTCGTGCTCGAGGTCGTACAGCACGTCTCCGAGTCCGAAGAGGCCCATCGAGACGGCGACGAAGTCGATGCCGCGCAGCAGCTCGGGCGAGCCGAAGGTGAAGCGCGAGACGCCCGACACCATGTCGATGCCGACGGTCGCGACGAGCAGGCCGATCGCGGCGATGATGAGGTTCTTCGAGGGCTTCGCCTGGCCGAGCACCGTCACCATGACGAGGCCGGCGAGCGCGAGCATCGCGTACTCGGGCGGGCCGAGCTTCACGGCGAACTGGGCGATGACGGGCGAGAAGAAGAACAGGCCGATGATCGCGACCGAGCCGCCGATGAACGACCCGATCGCCGAGATGCCGAGCGCGGGGCCGGCGCGGCCCTTGAGCGCCATCTGGTGCCCGTCGTAGACGGTCACGACGCTCGCGGCCTCGCCCGGCAGCTTCATGAGCACCGACGTGATCGTGCCGCCGTAGTAGGCGCCGTAGTAGATGCCCGCGAGCATGACGATCGCGGCCTCGGGCGGCAGCACGTAGGTGAGCGGCAGCATGAGCGCGATCGTGGGGGCGGGGCCGAGGCCCGGCAGCACGCCGACGATCATGCCGAGCAGCACGCCGATGAAGACGAAGAGGATGTTGATCGGCTGGAGCGCGACCGAGAAGCCTTCGAGAACGCCGTTGATGTCCAAGATCAGTACCTTCCGCCCGTGATGAGCGACAGCACGGGGTCGTGGGGCGTCGGCACGCCGAGGAGCACGGGGAAGATCACGACGAAGGCGACCGTGAAGAGCACGGTCGCGATGATCGTGAACCGCCAGGACTCACGCGCGAAGAGCTTGAGCCACACGAGCGAGAAGACGAGCGCGGAGATGGTGAGGCCGACGTTCGCGAACATGACGACGAAGAAGCCGATCCACACGAAGCCGCCGACCGAGATGATCGAGCGCTTGGTGAGTCCCTCGTAGTCGCTTCCGTCCCGCTCGGTGAGGAGCACGAACACCGCGGTGGCCATGAGGAA
Organism: Actinomycetes bacterium; assembly: GCA_023432005.1. Classification (GTDB taxonomy): domain Bacteria; phylum Actinomycetota; class Actinomycetes; order Actinomycetales; family Microbacteriaceae; genus Homoserinibacter. Next base: position 5,364 of record JAEYVF010000110.1, read on the forward strand.
GCCGGAGACGAGCACGGGCCACATGCCGGCGCCCGGAGCCTGGAAGGTCCCCAGGGGCAGCTGCAGCGACATCCACAGGAACACCGCGCCGAGCAGCACGATGAACAGGCTCACGAGCCTGAACCGGGAGCGCAGGGGAGCTTTCTCGGTCGTCGTCATACACACCTCCTCGTGTCCGCCCCCAACCGGGCTACAACGGTGGGGTACAGCGGAGACTGTACGAACGAGGCGATGCATTTGTCAAACTGGAATGCATTCTGTCTTGCACTATGCTTTCCGCCATGGCTCGACAAGGAGACTCGAAGACACTGGCGTCTCACGTCTACGACCTGATCAGCCACGACATCATGTACGGTCGGTGGCTCCCCGGCTCGAGCCTGCGTCCGGCCGAGCTGTCGAAGATCTACGGGACCAGCACGACCGTCATCCGCGAGGTGCTCGTGCGCCTCGCCGCGGAGCGCCTCGCCGTGACGACGCCCGCGAAGGGCTTCTCGGTTCCCGCGCTCACGGCGACCGATCTCGAGGACCTCACGATGGTCCGCACCCACAACGACGCGCTCGCCCTGCGGCTCGCGATCGAGCGCGCCACGCTCGAGTGGGAGTCGGACATCATGGCGAAGCACCACGTGCTCGCGCGCACCGAGCGCCGCTCGGACGACGATCCCCTGCACATCCGCGACGAGTGGTCGGCCGCGCACCGCGAGTTCCACGCCGCGCTCGTCGCCGGATGCCGGGTGCCGCTCCTGCTCGACCTCTCGCGCACGCTCTTCGACTCGACCGAGCTGTATCGGCGCTGGTCGGCCCCCTCCCCCGCGGCCCTCAAGCGCGACGTGCCGCACGAGCACGCGCTCATCCTCGAGGCCGCCCTCGACCGCGACGCCGACAAGGCGGTCGAGCTGCTCACCGAGCACTACGACCAGTCGCTCCGCGTCATGCTCGCGGCGGGCTTCGTCGACCTGCCCACGGGCGAGGACTGACCCCGACGTGGACATCGCGATCGAGGAGCTCCACCGCATCCTGCTGGACGCCTTCCGCGCGCTCGGCGCACCCGAGGAGGAGGCGGCTGCCGCGGCCGAGATGTGCCTCGACTCCGAGCTGCGCGAGCACCGCTCGCACGGCGCGCGCCTCGTGCGGAACATCGCGCGCGAGTACGCGCAGGGCGCGGAGCGCCGTGGCGAGCTGACGATCGAGAACGGCACCGCGGCATCCGCGACCATCGACGGGGGTTACCACCTGTCGCCCTTCGTGCACCGCACGGCCGTCGACCTCGTGGCCGACAAGGCCGCATCCGTCGGCATCGCGATGGTCGGCGTGAGGAACGCGGGCGTGAGCGGCGCGCTCGGCTACCTCGTCGAGCGGATCGCGCAGCGCGGTCTCGTGGGCATCGCGCTCAACAGCACCCCGGTCGTGGTCGTGGCGCCCGGCACCTCGACGCCCGCACTCGGAACCAACCCGCTCGCGATCGCGCTGCCGCGCGACGGCGGTGAGCCGCTCGTGCTCGACATGGCGACCTCCGCGATCGCGTTCAACAACGTCATGCGGCTGCGCGCGCTCGGCGAGCAGCTGCCCGAGGGCGTCGCGCTCGACACCGAGGGTCGCCCCACGACCGACCCCGAGGCCACGCTCGACGCACAGGGGCGCGGCCGCGTGCTGCCGTTCGGCGGGCATCGCGGCTTCGGCCTCGCGCTGATGATCGAACTGCTCGTCGCGGGCTACGTCACCGGGCGCGCGGGCTCCGTCAAGCGGGGCGACGTGCTGCACGAGCCCGACGACTTCGGCGCGCTCTACCTCGCGCTCGACCCCGCGCTGCTCGGCGACCGCGCCGCGGGCGACGCCGCCGTCGAGGCGCTCCTCGGCGAGATCGCGGATGCCGGCGGCCGGATCCCGGGCGAGAACAGCCGCCGCGTGCGCGAGGCCCACCTCGCCTCCGGCACCGTCACGCTCGACGACAACGCGATCGAGGTGCTCGGCCTCTCGCGCTGAGCCCGGGCGCACGCCATGATGTGCGCATGCTCGAGGAGATGGTGCCGACGGCGCTCGGACGCCTGCGCGTGCGAGTGCAGGGCGAGGGACCCGCGACGGCCGTGCTGTGGCACAGCCTCTACGTCGACGACCGCTCGTGGGATCGCGTCGCGTCGGACCTCGCGCGCGACCGTCGGCTCGTGCGCATCACGGGGCCGGGTCACGGCGAGAGCGACCCGTCCACGCGTGACTACTCGCTCGACGACTGCGCGGATGCCGCCGCGGCCGTGCTCGACGCGCTCGGCCTCGCGTCGCCGATCGACTGGCTCGGCTGCGCGTGGGGCGGGCACGTGGGCATCGTCTTCGCCGCGGCGCGACCCGACCGCATGCGCACGCTGACCTCGTTCAACGCGCCCGTGCAGTCCCTCGCCGACGATGAGCTGCCCCGCGTGCGTCTTCTCGTGCGGGCCTACCGCCTAATCGGCGCGCGCGGACCCGTCCTGAGCGGCGTCACCTCCGCGCTGCTCTCGGAGGCGACCCGCGCGCACGACGCGGAGGCGGTGGCGTACGTGCACGAGTGTCTCCGCGGCGCGCGACGTCGCAGCCTGCTCGCGGCGATCCGCGGCATCTCGCTCGGGCGCCCCGACCTGCGTCCGCTGCTCGCCCGCATCCCCGCCCCCACGCTTCACGTCACGACGGCCGACGATCCGCTCTGGACCCCCGATCAGGCACGTGCCGCCGCCGCACTCGGTCCCGACGCGGATGCGGTGGTCGCCCCCGGGGGCCACCTCACCCCGCTCGAGGCCCCGGCGGAGACGGTCGAGATCGTGCGGCGCGCCTGGGCGTGAGCCGCTAGCCGCGCACGGGGAACACGAGGCACGTGCTCGTCGCCGTCGCGACGAGCGGCGGCAGCTCGCCGTCGCGGATGGCGCGCAGGTAGTCGATGCCCGTCATCTCCGGTGCGCGGGCCGCGCCGATGAGGGGGTCGAACCAGGTGACCTCGCGCGAGCGCGCCTCGCCCCAGTCCGCGGGGATCGCGTCGTCCATGGGCACGATCCTCCACCCGCCCGCACGCGAGCAGCAACGCCCCCGCGGGTGGGAACCGCGTCAGTCGCGCAGGGCGATCGTCGTGCGCATCCGCAGCTCGCGGCCGCCCTCGACGTCGGCGAGTTCGAGCACGATCGTGATGGCCTCGACGGCGTCGAGCCCCGTGAGGTGGGTGCCGCCGCACGGGATGCGCGCCTCGTGACCTGGCAGCCCGCAGACCCACGAGCGGCGGGCCGAGATCGCGTCGTCGTCGCGATCGATGCGGATGGGCGCGCCCGTCGCGACCCACTCCGCGAGCGCCGCGTCCGCCCGCGCGGCGACGGCGTCGAGATCGTCGAGCACCGTCACGTCGAAGCCCTTCTTCCGCAGCGACTTGCCGATGCGGTAGACGTCGGTCGAGCCGAGCTCCTCGATGCGCGAGGTCTGGATGGCGACCGCGTCGAAGCCGGGAGCGCCGAGCGCGTCGGTCGGCACGGGCTTCGTCCACGCGTCGGCGAGGGCCGCGTCGAGCGCGAGCGAGGCGAGGTGGCACGCGGTGTGGCCGGCCGAGAGCGCCGCGCGGTAACCCGCGTCGACGGTCACCTCGACCTCGGCGCCGACGGCGGGCGGCTCGTCCTCGACGACGTGACCCACGACGAACGTCCACTCGGGCGTGCCCATGCGCACGGGCAGCTCGCGCCCGAGCAGCAGCCGGCCGTCGTGGATGCCGCCCGTGACGCCGTCGACGATCGTGATCTCGCCGCCGCCCCACCGCATCCGTCCGCGATCGGCGGGCTGGTCGGGCCACGCCGTGTCGACGGGGTGGAACGCCGTGCGGTCGAGCACGACGACCGACCGCCCGTCGGCGAGCGGCTCGACGTGCAGCACGGTGCCGGTCGAGACGGTGTCGCCGTCGGGGTAGCTGACGCGGGTATCGGCCTGGGGCAGGGTCACCCCCTCACCGTAGCCGCGGCTCACGCGAGGAACTCGCCGAGCCCTTCGAGCAGACGGTCGACCTCGTCGGCGGTCGTGTACGGCGCGAGGCCCGCGCGCAGGCCGCCCGCATCGCCGAGACCGAGCGCACGCGACGCCTCGAGCGCGTAGAAGTTGCCCGCGGGCGCGTGCACGTCGCGCTGCGCGAGGAACGCGGATGCCTCGACCGCCGAGCGCCCCGCGAACGTCATGAGCGTGGTCGGCGTGCGCTCGGCCGCGCGCGACCACACCGTCACGCGACCTCCGAGCTCGGCGAGCCCCGCCTCGAGCCGCGCGCGCAGCGCCGACTCGTGGGCGTGCAGCGCGCGGAAGGATGCCGCGAGCGCCCCGCGTCGGGTCGTCGCCTCTCCGGGCGCGAGCGACGCGAGCACCTCGACCGCCGCCGTGACGCCCGCCATGAGCTCGTAGGGCAGCGTGCCGAACTCGAAGCGCTCGGGCACGGCATCCGTCGACGGCGCGAGCTTGTCGGGCCGGATCGTCTCGAGCAGCGCGGGCTCGGCGCCGAGCACCGCGCAGTGAGGGCCGAGGAACTTGTAGGGCGAGCATACGACGAAGTCCGCCCCCAGCTCGGCCCGGTCGACGAGGTGGTGCGCCGCGTAGTGCACCGCGTCGACGTAGACGAGCGCACCCGCCGCGTGCGCGGCATCCGCGATCGCCCGAACGGGCGGCATCGTGCCGATGAGGTTCGAGGCGGCCGTGACCGCGACGAGCTTCGTGCGCTCCGAGAGCACCTCGGCGAGGTCGTCGAGCAGCAGCTCGCCCGTGGCCGGGTCGAACTGGATCCAGCGCACCGTCGCGCCCGTGCGCTCGGCGGCCTGAACCCACGGCCGCACGTTCGAGTCGTGGTCGAGGCGCGTCACGACGACCTCGTCACCGGGCCCCCAGTCGCGCGAGAGGTGGCGCGAGAAGTCGTAGGCGAGCTGCGTCGCGCTGCGCCCGTAGACGACGCCGGATGCCGGCACGGCGAGCAGCTCGCCGACGGCCTCGCGCATGGCGAGCACGGCATCCGTCGCGTTGCGCTCCGAGAGCGTCGCCGCGCCGCGGTTCGAGAGCGGCCCCGTGAGCACGCGCGCGACCGCCTCGCCGACCTCGCGGGGGGCCTGCGTGCCGCCGGGTCCGTCGAAGTGGGCCACGCCCGTCTCGAGGGCGGGGAAGCGGCCGCGGAAGGCGGCGACGTCGAACGACATGGTGCTCCGGTTCGTCAGGGGGTCGGGGTCGGACTCGGGGTCGGGCTCGGCGAGCCTGTGGGCGCGGCACCCGTGCCGAAGAGGCCCGTGCCGTACTTCTCCAGCACCTCGTAGGCGTCGCCGTACGTCTGCGGGTCGATGTGCTCGAGGTTCCCGTATTTCGCCAGCAGCAGCCCCAGCAGCCCCTGCGCGGGCGGGCTGAGCGGCTTGTCCCTGTGGGCGTTGCCCGGATGCGGCTCCTCCGCCTGCGGGTTCGGCGGCAGGTACTGCGGGGTCGTCGTGGGCCACGTCGAGGGGTCCCGCGGGACCGCGAGATTGACGGAGTTGAAGAGCGGTGTCGCCTCCTCGTCGCGGCTGCTGAGCGGCTCGAGGCCGTGCAGCCTGTCGAGGGTCGCCACGACCGAGCCGTGGTGCATGCGATCGTGCACGATCGTGCCCGCCGCCGTCCAGGCCGAGACGGCGATAGCCGGCACGCGGCATCCGAGGCGGTCGAAGCGGAAGCCCATCTCGCCCGGGGGGCTGTCGTCCAGGGCCGCCTCGCGCGGCGGCGGCACGTGGTCGTAGGTGCCGCCATGCTCGTCGAAGGTGATGAGCAGCATCGTGTTGAGCGCGTTCGACCCCGTCGCCGAGGAGCTCGCGCGGATGGCCGAGTAGATGTTGTGCACGAGCAGCTCGCCGGCGCGCACGTCGGAGATCGCGGAGTCGACGACCTCCGTGCCGTCCACGTCGCTCTCGCGGAGCTTGCCGAATGCGGGGTGGAAGTCGTTGTGGTTGTAGGCCATGCGCGGCTCGATGAACGCGTAGGCGGGCAGCCGGCCGTTGTCGACGTCGTCGTAGAACTGGGCCATCGTCGCGAAGTGGCCCGTCTTCCAGTACTTCTCGAGCACGGGTGCGTGCAGCACGCCCGTGAGCGAGACGAGCTGCAGCTCGTCGTAGTAGATGCGCCAGTCGACGCCCGCCTCCTCGAGGCGGTTGAAGACCGTGGGTGCGGCGGGGGCGTCGAGCCACTTGGTGTAGCCGCCGCCTTCCTTGTTGGTGACGAAGCCGTGCGAGGTTCCGGCGTGGAAGAACGAGCGGTTGCAGAAGGTCTGGCTGGGCACCGCCGCGAACCAGTGGTCGTAGACGGCGAACTCGCGCGCGAGGGTCGACAGCACGGGCAGCATCTCGGGGGTGAACGCGCCCATGACGCGACCGAGCTCGTCGTTCGTGGGCGTCTTCTTGGCGCCCTTCACCTCGGTCCAGTTGATGGCGTAGTCGGTGACGAAGCCGTCCATCGTGGGCGTCGCGTCGTCGGCCGGCGCGTTGTGCGGCGGATCGACGACGTTGAAGAGCTGCGTGTTGACGTGCGGGTACGGCTCACCCGGGTCGGGCTCGGGCGAGCACATGATCTCGTCGGTCGTGCCCGTGTACGGATGCGCGGGGATGAGCGTGCCGTCGGGCGCGCGATTCGCGTAGTCGCCGAAGGCGAGGCCCTCGAAGGTCTGCCCCTCGGGGAGGGTGTCGGCGTCGTAGAGGTAGCCGAGCATGTTGTCGAAGGAACGGTTCTCGCCCATCACGACGACGAGGTGCGCGAAGCCGGGCGCGGTCTCCGGGTCGTGCAC
>JAEYVF010000039.1 GCA_023432005.1 Actinomycetes bacterium
ACCACTGCCCGTTCTGCATGAAGGGTCAGAAGGAGCTCGGGCTCGGCGACTTCCGCAAGATCCCGAACGGCATCGGCTCGGTCGAGCACCGCATGGACCTCATGTACCAGGGCGTCGTGACGGGCGAGATCACGCTCGAGCGCTGGGTCGAGCTCACGAGCACCACCCCCGCGCGGATGTTCGGCCTCTACGGCAGGAAGGGCGTGATCCAGCCGGGCGCCGACGCCGACATCGTCGTCTACGACCCGAACGGGCACACCTCGATCGGCGTGGGCAAGACGCACCACATGAACATGGACCACTCCGCGTGGGAGGGCTACGAGATCGACGGGCACGTCGACACCGTCATCTCCCGGGGCAAGGTCGTCGTCGACGGTGACACCTACCTCGGCTCCAAGGGCGACGGGCGCTTCCTCAAGCGCGGCCTCTCGCAGTACCTGGTCTGAGAGGGGGCGACATGGACTTCGGAGCAGTCATCCAGACCAACCCGCCCGCATCCCGCACGGTGCACCTCGCGAAGCTCGCGGAGCAGTACGGGTTCAGCCACGTGTGGACGTTCGACTCGCACATCCTGTGGCAGGAGCCGTACGTCATCTACAGCCAGATCCTCGCGGAGACGCGCAAGGTGAAGGTCGGCCCGTTCGTGACCAACCCGGCGACGCGCGACTGGACCGTCACCGCGTCGACCTTCGCGACGCTCAACGAGATGTACGGCAACCGGACGGTCGTCGGCATCGGCCGCGGCGACTCCGCGGTGCGCGTCACCAACGGCAAGCCCACGACCCTCAAGGACCTGCGCGAGTCGGTGCACGTCATCCGCGAGCTCGGCAACAGCCGCGCCGTGGAGTACAACGGCTCGACGCTGCAGTTCCCGTGGTCGAAGGGCTCGGAGCTCGAGGTGTGGGTCGCCGCCTACGGCCCCCTCGCGCTCAAGCTCACGGGCGAGGTGGGCGACGGCTTCATCCTGCAGCTCGCGGATGTCGACATCGCCAAGTGGATGATCGCCACGGTGCGCGAGGCGGCCGAGGCAGCGGGGCGCGATCCCGACGCGATCACCTTCTGCGTGGCCTCGCCGTTCTACATCGGCGACAGCTCGGACCCCGCGACGATGCAGCACATGCGCGACCAGTGCCGCTGGTTCGGCGGCATGGTGGGCAACCACGTGGCCGACATCGTCGCGAAGTACGGGCCCGGCGGTGCCGTGCCGAAGGCGCTCACCGACTACATCGAGGGCCGTCAGGGCTACGACTACAACTCGCACGGCAAGGCGGGCAACGACCACGTCGACTTCGTGCCGGATGAGATCGTCGACCGGTTCTGCGTGCTGGGCACGGCCGAGGAGCACATCGCCAAGCTCGAGGAGCTCAAGGCGATCGGCGTGCACCAGTTCGCCGGCTACCTCATGCACGACAACAAGGAGGAGACCCTCCGCGTCTACGGAGAGACGGTCATCCCCGCCCTGCAGGACGAGATCCGGGCCAAGTCGTGACCGAGTACGCCCAGGCCGCGTCGCCCGTCGCCGCCCGTCGGCGCGCGACGGGGCGCGGCTGGGCGGCCACCGCGTGGGGTGCGCTCGGCGTCGTCGCCGTCGCGGTGATCTGGGAGCTCTACAAGCTGCTCGGCCCCGCGGAGGGCGTGACGATCGGGCAGGTCGAGGGAGAGACCGGCTCGGGAGTCATGATCCTGCCCCGCACCCACGACCGCGCGATGCCGCACATCTGGTCGATGATCGCGCGGCTCGGCGACCCGACGAGCGGCGGCGCGACCCCTCCCCTCTTCGTCACCGTGGCGCAGGCCGCGCTCGTCACGCTCGGGATGGCGGCCGTGGGCTGGGTCATCGGCGTCACGGTCGGCATGCTGCTCGGCCTCGTGATGCAGCGCTGGAAGCTGCTCGAGTGGGGCCTGCTGCCGTGGGTCGTCGTGAGCCAGATCGTGCCGCTCATCGCGTTCGCGCCCGTCGTCAACGCGATCGGCAACCAGATCGACCGATCGGGCACGCCGTGGCCGCAATGGCTCTCGGTGGCCGTCATCGCGTCGTACCTCGCGTTCTTCCCCGTCGCGATCGGCGTGCTGCGCGGCCTCGAGGCGCCCGACCGCATCCACGTCGACCTCATGCGCAGCTACGCCGCGGGCTACTGGGCGACTCTCCTGCGGCTGCGGCTCCCGGCATCCCTGCCCCACCTGCTGCCCGCCCTGCGCCTCGCGGCTGCCAACGCGGTGCTCGGCGCCGTGGTCGCCGAGGTGTCGATCGGGATGCGCGGGGGCATCGGGCGCATGCTCATCCAGCTCGCAGGCCAGGCCTCGAGCGATCCCGCAGCGCCGTGGGGGCCGATGTTCGGCTCGATCGCGCTCGGCCTCATCGCGGCGGGCTCCGTCGCGCTCATCGGGCTCGGGCTCAAGAACTACCGCAGAGGAGAGGCATCCGCATGAGCGACCTCGCAGTCAGGGCCGCCGGCGTCGGCAAGGTGTTCGCCACGAGGGCGGGCGACGTCGTCGCGCTCACCGACGTCGAGCTCGAGGTGGGGGCGGGGGAGTTCGTCTCCCTCATCGGCCCGTCCGGATGCGGCAAGTCGACGCTCCTGCGGCTCATCGCCGACCTCGACGAGGCCTCGAGCGGCGAGCTCACGATCTTCGGAAAGCCCGCGCGTCGAGCCCGCATCGACCAGGACTACGGCATCGCCTTCCAGCAGGCGGGCCTGCTGCCCTGGCGCACGGTCGGCGCGAACATCGGCCTCCCGCTCGAGCTGCACAAGGTCGCCAAGGCCGAGCGCGAGGCGCGGGTCGCCGAGCTCGCCGAGCTCGTGGGCCTCACCGAGTTCGTCGACCGCTACCCCGACCAGCTCTCGGGCGGTATGCAGCAGCGCGTCGCGATCGCGCGCGCCCTCGCCGCGCGCCCGAAGCTCCTGCTCATGGACGAGCCCTTCGGCGCGCTCGACGAGATGACGCGCGAGTACCTGCAGGGCGAGCTCACGCGCATCGCCGCCGAGACCGGCGCGGCGGTCGTCTTCGTCACCCACTCGATCCCCGAGGCGGTCTTCCTCTCCGACCGCGTCGTCGTCATGAGCCCGCGACCCGGGCGCATCACCGCCGTCATCGAGACGGGCCTCGGCGAGCTGCGCGACGAGTCGCTGCGCGAGAACCCGGCCTACTTCGAGAAGGTCACCGCGGTGCGCGAGGCGCTCCACGGGATCAAGGTGGAGAGGGCGAACGAGCGATGACCCTCCGGCACGCGTCGGTCGGCGCTGCGCAGGGCGTCGGGTCGGCGGAGAGCCTGCCGCAATGGCTCCGGGTCGTCGCGCCGATCGGCGTCGGGGTGCTCCTGCTGGTCGTGTGGACGCTCTACGTCGAGTTCGGCGACGCGCCCCGGATGCTGCCCAGCCCCCTCGCGATCGGCGAGGAGTTCGTGCTGCGCTGGGGCATCATCTGGGAGGACATGCTCATCACGGCCACGAACGCCCTCGTCGGCCTCACTGCGGGCGCGATCCTCGCCGTGCTGCTCGCGGGCGTCGCCGCGGCCTGGCGGCCGATCGACGGCATGCTCGCGCCGCTCGTCGCGGCGCTCGCCGTCATCCCGATCGTCGCCATCACGCCGATCCTCAACACGATGTTCGGGGCCTCCAGCCAGTTCGGTCGGCAGGCCGTCGCCATGATCGCGGCCTTCATCCCGGTGTTCATCAACGTGCTGCGCGGGCTGCGGCAGACGAAGCCCGTGCATCGCGACGTCATGCGGGCCTCCGCGGCGACGAGCGCGCAGACGTTCCGGATGCTGACCCTCCCCACCGCGATGCCGTACCTCATGACGGGGCTGCGCGTCGCGAGCTCGCTCGCCGTCATCGCGGCCCTCGTGGCCGAGTACTTCGGCGGGCCCGCCGACGGCATCGGCACCTCGATCGCGACGTACGCGAAGTCCGGGCGCGCGGCCCTCGCGTGGGCGTACGTCGGGGGCGGCATCATCATCGGGCTCGTGTTCTTCCTCTTCACCGCGTTCCTCGAACGCCTCGTGACGAGGCATGCGCCGGGCTGAACCCGGCACCGCTCCACCCGCACCATCCCACCCGCACCATCCACCTGCACCATTTCGCACCACCGGATCCTCGGATCCACCACAGAACGAAAGGGAACAGCATGAGACTCAGCACGAGGCGCGGACTCGGGCTCGCATCCGCGGCCGCCGTCACGGCGCTCGCCCTCGCCGCCTGCACGGGTCCGTCGGACTCCGACTCGGGAGGCGCGGACGGCGACTTCACGCCGCTCACGTCGATCAAGCTGCAGCTGCAATGGCTGCCGCAGGCGCAGTTCGCCGGCTACTACATCGCGCTCGAGAAGGGCTACTTCGAGGAGGAGGGCTTCGACGACGTCGAGATCGTCCCCTCGGGCGGCGACATCGTGCCGCAGGACGCGCTCGTCGCGGGCGACGTCGACTTCGCCGTCGCGTGGGTGCCCAAGGTGCTGGGGAGCATCGAGGCCACGGGCGTCGAGCTCACCGACATCGCACAGGTCTTCCAGTCCTCCGGCACGACCCAGGTCTCCTGGAAGGGCGACGGCATCACCGAGGTCGCCGACTTCGAGGGCAAGCGCATCGGCTCGTGGGGCTTCGGCAACGAGTGGGAGATCTTCGCCGCCATGGCGGCCGACGGCCTCGACTCGACGACCGTGTCGATCACGACGCAGGACTTCTCGATGAACGCCCTGCTCGACGGCGACGTCGACGCCGCCCAGGCGATGACCTACAACGAGCTCGCGCAGGTGCTCGAGACCGTCGACCCGGCCACGGGCGAGCTCTACACCCTCGACGACCTCGACGTCATCTACTACGAGGACACCGAGGGCGCCATGCTGCAGGACGCCCTGTGGGCCGACACCCAGCGCCTCGAGGACGACCCGGCCTACGCGGATGCCGCGGTGCGGTTCCTGAAGGCCGTCGCCAAGGGCTGGCTGTACGCGCGCGACAACCCCGAGGACGCCGCCGCGATCGTGTACGACATCGCGTCGAACGCAGAGGCCGCCTTCCCGGTGGGCCCCGTGCACCAGCTCTGGATGATGAACGAGGTCAACAAGCTCATCTGGACCGGTGCCGACTTCGGCCGCATCGACTCGGCCGCCTGGGACCGCACGGTCGCCGGCGCGCTCGCGGCGGTCAACCAGGACGGCCTCAACCTCATCACGGAGGAGCCGCCGGCATCGGCATACTCGAACGAGTACATCGAGAAGGCGCTCGCGGCTCTCGCCGAGGACGGCGTCGACCTTTCGGGTCCGTACACCCCGATCGAGGTCACCCTCACCGAGGGCGGCCAGTAACCCACACCACCGCGGGGCGGGCGGCCTTCGGGTCGCCCGCCCCGCACCCCGCCGTCCGGCGGGCCCAGCCAGGGAACAGATAGATGAGCACCAACCAGCACACCCTCGACCTCGACCGCGCCCACGTGTTCCACTCGTGGTCCGCGCAGGGCGCCCTCGCGCCGCTCGTGATCGCCGGCGGATCCGGCACCGAGGTGTGGGACTACGACGGCACGCGCTACCTCGACTTCTCGAGCCAGCTCGTGAACGTCAACATCGGCCACGCGCACCCGAAGGTCGTCGCCGCCATCCAGGAGCAGGCGGCCGTGCTGCCGACCGTCGCGCCCGCCCACGCCGCCCTCGTGCGCGGGGAGGCCGCGGCGCGCATCCTCGCGAAGTCGGGCCCGAGTTTCGGCAAGGTGTTCTTCACCAACGGCGGTGCGGATGCCAACGAGAACGCCATCCGGATGGCCCGCCTCACGACGGGGCGCGACAAGGTGCTCTCGACCTATCGCAGCTACCACGGCAACACGGGCGCCGCGGTCGTCGCGACGGGCGACTGGCGCCGCGTTCCGAACGAGTACGCGCGCGGCCACGTGCACTTCTTCGGCCCGTTCCCGTACCGCTCGGAGTTCTGGTCGGACTCGCCGGAGCAGGAGACCGAGCGCGCCCTGCACCACCTCGAGCGCGTCATCGTCGCGGAGGGGCCGAGCTCGATCGCGGCCCTGCTGCTCGAGGGCATCCCCGGCACTGCGGGCGTCATCATGCCGCCGCCCGGCTGGTACGCGGGTGTGCGCGCGCTGTGCGACAGGTACGGCATCATCTGGATCGCCGACGAGGTCATGTCGGGCTTCGGGCGCACGGGCGACTGGTTCGCGTGGCAGAACCCCGAGATCAACCCCAGTGGCGTCGTGCCCGACCTCATCACCTTCGCGAAGGGCGTCAACTCCGGCTACGTGCCGGTGGGCGGCGTCGTGATCTCGGAGCAGATCGCCGCCGTGTTCGACGACCAGGTGTTCCCCGGCGGGCTCACCTACTCGGGCCATCCGCTCGCGGCGGCCTCGATCGTCGCGTCGATCGACGCCATGGAGGAGGAGGGCATCGTCGAGAACGCCGCAGCGATCGGCCGCGACGTGCTCGGGCCGGGCCTGCGTGCGCTCGCCGAGTCGCACGAGATGATCGGCGAGGTGCGCGGCGTGGGCGTCTTCTGGGCTCTCGACCTCGTCACCTCGCGCGAGACGCGCGAACCCGTGCCCGCCTCGACGATCGGCGCGCTCAAGAAGGAGCTCATGGCCCGCGGCCTGCTGCCCTTCATGGCCGACAACCGCCTCCACGTCGTGCCGCCGTGCACCGTGACCGCCGAGGAGTGCCTGCGCGCCCTCGCGATCCTCGACGAGGCCTTCACCGTCCTCCAGCGCCCCTGACCTCCTCCTCTCTCCGCAAACGCTGCAGCGGTCGACCCGGCGCGGCAGTGATACCTGCCGCCCGACTCCGACCGCTGCAGCGTTTGCCCAGAGTCACGCGTAGAATCGGCGACCGTGCCTGCTTCCCAGAACCCCTTCCTCGTGCCCGTGCACGAGCTCATGCACCGCCCCGGCGAGATGCGCGAGCGCGTGCTCGAGTTCGACGCCCCCGAGCGCCTCGGCGAGTCCGTCGCGTTCGTGAAGGAGGGTGCGCCCATCCGCATCGATCTGCGCCTCGAGGGCCTGCACGACGGCATCCTCGTCACGGGCGAGGTCGACACGACGGCCGACGGCGAGTGCGTGCGCTGCCTCGACCCCGTCGAGCTCCCGGTCGAAGTCGAATTCCAGGAGCTTTTCGCGTATTCTGAGGACGAAGCTTTCGACTTCGCGATTCGAGACGACCACGTGGATCTCGAATCCGTCGTGCGGGATGCGGTGGTGCTGGCACTGCCGTTCCAGCCGGTCTGCCGACCGGACTGCCCCGGTCTCGACCCCGCCACGGGGGAGAAGCTGGAGGATGGTGCCGTGACGCAGGACCGCGAGATGACCGACCCCCGGTGGGCCGCGCTCGAGGGCTTCCGCCCCAGCACCACCGAGACCGAGTAGACCTCCGGCACCTGCGCGAGCAGCGGGCCGAACACGAAAGAAGAGACAGCCATGGCCGTTCCCAAGCGCCGCCAGTCGCGTGCCAACACGCACGCCCGCCGTTCGCAGTGGAAGGCGTCCGTGCCGACCCTCGTGAAGACCGTCGAGAACGGC
>JAEYVF010000053.1 GCA_023432005.1 Actinomycetes bacterium
ACGCGCAGGGCACCGACGCCGAGGGCCGCGTGTTCGGCGCCGGCCTCGACATCGGCCCGCAGGGCCTCTGCTTCCGCGGCGACCTCTTCGAGGCGGCCGGCCTGCCGGGCGACCGCGAGGGCTTCGCGGAGGCCATCGGCGGCGAGGACGCCACCTGGGAGTCCTTCTTCGAGTTCGGCCAGAAGTACACCGCCGCGAGCGGCAAGCCGTTCTACCACAACCCCTCGTTCTTCTGGAACTCGTTCGTGAACCAGCAGGAGGAGGGCTACTACAAGAAGGACGGCGAGACCCTCAACATCAAGGACAACGCCGCCCTCAAGGGTCAGATGGACCTCATCGTCGAGAACGCCAACATCGGCGCCGGCCTCCCCGGCTGGGGTGTCGCCGACCAGGCCAAGGCCGACGAGTTCGCCGTCTACGTCTGCCCGTCGTGGATGCTCGGTGTCGTGAGCGGCTACTACGACGCCGGCACGACCGGCACCGGTTGGGACTTCGCTGACGTCCTCCCGGGCGGCGCGGCCAACTGGGGTGGCGCCTTCCTCGGCGTCGCCGAGTCGTCGGAGCACAAGGAGGAGGCCGCCAAGCTCGCGCTGTGGCTCGCCGCCCCCGAGCAGCAGGCTGCCGCCTTCGAGGCCGCCGGCCCGTTCCCGAGCACGCTCAAGGGCCAGGACCTCGTGAAGGACTCGGTCAGCGCGTTCTTCAACGACGCTCCCGTCGGTGAGATCTTCACCAACCGCGCCAAGGGCGTCATCGCCCAGGTCAAGGGACCGGAGGACTCGAACATCCAGGACAACGTGTTCGGGCCGGTCTTCGACAAGGTGAGCCAGGGCGAGATCACCGATGGCGACACCGCGTGGGCGGCCGCCATGGAGCTCCTCGACCAGCTCGTCAAGCAGTAACACCCCCGAGCGGTCCCCGGCACCTCCGCCGGGGACCGCTCACCCCCTTCACCGCCCGCGCAACCCAGATAGGCACCACGATGAGCGCAGTCACGGCAGGTCGGCGGACCCGCAGTCAACTGACATTCCGCCAGAAGCTCTCGAACTTCGACTACAAGTTCTCGCCGTACCTGTACGTCGCCCCGTTCTTCATCCTCTTCGCGCTCCTCGGGGCGTTCCCGATCATCTACACGATCAACGTCTCGATGTACGACTGGGACCTGCTCAAGGGCCAGGGCGACTTCATCGGCATCCAGAACTACCTGACGACGCTGCAGGATCCCTTCTTCTGGAACGCGTTCGGCAACACCATCAGCATCTTCCTGCTCTCCGCGGTACCGCAGCTCGTGATGGCGACGATCATCGCCGCCGTGCTCGACCAGGCGATCCGCGCCAGCACCTTCTGGCGGATGAGCGTGCTGCTCCCCTACATCGCGGCCCCGGTCGCGGTCGCGGTGATCTTCACCCAGGTCTTCAACCAGTTCGGCGGCCCCATCACGGGCCTCACCGAGCTCCTCGGCCTCGAGCCGATCCGCTGGGGCTACGACCCCTTCCCCTCGCACATCGCGATCGCCACGATGGTCAACTGGCGCTGGACGGGCTACAACGCGCTCATCCTGCTCGCCGCGATGCAGGCCATCCCGCGTGACGTGTACGAGTCGGCGGCCCTCGACGGCGCCGGCCGCATCCGCCGCTTCTGGTCGATCACGATCCCGATGATCCGCCCCACGATGATCTTCGTCATCATCACGGCCACGATCGGCGGCCTGCAGATCTTCACCGAGCCCAAGCTCTTCGACGGTCAGTCGAACGGCGGTGCCAACCGCCAGTTCCAGACGATCGTGCTCTACCTCTACGAGATGGCGTTCCCGCGGCGCGACTTCGGCCGCGCGGCAGCCACCGCCTGGATCCTCTTCCTCATCATCGTCCTCATCGGTCTGATCAACTACGCCATCTCGCGCACGATCGCCTCCCAGGACATCTCGCGCGTCCGCACTCCCAAGCGCGCCGCCCTGACCGCGAACGGAGTCCGCCGATGACCTCCACCATCACCCGCCCCGTGGGCTCGCCCATGAGCCCCCGCGACCTCGATCGCGACGCCCGTCGGCGCAAGGCGCGCTTCTACGACCGACCCGGTTGGCTGAGCTACACGTTCCTCGGCATCTTCTTCATCGCCGCGGTGTTCCCGCTGTGGTGGTCGTTCGTGATGGCGAGCCGCCAGGCCTCCGACATCAACGCCGTGCCGCCCGTCGTGATCCCCGGGCCGAACTTCATCGAGAACGTCATGAAGGCGTTCGCGACCGTCGACTTCGCCAAGGCGCTGCTCAACAGCCTCATCATCTCGGGCGCGATCGCCGTCGCGGTCGTGTTCTTCTCGACCCTCGCCGGCTTCGCGTTCGCCAAGCTCCAGTTCCGCGGGCGCAACCCGCTCATGGTGACGGTCATCGCGACGATGGCGATCCCGACCCAGCTCGGCATCATCCCGCTCTTCATGCTCGTGTCGCAGTTCAAGCTCACCAACTCGCTGTGGGCCGTGATCATCCCGGGCCTCGTGTCGGCGTTCGGCGTGTTCTTCATGCGGCAGTACCTCGTCGACACGATCCCCGACGAGCTCATCGAGGCCGCCCGCATGGACGGCGCCTCGATGTGGGGCACCTTCTGGCACGTCGCCATCCCGTCGGCCCGCCCGGCGATGGCGGTGCTCGGGCTCTTCATGTTCATGGCGGCGTGGACCGACTTCCTGTGGCCGTTGCTCGTGCTCGGCCCGAAGAACCCCTCGGTGCAGACAGCGCTCGCCGCGCTCAACGCCTCGGGCGGGCACACCCCCGACTACTCGATGGTGCTCGCGGGCGCCGTGATCTCGATCATCCCGCTGCTCATCCTGTTCCTCTTCGCGGGCAAGCAGCTCATCGCGGGCATCATGTCCGGGGCGGTGAAGGGCTGATGGCGCTGGAGCTCCCCGACGGGTTCGAATGGCCGGTCGGGTTCATCTGGGGTGCCGCGACCGCCGCCGCGCAGGTGGAGGGCGCCGCCCACGAAGACGGCAAGCTCGACTCGATCTGGGATCACTTCGCCCGCATCCCCGGGAACGTCGCTCGCGGCGACACCCCCGAGCTCGCGGTGGATCACTACCACCGGATGCCCGAGGACGTTCAGCTCATGAAGCGCCTGAGCCTCGACACCTACCGGTTCTCGGTGAGCTGGGCGCGCGTCAAGCCCGCGGACGGGCCCGTCAACCCGAAGGGCATCGACTTCTACAGCCGGCTCGTCGACGAGCTGCTCGAGAACGGCATCCTGCCTTGGCTGACGCTCTACCACTGGGATCTGCCCCAGGCGGTCGAGGAGACCGGCGGCTGGGCGAACCGCGACACCTCGCAGCGCTTCCTCGACTACGCGATCGCGGTGCACGAGGCCCTCGGCGACCGCGTCACCCACTGGACGACGTTCAACGAGCCGCTGTGCTCGTCGCTCATCTCCTACGCCGGCGGCGAGCATGCACCCGGGCGGCAGGAGCCGCGAGCGGGTCTCGCCGCGCTGCACCACCAGCACCTCGCGCACGGTCTCGCCGTGCAGGAGCTGCGGGCCCGGGGCGCCCAGGAGCTCGGCATCACGCTCAACCTCACGAACGCCGTGCCGAACGATCCGACCGACCCCGTCGACCTCGATGCGGCCCGTCGTCTCGACGCACTGTGGAACCGCGCCTACCTCGAGCCGATCCTGCTCGGCGCCTACCCGCAGGACTTCCTCGAGGACGTCGCGGCCCACCGCTTCGACGAGCTCGTGCGCGACGGCGACCTCGAGACGATCCACCAGCCGATCGACTTCCTCGGCGTGAACCACTACCACGACGACAACGTCTCGGGGCATCCGCTTCCCGCCGACCACCCGAAGGGCCTCGCGCCCACCGACAAGAAGACGTCGTCGTGGTTCGTCGGCTCGGAGTTCCTCACCTCGCCCACGCGCAACCTGCCGCGCACGGCGATGGGCTGGGAGATCAACCCCGACGGACTGCGACACCTGCTGGTGCGCCTGGGGCGGGAGTACCCGAACCTCCCGCCCCTCTACATCACCGAGAACGGCTCCGCGTGGGACGACGTCGTCGCCTCCGACGGGCACGTGCACGACGCGCAGCGCGTCGACTTCCTCGAGCGCCATCTCGAGGCCGTCGCGCAGGCGATCGACGAGGGCGCGGATGTGCGGGGCTACTTCGCGTGGTCGCTCATGGACAACTTCGAGTGGGCCTGGGGCTACGAGAAGCGCTTCGGCATCGTCTACGTGGACTACGAGACGCAGGAGCGCATCATCAAGGACTCGGGCCACACGTTCGCTGCGCTCGCCGCAGCCGCGCGTACGCTCGCCTCATAGGATGTACGGGCCGAGCCCGGCCAGGAGGACCCCCCGATGACCCCGGAACCGCAAGGAAGCGCCCCCACCCTCGAGATGGTGGCGAGGGCTGCGGGCGTCTCGCGCTCGACGGTGTCGCGCGTCATCAACGACTCCCCGAAGGTGACGCCCGAGGCCCTCGCGGCCGTGCGCAAGGCGATCGACGAGCTCGGCTACGTGCCGAACCGGGCAGCCCGCATCCTCGCGAGCCGACGCACCCAGTCGATCGCGCTCGTCATCCCCGAGAACACGGCGCGCTTCTTCGCGGATCCCTACTTCGCGACCGTCGTGCAGGGCATCGCGATGTACCTCTCGGACACGGACTACACGCTCACGCTCGTGATCGCGGCCGAGAGGGACGGCGAGAAGACCCGCCGCTACCTGCAGGCCGGCAACGTCGACGGCGCGCTCATCCTGTCGCACCACTCCGACGACCGCTCCTACACCGAGCTCGCCCGCTCGATCCCCGTCGTGTTCGGCGGGCGGCCGATGAGCCAGGAGGGCTCGAAGGCGTACTACATCGACGTCGACAACGTCGAGGCGGCGCGCAACGTGACGGCCAAGCTCATCGAGAAGGGGCGGCGGCGGATCGCGACGATCGCCGGGCCGCGCGACATGTCGGCCGGTCTCGACCGCCTCGAGGGCTGGACGCAGGCGCTCGACGCCGCCGGCATCCCGACCGACCTCGTGGAGCACGGCGACTTCAGCCCCGCGGGCGGGGAGGCCGCCATGCGCCGTCTGCTCGAGCGCGACGAGCACATCGACGGCGTCTTCGCGGCGAGCTCGCTCATGGCGCAGGGCGCGCTCAACGTGCTCCGCTCCCATGGCAAGGCCGTGCCGCACGACCTGGGCCTCGTGACCTTCGACAACGACTACGCGGCGCAGTCGTCGAGCCCGCCGCTCACGACGGTCGAGCAGCCGACGGTCGAGCAGGGGCGGCGCATGGTCGACGTGCTGCTGCACCTCATCGACGGCGGCACCGTCTCGCAGATCACGATGATGCCGACGCGCATCATCGAGCGCGGGAGCGAATGACCCGTTAGCGTCGGTTCATGGCAGATCAGGTCGTGGACGTCCCCGAACGCAGCCGCTTCGTGCTCGAGCGCGACGGCGAGACCATCGGCAAGGCCCTCTACCGGCGCTCGCCCGGCGTGATCACCTTCACCCACACGGAGGTCGATCCCGCCATCCAGGAGCGCGGGCTCGGCTCCCAGCTCGCGAAGGCGGCGCTGGATGCCGTGGCCGCGGAGGACGGAACGCGCGTCGTCGCGCAGTGCCCGTTCATCGCGGCGTACATCGAGCGCCACCCCGAGTACCAGCCGCTCCTGACCCGGTGACCGAACCGCGGATCACCGCCTGCGCGTGACCGCTCAGCGGGCGCCGTCGAGCTCGATGCGCGCTCGCCCCGAGTCGAGGTCGAGGGGCCCGTCCCCCGGCGTGGGCGCGGGCGCCGGGAGCGCGGTCTCGGCTGCGGCGATCATCTGCGCCTCGTGCTTGGTGGGGTGGAAGACCTCGTCGGCGAAGCCGAGCGCGCCGTTGCCGGAGCCGCGGCCCTGGTTCGTGCCGCGCAGCTCGATCCAGCCGCGCCACTGCGCGACGGCGATCAGCGCGACGGCGACGGCGCCGAGGGCGATCCAGAACCAGAGCGGCATCCGCCCAGGGTAGTCACGCGGGCTGGACGGTCGTCCAGCCTCCGCCGAACTTCGGCTCACGGCCGTCGCCCGACGACGTGCCCGTCAGGCGTCGGCGCACCCACGGTCCGACGTGTTCGCGGTAGTAGCGCGCGCCGCGCAGCCGAACCGCGGGCGGCAGCTCCGGCAGCGACCACCAGCCCTCGGGCGCGGTCACGCCGACCGCCTCGAGCACGCGCGCGGCGACGCGGTGGTGCCCGCGGCTGTTCATGTGCAGTCGGTCGTCCGACCAGTAGGAGGGCGTGGCGAGCTCCGCGTCGAACCAGTTGAAGGCGCGGATGATGTCGGGCCGATCCGCGAGGCGGGCCTCGACGATGCGCGACATGAGGTCGCCGCGTCTGCGCATGACCGACCCCATGGGCAGCTGCCCCGTCGGGTTGGCGCCCGAGAGCAGCACGAGCTGGACGCCCTCCTCGTCGCAGCGGCGCACGACGTGGTCGAAGAGCCCCATGATGCGGTCGATGTCGGCGCGCGGGCGCAGGATGTCGTTGCCTCCGCCGTTGAAGGAGAGGTGCGTGGGCTTCAAGGCGAGCGCAGGCTCGAGCTGCTGCTCGATGATGGGCCCGATGAGCTTGCCGCGGATCGCGAGGTTCGCGTAGCCGACGGGAGCGCCCGTGCCGCGCGCCCATCCCTCCGCCACGAGATCGGCCCAGCCGCGCACGCGACCGTCGGGCAGCTCGTCGCCGACGCCCTCGGTGAAGGAGTCGCCGATGGCGACGAAGCGGATGGCGTTCACAGCGCATCCCTCCGCGGGATGACGAGCGGACGTCCGTCGCGCACGATCACCTCGACCGAGAGCCCGTAGACCTCGGCGACGAGCGGCTCGGTGAGCACCTCGAGGGGCGTGCCGACGGCGCGCATCCGCCCCGCCTCGAGCAGGGCGACGCGGTCGGCGTAGGCGCCCGCGAGCGAGAGGTCGTGCAGCACGACGACGACCGTGCGGCCCTCGGCGGCGAGGCCGCGCGCGATGCGGAGCACGTCTTCCTGGTGCCGCAGATCGAGGGCCGCAGTCGGCTCGTCGAGCAGCACGACGGGCGTCTCCTGCGCGAGCACGCGCGCGAGCGAGACGCGTGCACGCTCACCGCCGGAGAGCTCGGTGAACCGCCGCTCCACGAGGTGGGCGACGTCGGCGCGCTCGAGGGCGGCCTGGAGCGCCGAGTCGTCGAGCTCGCGCGCGGGTGTGCGCGCCCACGGGCTGCGCCCCATCTCGACGACCTCGGAGACGCGGAACGGGAAGCTCACGGCGTTGTCCTGCGTGAGCACCGAGCGGATGCGGGCGAGCTCGAGCGGCTCCATGAGCTCGACCGGGCGGTCGCCGAGCAGCATGCGCCCCGCATCCGCGCGCCGCTCCCCCGCGATGACCGACAGCAGCGTCGACTTGCCCGCGCCGTTCGGCCCCACGAGCGCGAGCAGCTCGCCGGCCGGCACCTCGAGATCGACGGCGTCGACGACCCGGCGCCCCCCGAGCTCGACCGTGACGTGCTCGGCGCGGATCATGCCCAGCCCCCGGAGGCGCGGCGCTGGCGCCAGAGCAGCACGAAGAAGAAGGGGCCGCCGACGAGCGAGGTGAGCAGGCCGATCGGCAGCTCCGCCCCGGACGTGAGGGTGCGCGCGAGCAGGTCGGAGAGCACGAGCAGGAGCGCGCCGCCGAACGCGCTCGCGGTGAGGAGCGCGCGATGCGAGGGGCCGAGGATCATGCGCATGAGGTGCGGCACGACGAGGCCCACGAACGAGATGATGCCGACGAACGCGACGCCGACGCCCGTGAGCAGCGCGACGATGAGGATCGAGCCGAAGCGCAGGCGCTCGACGTCGATGCCGAGGTGACGTGCGTTCCGCTCGCCGAGGGCCAGGATGTCGTAGCGCCGGGCGAGGAGCAGTGCGATGACGGTGCCGACCGCCGCGACGGCGAGCACGAGCAGGGACTCGCGCCACATGGACCCCGACAGGGAGCCGAGCTGCCAGAAGACGATCTGCTCGCGGCTCGCGTCGCCTCCGACGAAGAGGAGAAAGGCGAGACCGGCACCGCCGAAGGCGTTGACGGCGATGCCCGTGAGCAGGAGCGTCACGACCTCCGTGCGCCCGTTCGCGCGCGAGACGCCGTAGACGAGGAGGGTCGCGCCGAGGCCGCCCGCGAAGGCGAGCAGCGCGATGGTCCACTCGCCGAGGGCGAGCATCCCCGTGACGATCGCGAAGGCCGCTCCGAGTGCCGCGCCCGACGAGACGCCGACGACGCCCGGCTCGGCGAGAGGGTTCCCGAAGATCGCCTGCATCACGGCGCCCGCCACGGCGAGCGCCGCGCCCACCGCCATCGCCATGACGATGCGGGGGAACCGGATGACCCACAGGGCGGCATCCGCCGTCGGGTCGATCTCGGGCCACGGGTTCGCGAACCACGGGTTCGGGATCCAGGCGTGGCGCAGCACCGAGAGCACGACCTCCTGCGCGCTCACCCCGAACTGGCCGGTGACGGCGGAGACGAGGGTGGCGCCCACGAGCAGCACCGTGAGCGAGATCCCGACGATCGTGCGGCGCCGGGCGAGGTGGGCGGGCGCGCTCACGGGACCCGGTACAGCCACTCGTCGGTGGCGAACTTCTCCGTCACGAGCTGTTCGGCGCGGGCGTACTCCTCGGGGGTGATGTCGTCGTCGCGCAGGCCGTGCAGCGAGCGGAAGGTCTCGACCATGCGCTCGATGATCGCCTCGCGCGGCAGGCCGGTCTGGCTGCGCAGCGGGTCGACGCGCTTCTGCGCCGACTTGGTGCCCTTGTCGCTGAGCTTCTCGCGGCCGATGCGCAGCACCTGCACCATCTTCTCCGCGTCGATGTCGTACGACATCGTCACGTGATGCAGCACGGCTCCGTCGGCGAGGCGCTTCTGGGCGGCACCGCCGATCTTGCCCGAGGGGCTCGCGATGTCGTTGAGCGGCTGATAGGTGGCGTCGATGCCGAGCGAGCGCAGCGCCACGAGCACCCAGTCGTCGAGGTAGGCGTAGCTGTCGGCGAAGCTCATGCCCTGCACGAGCTCGATCGGCGCGTAGAGCGAGTAGGTGATGATGGAGCCCGCCTCCATGAACATCGCGCCGCCCCCCGAGATGCGGCGCACGACGGGGATGCCGTACTTCGCCGCGTTGTCGGCGTCGACCTCGTTCCTGACCGACTGGAAGCTGCCGATGACGACCGCCGGCTCGTCCCACTCCCAGATGCGCAGCGTGGGCTTCCGGCGACCGGCGCCGACCTCCTCCGCGAGCACCTGGTCGAGGGCGAGGTGCGTGACGGGGCTCAGGGGGCCCGGATGCACGAGCTGCCAGTCGTAGTCGCGCCAGCTCGTGGCGCGGTGCACCGCGCGGCGTACGGCCGTCGCGATCGCCTCGGGCGAGAAGCCGAGCAGCACGGCGCCCTCGGGGAGGGCGGCCTGCACCGCTGCCGCGATCGTCTTGCCCTCCGCGTCGGCCGGGAGCCCGGTCAGCGCGCGATCGATGAGCGGCAGCGCGTCGTCGGGCTCGAGGAAGAAGTCCCCCGACAGCCGCACATTCGTGAGGCGTCCGTCGGAGACGTCGAGATCGACCACGACGAGCTTGCCGCCCGGCACCTTGAACTCGCCATGCACGTCACTAGCTTAGGCGCGCGAGGTTAGGCGAGCCTCACTAGACGACCAAGAGCCAGGAGCCGCCGGGGGACGTGCCCGTCCAGGTCCCCCGGCGGCCGGTCTGTCACCTGCTCGTGCAGCCCCGTCCGTTGAGGGTGAAGAGCAGCGGCTCGGTGGCCCCGACGCTCGTCGCACCGATGAACCCGATCGTGATGCGCTGGCCGGGCTTGATGACCCTGTTCCAGTCGAGGCTGCGCGCGTGCTGGCGGCCGCCCTCGACGGAGTAGCTCGCACTCCATCCGTTCGAGAGCGACTGGCCAGCCGGGAAGGTCCAGGCCAGATCCCACCCGTTGAGGGGCTTCGTGCCGGTGTTGGTGATCCAGATCTGGGTGTTGAAGCCGCCCGGCCACGCGCCGTGCACGATGTAGTCGACGTCGCAGCTCTGCCGCGCGACGGGCGGCGCCGCGAGCGCGATGAGCTCGGCGGCCTGCTGCGGGAACCACCGGCCCGCCTCCGGGTCGATGATGCCGCGCTCCGGATCCGTCGGCCCCGCGGTGCCGCGGAAGCAGCGTCCGTCCGACTCGCCCGGCACCTTGATCCACAGGAACGCGTCGGCGAGCGGCTCGCCCGTGGAGGTGGTCGGCGGGATGCCGAGGCCGCGCCCGGGCGGGTTGCACCACACTTCAGGATCGCTGTACATCCCCGCGGGCACCGTCCACGGCCCCCGGCCGTTGCGACTCGTGTCGACCACGAAGTGCGCCTGGTTCGCCGGATCACGGGCGAGCCCCGTGTCGGCGAAGGCCTGGTCGTAGGCGGCATCCGTGAGCGCCCACGTCGAGAAGTCGTCGGGGCTCGCCGGGTAGTACTGGCTGCCGCACCACTCGCGCTGCCACCAGCTGTTCTGATCGAGGTGGATGCAGTCGGAGATCCAGCGGCCGTAGCTCAGCAGGCGCTCGGTCTCGACGTAGTTCGAGGCGTTGAGGTAGAAGCCGTCGGCCTGAGCGACGCCCGCCTTGATGAGGCGGTCGGCGGCGTCGCCGACGCCGAGCCAGCCGCTGTGCGTGCCGTCGAGGTAGACCGCGGTGCCCGGCAGCGCGGTGAGCACGTCGACCGCGTGGTTCAGCTGCGCGAACCGCTCGGATGCCGCGGCGGCCGGGTCGGCCTCCGCGGGCCGACACCACTCGAGCTCGCCGTTGATCGTCGTGTACCAGGGGATGATGCCGAGGCCGTCGGGCTCGACGATCACGACGGCCTCGCGGTCGGCGATGGCCGACGCGACGGCGTCGATCCACGCGACGTACTCGGCGGTGCTCGTCGCGCCGCCCGCGGAGTACTGCGCGCAGTCGCGAAACGGCAGGTTGTAGACCACGACGACGGGCACCTCACCGGCAGCGCTCGAGCGGTCGAGCAGCGCGTCGACGCCGGCGTGCACGTCGGCGGGCGTGCCCTTGGTGAACCAGGCCCCGGAGGGGATCGAGGCGAGCAGCTGCGCGTCGGCGCGCGCCTGCCCGCTGAGGGTGGCCGCAGCCTGCGCGGTCGTGCTGAAGGGGTCGGCGTAGAAGGTCGTTCCGGGGTCGAGGTCGGCGGATGCCGCGGCGGCGGGCACGAGACTGAGGACGAGGCCGACGGCGGCCGCAGCCGCGCCGATCGCTCGCCTCGACGTTGAGGCGTGCATTGTTCTCCTCCGAAGGGGGGTGAGGGATGTGAACGGAGGCGGCGAGTGGGAGCGCTCCCACGCCGCGCGCGTGCCGTCATCCTGCTCCCGCGCGGGCGAGAGGTCAAGACCCCGGGCGAGGTGCGCTAGCCGAAGCGCGCGTCGAGCCAGGCCACGACATCCGCACGGACCTCGGCCTGGTTGGTCTCGTTGAGCATCTCGTGGCGGCCGCCGGGATACACGGTGACGGTGACATCCGAGAGCCCGCCGCGCTTCTCGTAGGCGGCCGCGAGCTTGGCCACGCTCTTCGGCCCGCCGAGCGAGTCCTCCTCGCCGATCATGATGAGCATCGGGATGTCGCGCTCGAGCCGCGACGGCGTGCCCAGCAGCCGCAGGGTGTCGCGCAGGCCGAAGAGCTTGAGCACCGTCGCGTCGAAGGTGAGCGGGTCGGCCGCGAACGCCTTCGCGACCTCGGGGTCGCGCGAGAGCCACTCGGCGCCCGTCGTGCCGAGGTGCCTGTGCTTCGCGTTGAGGTCGCCACCGTTCATGTCGGTGAGGGTGCGGTAGGCGGTCGCCGAGAGCACGACCGCGTCGTAGCGCGCGGCATCCGCGTCGATGAGCTTCTGCGCGAAGAGCGAGCCGAGGCTGTGGCCGAACAGCACGAGGGGCACGCGCGGGTTCTCGTCGTGGATGATGCCCGTGAGCTGCTCGATCGCCGCGAGCGCGGCGCGCACCCCGCCGGGGCCGAGGCGGCCGAGCTTCGCGCGGTCGTCACCCCACTGGCCGAGGCCGGTCTGGCCGTGGCCACGGTGGTCCTGCGCGTAGACGGTGTAGCCGGCGGCGGCGAGCGCCTGGGCGAACCTCTCGTAGCGGGTCGCGTACTCCCCCACGCCGTGCAGCAGCTGCACGATCGCGCGGGGCGTCTCGGCACGCCACACGTAGTAGTGGATCGTCACGCCATGGGCGTCGACGAAGTTCCGCGCGTCTCGGGTCACGTCGCTCATTCGGGCCTCCTCGCCGCCTCCGAGCGTAGAGCGTCCAGGCGGTGCCCGGACGACAGGAGCATGATGGACACGATGAGTCAGATGTTCCGTTCGTTCGCCGCACGGAACTACCGCATCTGGTTCGCGGGCGCTCTCGTCTCGAACGTCGGCACGTGGATGCAGCGCATCGCGCAGGACTGGCTCGTGCTCGCCGAGCTGACGGACGACGACGCGATCGCCGTCGGCGTCGTCATGGCGCTGCAGTTCGGGCCGCAGCTCGTGCTGCTGCCCGTGACCGGGTGGGTGGCCGACCGCTTCGACCGCCGGCATGTGCTCGCCGCGACGCAGGCGGCGATGCTGCTGCTGGGGCTCGGCCTCGGCCTGCTCACCCTTCTGCAGCTCGTGCAGCTCTGGATGGTCTTCGCGTTCGCGCTCGGGCTCGGCGTCGCGGCCGCCTTCGACGCCCCCACCCGGCAGGCGTTCGTCGGCGAGCTCGTCGACGACGCTCACCTCGCGAACGCCGTCGCCCTCAACGCGGCCTCCTTCAACGCGGCCCGCCTCATCGGTCCGGCCGTCGCGGGCATGCTCGTCGCGGCCGTGGGATCCGGATGGGTGTTCCTCATCAACGCCGCGAGCTTCCTCGCCGTGCTCGCCTCGCTGTGGGCGCTGCGGCCCGCCGAGTTCACGGCCTTCACCCGTCGCGCACGCGGCAAGGGCCAGATGCGCGCCGGGTTCCGCTACGTGCGGAGGCGACCCGACATCCAGCTCGTGTTCGCGATGGTCTTCCTGACGGGCACGCTCGGCTACAACTTCCCGATCTACACCTCGACGATGGCGAGGGTCGAGTTCGGGGAGGGGCCCGAGGAGTTCGGCTGGCTGTCGTCGGCACTCGCGATCGGCTCCGTCGCGGCCGCGCTCATCGCCGCCCGCCGCGAGCGCCCGCGCCTGCGCACCGTGACCCTCGCGAGCCTCGGCTTCGGCGTCTCGCTCGGCGCCGCGGCGTTCGCCCCGGAGCCCGTGAGCTTCGCCGTGCTGCTCGTCGTCGTCGGCTTCACGGGCCTCACGATGATGAACACGGCCAACGCCTACGTGCAGACCACGACCGCGCCCTCGATGCGCGGTCGCGTCATGGCGCTCTACCTCGCGATCTTCATCGGCGGCACCCCGCTCGGGGCTCCCCTCATCGGGGCGATCGCGGATGCGGCGGGGCCGCGCTGGGCGATCGCGGCGGGCGCCGCATCCGGGTTCGCGGCCGCGGCCATCGCCGCCGTGTTCTACCTGCGCACGCGCGAGGTGCGGGTGCGGTGGACCCGCGAGGGCCGCTGGCCGCTGCGGATCTCGTCGGCGACGGAGGCGGATCGCGACACCGCGACGCAGGAGATCGCGATCGTCGAGGTCGAGACGCAGCGCTGACGTTCGTGGCGCGCCATCCGTCCCAGACGTCTCGTGGCGCGGCTGGAGCTACGACCGCACGGCGGGAGGCGTTTCTCCCCCCGCAGGGGCGCGGCTCCAGCTGCGCACCGATCGCCACGGAAGAATGACCGCGTGATCAGCTGCGCGAGCGGCCCCCACACGGGGCGCGCATGACGGCCCCGCGCTTCCTCGGCGCCGTCGAGACGGTGCGCGACGGGGACGGATGGCGGCCGCTGCGCCTGCCCGCGGCGCAGGCCCGGCTCGCGCCCGAGCCCCTGCGGCTGCTCGCGTCGTTCACCTCCGGGGTGCGGATGCCACTGCGCACCGCCGCGCGCACCCTCGTTCTCGAGGTGCGCGTCGACCGGCTCGTCATGGCGCACCTCGACGCACCCGAGCGCGAGGCCGAGTTCCTCGCCGAGGTCGACGGGGACGTCGTGGCGCGGGCGGTCGCGACGCCGACGGGGCTCGTGCGGGAGCTGCGATCGGGGCCGTGGGCCGCCGAGCCGGCTCCGGCGCGGCGCCTCGCGCTCGACCTCGGCGGCGACGGCACGGAGCGCGAGGTCGTCGTGTGGCTGCCGGTCGACGCCGCCGTCGCGGTCGACGGCGTGACGGGCGACGCACCCGTGT
>JAEYVF010000068.1 GCA_023432005.1 Actinomycetes bacterium
CGACTCGCCCGAGTCGATCGCCGCGCTGCAGACATGGGCCGACCTGGCCACCGGCTCGACCGCCGCGGCCGACCCGAACGCGACGAGCCGCGAGGCCACGACGCCGTTCCAGGACCTCGCGACCGGCACGCAGTCGATGGCGATCGTCTATCCGTGGGCGATGCAGCAGATCTCGGAGACCAACCCCGAGACCTACGCGAACCTTCAGGTCGTCCCGCTCCCGCAGGTGGACCCGAGCGAGCCCACCTCGCGCGTCTACGCCTACTACCTCGCGGTGAACAAGGCGAGCAAGCAGCAGGCGGAGGCCTGGCGCTTCATCCAGTTCCTGGCGGACCACCCGACCGAGTTCCTCGAGGGCACGGACTTCGTGCAGCCCGTCGTGGGCTGGGAGTCGACGCCCGCCGCGCAGGAGATCCCGTTCATCGACGTCTGGGGCGAGGCCTACTCGGTGGGCCGCTTCGACCAGGTGACGCCGCACTACGCCGAGGTCCAGGACGTCATCCAGAAGATGGTCAACGACGTCGTGTTCGACGGCAAGTCCGTCGAGGACGCCGCCGCGGAGGCGTCGGAGTCGGTCACCCGCATCCTGCAGGGCTGACGTGAGCTCCACCCGCACCATGACCGTGTCCTCCGGGCGTCCCGCCCGGGGGACACGGTCCCTCACCCGTCGCAGCTCGCTCGCCGGCTTCCTCTTCGCTCTCCCCGCGCTCGCGCTGTTCGCGGTCTTCGCCATCTACCCGGCGATCCAGGTCTTCGCGCTCGCCTTCTTCGACTACAGCCTCACCTCGGCCCCGGAGTTCGTCGGCATCAAGAACTTCGCGTACCTGTCGAGCGACCCGCGCTTTCTCGAGGCGACCGGGCAGACGCTCTTCTACGCGATCGGCACCTACGGCACCGCGCTGCTGCTGGCCCTGATGCTCGCCCAGGTGCTCTCCCAGAAGCTGTTCGGCGCAGGGCTCGCGCGCCTGCTGTGGTTCCTCCCGCTCGCGACGAGCTGGGTGGCCGCCTCGATCGTGTGGCGCGTCGTGCTCCACCCCGACGGCATGCTCAACGAGCTGCTCGGCCTCGACGTGCAGTGGCTCACGAGCTCGAGCTACGCGCGCTGGGCGCTCGTCATCATGAGCGTCTGGAAGGAGACCGGCTTCTTCCTCATCCTCTTCCTCGCCGGGATGGCCTCGCTCCCCCAGGACGTGTACGAGGCTGCCCGCCTCGACGGCGCCGGAGCCATCCGCCGCTTCTGGAGCGTGACGCTGCCGCTCCTGCGCCCCATCACCCTGGTCTGCGTCATCATGGCCGTGCTCCGCGGCGTGCAGGCGTTCAGCCCCCAGAAGGTGCTCACGAACGGCGCGTTCGGCACCGAGGTCATCAACCTGTTCGTCTACAAGACCGCTTTCGAGAGCGCCCGGATGGGGCGCGCATCCGCGGTCGCCGTGATCATGTTCATCGCACTGCTCGCGATCGCCCTCGTGCAGATCCGCGCGCTGCGACGGAAGGACTGACCGTGAAGCGTGAGCGCATCGCGTCATCGATCGGCCTCGTGGCGGCTGCCGCCGGCGGCCTCGCCATCTTCAGCGTGCTCGTCTACGCGGTGCTCACCGCGTTCAAGGCGCCCGGCGAGAGGATCGGGGCGGGCGCGAGCTGGTGGCCCGCCGAGTGGCGCTGGGACAACATCGCCCGGGTGTTCGAGACCGGCAATTTCGACACCTACTTCCTCAACAGCACCGTCGTGGGCGTCTCGGTGACCGTGCTCAACGTCATCACCTGCACGGCCGCCGGCTACAGCTTCAGCAAGTTCCACTACCCCGGGCGCAACGCCGGGTTCATCCTCGTCATCGCGACGCTCATGATCCCGCTCGAGGTGCTGTACGTGCCTCTCTACAAGCTCGTCTTCGACCTCGGCTGGACCGACAGCTTCGCGGGGCTCATCATCCCCGCCGCCACGAGCGCGTTCGGCATCTTCCTCATGAAGCAGGCGATCGACTCCGTGCCGGACGAGCTGCTCGAGGCCGCGCGGCTCGACGGGGCGGGTCCCTTCCGCATCCTCGTGTCGATCATCGTGCCGTCGGTGAGCGGGACCATCAGCGCGCTCGCCCTCTTCATCTTCATGACGAACTGGGACAGCCACCTGTGGCCCCTGCTCGTCGCGTCCGACGACGACTACCGCACGCTCCCCGTGGGGCTCGCGGCGATGCAGAGCAATCAGCTCGGCGACACGGGCATCCCGATCATCCTCATGGCGGCGCTGCTCGCGGTGCTGCCGACGATCGCGCTGTTCCTGCTGCTGCAGAAGAAGTTCGTCGAGGGCATCGCGATGAACGCGGGGATCAAGTGAACGCGGGCACGTGGATCGCCGTCGACGGCGGGCAGTCGACGACGCGCGCCCGCGCCTCCTGGACGACCGAGGACGCGACCGTGCCGGGGTTCATCCAGACGACCGACGGCTTCGCGGCCGTCGCCGCCAACGTGTCGGCCGCGCTCGCCGCGGTACCCGATGGGCCCGCGACGATCGATCGGCTCGTCGTGGGGCACACGGGGCTTCCCATCGACCACGCCTCGCGCGATCGGCTCGCCCGGATGCTGCTCGCCGACCACCCCGTGCGCGAGGTCGTGCTCGCGCCCGACGAGGTCACCGCCCACGCGGGCGCGCTCGGCGCGCCGGGTGTGGTCTCCGCGGTCGGCACGGGCAGCGTGACCCTCGCGGTCGACGCCGAGGGCCGCGGCCACCGGATCGACGGATGGGGCTTCCTGTTCGGCGACGCGGGCAGCGCGTTCGCGATCGGCCGCGCCGCGCTCGACGCGTCGCTCCGCAGCGACGACGGGCGCATCCCGCCCTCCTCGCTCGTGGCCGCCGTGCACGAGGTGTTCGGCGGCTCGCCGCGCGACGCGACGTGGGCGCTGTACCAG
>JAEYVF010000093.1 GCA_023432005.1 Actinomycetes bacterium
GTCCTGGTGCGCGCGCACCTCGCGCGCGCCGAGTGCCGCGGCGCCGAGCGCGAGCGCGCCGTGCGTGTCGTCGACGACCGCGACCTGCCCCGCCACCGCATCCGAGAACTCGGATGCGGCGTGGTCGAGCAGGTAGCGGTCGGCCGCGTCCCACGCGCGCAGCTCGCCGCCGCCCACGTCGGGCGTGCGCTCGAGCGCGTCGAGGAGCGCGTCGAGGTCGGTCACCCCTCGACGCTAGCCGCCCCGCCCAACTCGCCCCGCACGTTGCGCGCGAAGTTCGCGACGTGCTCGCGGAGGGCCGCGATCCGCCGCTCCCGCTCGGCCGCGTCACGCCATCGCTGCGCGCAGCCCCTCCATGAGCGGGGTTGTCGGGCGCCCGATGAGCCCCGACAGGTCGTGCGTCACCTCGCCGAGCAGCCCGTCGCGGATGTTGCCGTCCATCCCGACGGCGAAGCCCACCGTGCCCTCGTCGAGGCCCGCCGCGAGCAGGGCCGCGGTCTGCTCCTCGGGGGTCTGCGGCACGTAGGCGATGTCGCGCCCGAGCAGCTCGCCGATCGTCGCGGCGAGCTCGGCGTACGACCACGCCGTGTCTCCGCCGAGCTCGTACACCGCGCCGAGGTGCCCGTCGGTCGTCAGCACCACTGCCGCCGCCTCCGCGTAGTCGGCCCGCGACGCGCTCGCCACGCGCCCGTCGCCCGTGCTCGACGCGACGACGCCCGTCGCATCCGCCTGGTGCACGGTCTGCACGTAGTTCTCGGTGTACCAGTTGTTGCGCAGCACCGTGAAGGGAACACCGGATGCCGTAAGGGCCTCCTCGGTCGCCTTGTGCTCGGGGTTCACGAGCAGCGCCGAGGTGTCGGCGTGCGGCGCGCTCGTGTAGACGAGCTGCGCGACCCCCGCGGCGGCGGCCGCGTCGATCACGTTGGTGTGCTGCGCCACGCGGTTGCCGAACTCGCTGCCCGACACGAGCAGCATCCGCTCGACGCCGGCCACGACATCCGCGAGCGAGGCGGGGTCGTCGTAGTCGAGGTGCACGGTCTGCACGCCCTTCGCGGCGAGGTCGGCGACCTTCGCGGTGTCGCGGGCGCCGGCGCGGATCTCAGATGCGGGCACGCCTCGGGCGAGCAGCGCCTCGACGGTGAGGCGGCCGAGGTGGCCGGATGCGGCGGTGACGAGGAGGGTCATGGGGTGGGTCCTTTCTGACGCGTTCGCCGGATGCAACCACGCGCGACCCAGGGTACTTCCTGTGGGAGAGTACCCACCTTCCGGTAAGGTACTGGCATGACGGTAAGCCTCCGCGAGCTGCGGGCCCTTCCCGGGTTCGACGACACCCTCCTCACCGAGGGCTGCCCTACGCGCGTCGTGCTCGACCACGTCACGAGCAAGTGGGGCGTGCTCGTGCTGCTCGCGCTGAGCGACGGCACCCACCGCTGGGGTGAGCTGCGGCGCGCCGTCGACGGCATCAGCGAGAAGATGCTCGCCCAGACGCTGCGCACCCTCGAGGGCGACGGTCTCGTGCTGCGCGACGCGCGGCCCACCATCCCGCCGCACGTCGAGTACTCGCTCACGGCATCCGGCCGCGAGCTCGTCGACCGGATGCTGCCCCTCGTCGAGTGGATCGCCCGCAACGCCGACCGCATGCTCGCCGACCGCCTCGTCGCGCCCGCCGCCGCGCCCGCCGCCTCATAGTTCCCGTTCCGCGTGATCGTTCCCGAAGGAACGGGTGCGAACACGCGGAACGGGAACTATGGCGGGGATGTCGCTCGACGCTGCCAGCATGGGGGCATGACCGACATCGGCGTCATCTTCACCCCCACCCGTCCTCCCGAGCAGCTGCGCGAGTTCGTGATCGAGGCCGAACGCCTCGGACTTGATGAGGTGCTGCTGTTCGAGGACTGCTTCCGCGAGTCGGGCCTCGCCGCCGCGGTGGCCGCGCTCGCCGCGACCGAGCGCATCCGTGTGGGCATCGGCGTGCTGCCGATGCCGTTCCGCAACGTCGCGCTGCTCGCGATGGAGGTCGCAACGATCGAGCGGCTCTTCCCCGGCCGTCTGCGACTCGGCGTCGGCCACGGCGTGCAGGACTGGATGGCGCAGGTCGGCGCGCGCCCCGCGTCGCCGCTCACACTCATGCGCGAGTACGTACCCGCGCTGCGCCGTCTGCTCGCGGGCGAGCGCGTCGACGCATCCGGGCGCTACGTGACACTCGACGGCGTGCAGCTCGACTGGCCGCCCGCCGCGCCCGTCGCCGTGTGGGCCGCGGGCGAGGGCCCGAAGACCCTCGCGCTCACGGGCGAGGTCGCCGACGGCACCATCTTCACCACCGGTACGCCGCCCGAGACGCTCGCGGCGGGCGTCGAGCTCATCGCCGAGGGGCGCCGCACCGCGGGCCGTGGCGGCACCCAGCCGATCGCCGCGTTCGTGATGACCGCGTTCGGCGAGGGTTCCGCCGGGCGGCTCGAGGTCGAGCTGGCCGAGTGGGGCTACCAGGGCGAGCGGGCGACGGGCGCGACCGGCACGGTCGACGAGGTCGCCGATCAGGTGCAGGGCTGGGTCGACGCCGGCGCCGACGCGGTGCTCCTGCAGCCCCTGAACGACGAGACCGACCTCGACGGGTTCCTCGCGAACTGCGCCCAGGTCGCGGCGCGCCTGCGCGCGCGATAGTTCCCGTTCCGCGCGATAGTCGCCGAACGAACGGGTGCGAACACGCGGAACGGCAACTCAGCCGTCCGACCCGACGAACCCACCCGCCGGGCGAGGGTGGCTAGCTCTCCGGCACGGGGTACGCGGATGCCGCGAGCAGCCCCGCGAGGTGCGCTGCATTCGCAGCAGCGGTCGCCGTGGCGGCATCCGTCGACTCCGCCCGGTGGTCGAGGTCGACATAGTCGACCGACCCCATCGCCTCGCCGTTCCAGTAGGTGCAGCCCTGCGCGGGGATCGTGAACCCCACGTCGTCGAGCGCCTGGAACAGCTGCGAGCAGATGTGGTGCGCGCCGTCCTCGTTGCCCACCACGGCCACGATCGCGACCTTGCCGAACATCGTGGGGCGACCCTCGGCATCCGTCTCCGAGAGCTCGGCATCGAGCCGCTCGAGCACGCGCTGGCCCACGCTCGTGGTCTGCCCCATCCAGGTCGGCGTCGCGAACACGAGGATGTCGGCGGCGAGGATGCTCTCCCGCAGCCGCGGCCACTCGTCGCCGTCGCCCATGTCCTTCTCGACGCCCGGACGGATGTCGAGGTCGACGACGCGCACGTGGTCGCCCTCGACACCGTGGTCCTCGAGAGCGTCGAGCACCTCGCGCGCGAGCCGTTCCGTGCTCGAGATCGCGGGGCTGGGCTTGAGCGTGCAGTTGAGGGCGAGTGCGTGAAGGGCCATGCTCCGACGCTAGAGAGGCCCTGGGGCCCCGGGCAGGGGCTTGCGCCTCCCCCGCACCCGGGTTAGGTGAGCCCCTCGGCGGTCTGCTCGAGCTCGGATGCGGGCGCCGGTCGCTGCGTCGCGATCGCCGTGCCCGCGGCGGCGCAGACGAGCACGATCGCGAGCAGCTGCACCCAGCCGAGCCGCTCGTGCAGCACGATCCAGCCGAACACGGCTGCGACGACGGGCCCGAAGGCGGTGATGATCGCGTACAGCCGCGCGGTGATGCGGCGCAGGATGAAGGTGTCGAGCGCGTAGGGCAGCGCAGACGACAGCACGCCGATGCCGATCAGGAGCCCTACGACCGGCCACGAGAACTCGGCGCCCGGCAGGGTGAACGCCGCGATCGGCAGGATGAGCGCGAGGCTCACGATGCCCGCGACCGTCAGCCCCTCGAGCCCCGGCAGCCCGAGCGCGACACGTCGCGTGAGCAGGATGTAGGCGGCCCACGCCGCGGCCGCGAGGAGGGCGAGCACGACACCCCACGCATCCACGTGACCCTCGAGCCCCGTGAGCAGCACCACCCCCGCGCCCGCCACGAGCACGCAGATCACGTCGAGCAGGCGGCGCGACGTCGCGAGCGCGAGCAGCAGGGGCCCCAGGAACTCGATCGTCGCGGCGATGCCGAGGCCGAGCAGATGCACCGACTCGTAGAACGTCAGGTTCATGACGGCGAGCGCGACGCCGAGCGCGACGGCGGGCCAGAGCCTGCGCCACGTCAGCAGCGAACGGCGCGGACGGTAGAACGGCAACAGCACGGCGATCATCACGAGCTGTCGCGCCGCGACGACGATCGGCGAGCCGACGAACGGGATGGCGACGCCCGCGAGAGCAGAGCCGAGGTTGATCGAGACCTCCGTGCCCACCTGCGTCGTGGCGCCGACGACCGTGCGGCGACGTCCCGCATCCGCTCCCCCACTCACCGACCCATTCTCGCGGAGTCAAGGCCCTCCGCCGAACGTGCTCGCCCCGGCAGGATGGGGGCATGGCCGACATCGGAGAGCTCATCGCCCGCACCGCCCTCACCCGCGACCTGCGCATCGCCGTCGCGGAGTCGCTCACGGGCGGCGCACTGAGCCAGGCGCTCGCCGCGGCGCCGGATGCGGGCACGTGGTTCGCGGGCGGCGTCGTCGCGTACACGGTCGAGACGAAGAACCGCGTGCTGGGTGTTCCCGTGGGTCCCGTCGTCAACGCCCCGACCGCGCGGCAGATGGCGCAGGGGGTGCTCGAGCTGCTGGACGCGGATGTCGCACTCGCCGTCACGGGAGTCGGGGGGCCGGGAGAGGAGGAGGGCCACCCGGCCGGCACCGTCTACCTCGCGATCGTCACCGCCGACTCGACGCGCATCACCGAGTTCGCCTTCGACGGCGACCCCGAACAGGTCGTGAAGCAGACGGTCGACGCGTCGCTCGAGGCGCTGCGCACCGACCTCGGTGCCTGATCCGCGCTCGCCCGCGCGACTACTCGCGCGAGGCGGGCGCGCCTATGCTCGACGCATGGCAGAGCAGCCGTCGATCGACCCGAGATACGACCCGGCCTTCCAGCGCGGCTACGACGGGCCGGTGTCGACGGGCAGCCGCACGGATGCCGGTGCTCGGGCCGTCGGCGCGCCGCGCGTGACGAGCGCCCTCCGCCGCGCCGATCCGGAATCGCGTCGCGCCGCATCCGACGACCCGGTCGAGCGCACGAGCCTCCCGGCCGAGCCGGACCCGCAGCCGCACGCCGCTGCGTCAGCCGAACCCGCCATCGTGCACGTGGCGGCGCCGGTCATGCGCCCGCCGTGGACCAACCCCTTCGCGATCGTCGTGGCCGTGCTCAGCATCGCCACCCTCGGCGTCGGCCTCCTCCTCCTGCAGGAGTCGCTGCGACTCGTGACCTCCAACGACGGCTTCGAGACGCAGCTCGACTACTGGACCCTCCAGTGGGGACTGTGGGGCGGGAGCATCCTCACGGGCGTCGGCCTCGCGATGGTCGCGGCCGTGCTCCTGTTCTGCGCGGTCTACTGGTCGCGACGCCCGCAGCCGCAGGAGGAGTGAGCCGGGCCTCCCTCAGCGCTGGCAGCTGGGGCACCAGCTGACGACCCGCTCCTGGCCCTCGACGCGGCCCAGCTCGCCGCCCTCGAGGCGCGTTCCGCAGCGCAGGCACGGCTGACCCGTGCGTCCGTACACCCAGCTGCGGCGTCCGG
>JAEYVF010000143.1 GCA_023432005.1 Actinomycetes bacterium
CGCCGATCTACAAGACCACGTCGTACGTCTTCAACAACGCCGACCACGCGAAGAACCTCTTCGCGCTCGCCGAGTTCGGCAACATCTACACGCGCATCATGAACCCGACGCAGGCGGTCATCGAGGATCGCATCGCGGCGCTCGAGGGCGGCACGGCCGCGCTCGCCACCGCGTCGGGGTCGAGCTCGATCACCTACGCGATCCTCAACATCGCGGGTGCCGGCGACCACATCGTGTCGTCGAGCTCGATCTACGGCGGCACCTACAACCTCTTCAAGTACACGCTCGCCAAGCTCGGCATCGAGGTCACCTTCGTCGAGAACCAGGACGACCCCGAGGAGTGGCGCGCCGCCGTCCGCCCGAACACCAAGGCGTTCTTCGCCGAGACCATCGGCAACCCGCGCATCAACGTCCTCGACATCGAGCTCGTCGCGGGCATCGCGCACGAGAACGACCTGCCGCTCATCGTCGACAACACGATCGCGACGCCCTACCTGATCCGTCCGTTCGAGCACGGCGCCGACATCGTCGTGCACTCCGCCACGAAGTTCCTCGGCGGCCACGGCACCGTGATCGCGGGCCTCATCGTCGACGGCGGCAGGTTCCCCTGGTCGCAGCACGTCGACAAGTTCCCCGGACTCACCGAGCCCGACCCCTCGTACCACGGTGCGAGCTACACGGGCGTGCTGGGCGACGGCATCGCCTACGTCATCAAGGCGCGCGTGACGCTCCTGCGCGACACCGGCGCGGCCCTCTCGCCCGACAGCGCGTTCAGCCTCATCCAGGGTGTCGAGACGCTGTCGCTGCGCATCGAGCGGCACGTGCAGAACACCCAGGAGATCGCCGAGTGGCTCGAGCAGCATCCGGATGTCGCCTCGGTCAACTACGCCGGCCTCCCGTCGAGCCCGTGGTACGCGGCCGCCAACAAGTACGCCCCGCGCGGCGTCGGAGCGGTGCTGTCGTTCGAGCTCAAGGGCGGCGTCGACGCCGGCCGCGCGCTCGTGGAGAACGTGAGCCTGTTCAGCCACCTCGCCAACATCGGCGATGTGCGCAGCCTCATCATCCACCCCGCGTCGACCACCCACTCGCAGCTCACCCCCGAGCAGCAGCTCACGACGGGCGTCACCCCCGGCCTCGTGCGCCTCTCCGTGGGCCTCGAGAACGTCGAGGACCTCAAGGCCGACCTTCAGGCCGGCTTCGACGCGGCCCGCCGCGCCAGCGCTGAATCCGCGCGGCGATAATCCGCCGCACTGCGCCGAGGGGCCGGCCGCGCGCGAGCGCCCGGCCCCTCGACTGCGCACACCCCCGAGCCGACAGGTCGCCCGTGGCGTAACACGTCGTGCGCACCCGGGAGAATGACGGGATGGACTGGCAGACACCCGAGGACGCCGTGCCGTCGGCGTTCGTCACCGAGTCCAACCGCCGCGCCATCTCCGCGAAGCCCCCGGCGTCGGGAGCCTGGCGCATCGGCGACGACCCCGGCGACCGGGTCTTCCAGCCCCTCGGGCCCATGGAGTTCGAGCGCGGCGGGAGTCTCCCGCACGTCACGATCGCGTACGAGACGTGGGGCGCTCTCAACGCGGCCGGCGACAACGCCGTGCTCGTGCTGCACGCGCTCACGGGCGACAGCCACGTCACGGGCAGCGCCTCGCCCGGGCATCCGACCGCCGGATGGTGGTCGGGCCTCGTCGGCCGCGGCAAGGTGCTGGATCCCGAGCGGTGGTTCATCGTCGCGCCCAACATGCTCGGCGGATGCCAGGGTTCGACCGGGCCCGCATCCGTGGCCCCCGACGGGGTCGAGTGGGGCGCGCGCTTCCCGTACCTCACGATCCGCGACCAGGTCGAGGCGCAGCGCCTGCTCGCCGACGCTCTCGGCATCCGTCGCTGGGCGGTCGTCATCGGCGGCTCCATGGGCGGAATGCAGTCGCTCGAGTGGGCCGTCAGCCACCCCGAGCGGGTCGGGAAGTTCGCCGTGCTGGCGGCGCCGCCGAGCTCATCGGCCGACCAGATCGCCCTCAACTCGGTGCAGAGCGAAGCCATCCGCATGGATCCGGCGTTCGCGGGCGGCGACTACTACGGCGCGGAGGACGGCGAGGGACCGCACCGCGGACTCGCCCTCGCCCGGCGTATGGCGCTGCTCAACTACCGCTCCCCCAGCGAGCTCGACGATCGCTTCGCGCGCAGCTGGCAGAGCGGCATCAACCCCATGGGAGGCGGAGGCCGCTTCGCCGTCGAGAGCTACCTCGACTTCCACGGGAACAAGTTCACCCGTCGCTTCGACGCCAACAGCTACCTCGTGCTCGTCGATGCGATGAACTCGCACGACATCGGGCGCGACCGGGACGGGATCGCGTCCGCTCTCTCGCGCGCGACGGCGCTCGGCCTCGTGCTCGGCATCGACAGCGACCGGCTCTTCCCGGTGCCCGGTCAGCGCACGATCGCGCGCCACCTGCCGAACAGCCTGAGCGGCGAGGAGCCCATCGTCATCTCCTCGCCCTTCGGGCACGACGCCTTCCTCATCGAGGACGCGCTCGTGGGTGCCGAGCTCACGAGGCTCCTCGAGGCCTGACCGCGAGACACGCGGGCGCGTCCTCCCCCCATTCGGGTGCCGTCATCTGAGACGATGGTGCCGAGGAGGCCCCGGTCACCCGGCCCGGTGGTGTGTGCCCCATGGACTTGATCGCCAAAGAACGCGACCGCGTGCTCCAGCGGGGCGCGCGCGTCTACGGCCTCGGCTTCACCCTCGTCTCGGCGCTGTGCTTCCTGCTCCCGGGTGCCGCGCCCACGACCACGGCGCTCGTGGTCGGCATCCTGCTCTACCTGCTGCTCGCGGCCGCTCAGTTCATGCTCGGGGTGAGCCGCAACCCCGCGTGGGCGCTCCTGACACTCGCGGCCGGTCTCGGCATCCTCGCCGTCACGACCGGCCTCGGTTCCGAGACGCTCGGCGAGGGCGGGATGACGGCCCTGCAGCTGCTCGTCTCCGGATCGCTCGCGTCGGTCGCGATCGTGCTCACGGGCACCGTGTGGCGCGTCATCGGCCTCGTGGCCTCCTTCCTCGTGGTGACCGGCTCGGCCCTGCTGCTCATCACCCCCGAGACGCAGACGCCGCTGCGCACGGCGGGCCTCATGCTGCTCGGCTGGATCCTCGCGGCGGGGATCGGACTGTGGGTGACCGCGGGCGTCCCGCAGGTCAGCAAGCGCATCGCGAGCATCGGCCGCGCCCACCGCGCCGAGCGGCAGGCGAGCGAGCTCGAGGCGCAGCGCCGCCAGTCCGCGCGCCTGCTGCACGACACCGTGCTCGCGACCCTCACCCTCCTCGCCCACTCGGGGGTCGGCGTCACCCCGCAGGCGCTGCGCGAGCAGGCCGCGGAGGACGCCC
Source organism: Actinomycetes bacterium (assembly GCA_023432005.1). Taxonomy (GTDB): domain Bacteria; phylum Actinomycetota; class Actinomycetes; order Actinomycetales; family Microbacteriaceae; genus Homoserinibacter. The sequence continues at coordinate 3,380 of JAEYVF010000143.1, forward strand.
GGCTCCTGCGGCAGCTGCGCCTCGGATCCACCCCGACACCTCAGGCATCCGGCAGCTACCAGCTCGAGACGGGCGGCGAGTCCGAGCCCGTGCTCGGGCGCACCCTCGAGTCGGTCAAGCAGCGATTCGGCCGCATGGGCCTCACGGTCAGCTGGCACGGCACGGGGCAGGTGCTCCTGCCGAGCGAGGTGCTCGACGCCTTCCTGCTCGCTCTCGCGGAATGCCTCGAGAACGTGCGCCGGCACTCCGGGGTCACCGAGGCCCACGTGACCATCACGGATGACGAGACGACGGTGCGCGCGATGGTCACGGATGCGGGCGTCGGATTCGCCATCGCCGACATCGACGAGGCCAAGCTCGGCTTCGCGGAGTCGGTGGTCGCGCGACTGCGCGATGTGGGCGGGAACGCGCGCCTCTTCTCGTCGCCCGGGGCGGGCACGACCGTCGTGCTGGAGGTGCCTCGATGACCGCCGGGATCCCCGAGGAGAACACCCTCGGCATCGTCGTGGGCAACGCCGCCCGCGCCGTGTCGAAGACCGCCAAGAGACTCGGACGGGCGGGCGCGCGCCCGAGTCTCGGCTCCTCGTTCCTCGCGCTCGGGGCCGACGTGCTCGTCGTGCTGCGCGCCGTCTACGGGCTCAGCTGGTTCGTCGCGCTCTGGGAGCGGTATCCCGTGCCGGGAGCTGCGGCATCCGCGTGGGGCGTGCTCGTGCTCGTCATCGTGGGCAGCGCGATCGCCTCGCGCGTCGGCGGCGACCGGATGCCGACCTGGGCGTTCGCCCTCGTGCTCGCGGGGATCGCGGCGACGGTCGTCCTCGACCTCATCGCCGTGTGGGACCTCCACGATCTGGGGCGCACGCTCACCGCCGCGACGGCGGCGGGCGCCGCGCTCCTGCTCGTCGTGACGCAGCGCGGAGCTGTCGAGCTGCTCGTCGCGGCGGGCACCCTCGGTCTCGTGCTCGCCGTCGCGATCTTCGTCAACACGCCGCCGGGCACGCCCTTCGACGCCGACCACCTCGCGCCGCAGCTCGCGGCCATCGCCTTCGCGGTGCTCCCCGCCGTCATCGGCGTCACCGTCGTGCACGGCTACCGTCGCATGGTGCAGCTCGAGCTCGATCGCGTGCTCGTGCAGAGCAACGTCTCCGCCCCGCGATACGCCGTCGGCATGCTCGCCTCCGAGGAGCTCGCGCGCCTCGACCTGGCCGCCGAGCGCCTGCTCGACTCGATCGCGACCAAGAAGACGGCGCTCCCACTCACGCCCAAGACGGCCTCGCTCGCCGCGTCGCTCGCGACCGAGCTGCGCCTCCACCTCATCGAGGGTCGCCGGGAGACGTGGCTGTACCACGCCGTGAGCGAGTCGGAGCTGCTCGGGCGCTCGGTCACGCTCGTCGACAAGTCCGCCCTCGCGGGCCTCCTCGACGCGACGCAGCGCGACGGCCTCCTCTCGGCGGCGTGGATGCTCGTGGGCGACACCCGCAAGAAGGCTGCTCAGAACCGCAGCATCACGCTCCAGCTCGGCCCCCTCGCGCCGACCGGCACGCCCCGCACCGACCACAAGATCATCGTGCCGATCACGATCACGAGCACCGGCATCCGGCGGAATCGTGTCGATCCCTCCATCTGGGCCGCTCTCGGCCGAGTCGGGCGCTACTCTGACTCCACCGAGGGTGGAAGCCTCCGCGTCGACATCGAGGCGGCGGTCGACAACCCCGCCGAGATCTGACCCCCCGACCCCTCCGAAGGAGAACCGCATGGCCGCCCCGATCCGACTCGCCGTGGTCGACGACCACCGCATGATCCTGAGCGGTCTCGCGAACTGGATCCGGAGCGCCTCCGACGAGATCGATGTCGTCGCCGAGCTCTCCACGTGGCCCGAGCTGCTCACGCACCCGGCCTTCCCCGTCGACGTCGTGCTGCTCGACCTCGACCTCAAGGACAACATCCCCGTCGCGGTGAAGATCTCGGCGCTCAAGTCGACGGGCGTGCGCGTCGTGCTCATGAGCACCTACTCCGAGCCGAACGTCGTGCGCGAGGCGCTCGCCGCCGGTGCCCTCGGCTACCTCGTCAAGAGCGAGGACGCGACGATGATCGTCGAGGCGATCCGTGCCGCGGCTCAGGGCGAGAGCTTCATCTCGGCGGAGCTCGACCTCGCGATCAACGCGGGAGACATCGGCGGCGCCCCCAAGCTGTCGGCCCAGGAGCGCCGGGTGATGGCCCTCTACGGCGGCGGCGAGCCCGTGAAGTCCGTCGCGTTCCAGCTCGGCATCTCCGAGGAGACCGCGAAGAGCTACCTCAAGCGCATCCGCGAGAAGTACCGCGTCGCGGGCATCGACGTCGGAACGAAGGTCGCTCTGCGTCGCCGCGCCATCCAGGACGGCATCCTCATCCAGGACGCCCCCGCCGGCAACTTCTGACCCGCCGGTCGGCGGACGCCGTGACCCACGCCCCGGCGAGGGCCAGCAGCACGCCGGGCGCGCACATGACCAGCCCCAGCCACGTCGGCGCGACATAGCCCCAGCCCGCCGCGATGACGGCGCCGCCGAGGAACGCTCCCAGCGCGTTGCCGATGTTGAGCGCCGAATGGTTGACCGCCGCGGCGAGCGTCTGGCTGTCGCCCGCGACGTCCATGAGCCGGGTCTGGATGGCCGGCGAGAGGGCCGCGGCCGCGCCCCCCACGCCGAACAGGAACACGACGAGCCCGACGGGGGTCGATGCCGTGAGCGCGAGGCCGAGCAGCGCGACGGCGAAGACGCCGAAGCACAGGAAGAGCGCGCGCAGCACGCCGCGGTCCGACGCCCATCCGCCCGCGAGGTTGCCGACGGTCATGCCGAGGCCGAGGGTCACGAGCGCCAACGGCACCCACCCTTCCGCGAGCCCCGAGACCTCGGTCGTGAGCGGGGCGACGTAGCTGTAGACGGCGAAGAAGCCCGTGAAGCCGATCGAGCCGGTCAGGAGGGCGAACCACACGGCCGGGCGACGGAACGCGCCGAGCTCGCGCCGCGCCGTGGCCTGCGGATCGCCCGGCTGCCACGGCACGGTGACGGCGATCGCGGCGACAGCACCCGCGAAGATGAGCGCCACCACGAGGTAGGCGACGCGCCATCCCGCCTGCTGCCCCAGGAACGTGATGAGCGGCACGCCGACGACGTTCGCGACGGTGAGGCCCGACAGCACGAGGGCGACGCCCTGTCCGCGCCTGCCGGGCCCCATGAGCGAGGCGGCGACGAGCGCCGCGATGCCGAAGTACGCGCCGTGCGGCAGCGCCGCGAGGAAGCGGAAGAGCACGACGAGCTCGAACGTCGGGGCGAGGGCCGACGCCGCAGTCCCCAGCGTGAACGCGATCGCGAGAGCCAGCAGGATGCGGCGCCGCGGCAGGCGCGCCGCGAACACCGCGATCGTGGGCGCTCCCACGACGACGCCGAGGGCGTACGCGGCGATCATCGTGCCCGCCTGCGCGATCGCGTCATCCGACGAGGCGGCCCACGTCGTCGGCAGCAGGTCGCGCGCGATCTGCGGGAGCAGGCCCATCGCGACGAACTCGGTGGCGCCGATGCCGAAGCCGCCGAGCGCGAGGGCGAGAAGAGCGAGACGGGTGCGGGTCGGCGAGAGGGACGAGGGCGGGACGATGACGGACGGGGTGCTCACGCGTGCTCTCGCTCCGATCGGATCTCGCGGACGAGAGCGTTGATCGTCCACGCGAACAGCGCGAGGTAGAGGGCATTGCGCGCGGACAGCGCGACCAGCACGCCGAGGTCGAGGCCGAGGAGCTTGCCGTACCAGTACGGATAGACGAGCTGCGTGAGCGCGCCGATGGCGAGCGCGAGCACAGCGGGAACCCGGAACGCGGGGCCCCCGTCGAGCCTCGCGCTCACGATCCCGAAGAGGATGGGCGCGACGAGCCAGGTCGCGAACTGAGGCGATCCGACCTTGTTGAAGGCGATGAGGGCGACCGTGAGCGCGAGCACGAGGAGCGGCAGCATCCGCACCTCGGGCACTCTGCGCAGAGTGCCGACGAGTCCGAGGGCGACGATCGCGAGCACCGCGATCGCGAGCAGGGGCGTCGAGAGGGAGGCGGCGAGCTCGGTGCCCGGGCCCTGCAGCTGGTAGGTGAGGATGCCCTGGTCGTAGTAGATGTGCGTGCCCGCGCCGGCCCATGCGGTCCACATCGCCGGCACGGCGAGCACCGACTCGATCTGCAGCCCACGACCGCTCTGCTCCGTGATGAAGCTGAAGAGGCTCGTGCCGCCACCCAGGATGAGGCCCACGACGAGCACGACGGCGGTCGTGGCGGCGGCGGCGCTCACGACGACGAGCCGCTGACGCAGGGCGATGACGGCCGCGGCGACGAGCGCGGCGGGCCAGACCTTGATCCACGCGGCGACGGCCAGGAGGGCGGCGCCGAGCGCCGGGCGCCCGACGATCACGAGCACGCCGATGACCGCGACGGAGGTCGCGAAGACGTCGATGCGGCCGAGCGCGATGGGGCCGACCGCGACGAGGAACCCGATCCACCACCACGCGGCCGGCGCGGTGGCCCGATCCGGCCGCCCGCGGTGCAGCAGCACGGCGAAGGCCGCCGCGTCGACCGCGAGCGCGAGCGTCAGCCACGTGCTGGCGTAGAACGTCCATCCGAACACCGTCGAGGCGAGCATCGGCACGATCGCGAGGAGCGGATACACCCAGGCCGTGTCGATGCCGACCCACAGATCGCTCTCGACCCCACGGCGCATCCAGAACTCGTAGACGATCGTGACATCGCCCATCGGCAGGCTCGGGTGCGTGAGGCAGATGAGCCCGAGCACGAGATGCACGAGCACGAACGCGGCCCAGAGGGTCACGGGATGCACGACGACGGCACGCGCCCTCCCACGGACGCCGGAGGCCAGCGCCGCATCCGTCATGGGGTTCAGCGTATCCGCGGAGCATGACGCGACATGACACGCGGCCCGGCGGGCGGACGCGCGACAGGGGATGATGGAGGGGCACCCTGCACACCACAGCCTGGGAGGTCCCGTGTCCCGCATCCGTCCCCTCATCGCCGCAGCCGGCGCCGCCGCGCTCGCCCTGAGCTTCGCCGCGTGCGCGAGCCAGCCGTCGTCGACGCCCTCGGCTGACGACGAGGGCTACGTCACCCCCGGCAAGCTCACGATCGCCACCGGCGAGATCGCGTACTACCCCTACGTCATCGACGACGCTCCGGAGTCGGGCGAGGGCTTCGAGGCGGCCGTCGCGTACGCCGTCGCCGAGAAGCTCGGCTTCGCCCCCGAGGATGTGGAGTGGGTGCGCACGAGCTTCGAGTCGGCCATCGCGCCCGGCCCGAAGAACTTCGACTTCAACATCCAGCAGTACACGATCACCGACGAGCGCAAGCAGTCGGTGGACTTCTCGTCGCCGTACTACTCGGCGAGCCAGGCCGTCGTCTCCGTCGAGGGCTACGCGGCAGACGGCGTCGACTCGATCGCGGGCCTCAAGGACCTCGTGCTCGGCGCCATGGCGGGCTCGACGAGCGCCGTGACGATCGAGGAGGCGATCGCGCCGAACGTCGCGCCGCAGCTCTACAACTCGAACGAGGACGCCGTCGCGGCGCTCCAGGCCGGCCAGATCGACGCGATCGTGCTCGACCTCCCGACCGCGTACTTCGCGACCGCCGTGTACATCGAGAACTCGTTCATCGTGGGCGAGCTCCCCGCGGCCGGGGTGCCCGACGAGTGGGGCCTCCTGCTGCCGAAGGGCTCCGCGCTCACCGCCAAGGTCACGAAGGCCCTCGACGAGCTGCGCGAGGACGGCACCCTCGCCGAGATCACCGACACCTGGCTCGGCTCCGGTCAGGGCGTCCCGCTGCTCGGGTGACAACGCGCTAGCGTCACCACGTGAGTTCTCCGCTTCCGGCCTCGAGTCGGCCGGCTCCGCACGAGCCGAGCCGGCTCGAGGTCGAACGTCGTGCCTATCGCAGGCGGCAGCAGGTCCGCTCGGTGCTCATCGCCGCGCTGTCGACCGTCGTCGTCGCCGTGATCGTGTGGGCCACGGTCATCAACACCGAGGGGTGGGCGGCGGTTCAGCGCTTCTTCCTCGATCCCGAGATCGCGTGGAGGTTCCTGCCGAAGGTCTGGGACGGGTTCCTCTTCAACCTGCAGGTGCTCGCGATCTCGGTCGTGACGGTCGGGTTCGTCGCACTCCTGCTCGCGACGCTGCGCACGCTGCGCGGCCCCGTCTTCTTCCCCCTCCGCGTGCTCGCCGCGGGCTACACCGACCTGTTCCGCGGCCTGCCGTTCATCATCGTGCTCTACATCGTCGGCTACGGCCTTCCCACGATCACGAACACGCGCTTCTCGCCGGTCGTGCTCGGGGTGCTGGCCATCACGCTCACCTACTCGGCCTACGTCGCCGAGGTGCTGCGCGCGGGCATCGAGGCCGTGCACCCCTCGCAGCGTCTGGCGGCCCGCGCCCTCGGGCTCGGGTACACGCAGACGCTCGGGCGGATCGTGCTGCCGCAGGCCGTGCGCAAGGTCACGCCGCCGCTCATGAACGACTTCCTCTCGATGCAGAAGGACGTCGGCCTCGTGTCGATCCTCGGTGCGGTCGACGCCGTGCGCGCGGCCCAGAACGCGGCGGCGCAGAGCTACAACTTCACGCCGTACATCGTCGCCGGCGTGCTCTTCATCCTGCTCGCCATTCCCACCATCCGCCTCACGGACTGGTACTCGGCGCGCCTGCGCGACCGCGAGCAGATGGGGTCGATCGTATGAGCGCAGTGCTGACCGCGACCGAGCTCTGGAAGTCGTTCGGCGGCAAAGAGGTGCTGCGCGGCATCTCGCTCGAGCTGCAGCAGCACGAGGTCGTCGCCCTCATCGGTCCGAGCGGCTCGGGCAAGTCGACGCTGCTGCGGTGCCTCAACCTCCTCGAGCCGATCGACGACGGTCGCATCCTGCTCGGGGGCGACGACATCTCCGATCCCCGCGTGCATCCGGATGCCGTGCGCGCCCGCTTCGGCGTCGTCTTCCAGCACTACAACCTCTTCCCGCATCTCTCGGTGCTCGACAACGTGACGCTCGCGGCTCGCGTCGTGCACCGTACGCCTCGCGCGGAGGCGGAGGAGCGCGGGATGCGGCTGCTCGAGCGCATCGGCCTCGCCGACAAGGCGCGCGAGCATCCGGACCGCCTCTCGGGCGGTCAGCAGCAGCGCGCCGCGATCGTGCGCGCGATCGCGACCGACCCCGAGGTGCTGCTGCTCGACGAGATCACGAGCGCGCTCGACCCCGAGCTCGTGGGCGAGGTGCTCGACCTCGTGCGCGAGCTCGCGGCCGACGGTGCGACGATCCTGATGGCGACGCACGAGATGGCCTTCGCCCGCGATGTCGCGCATCGCGTGCTCTTCCTCGACGGCGGCGTCGTGGTCGAGGAAGGCCCGGCCCACGAGCTCTTCGCCTCGCCGCGGGAGGCCCGCACGCGCGAGTTCCTCGCCCGCATCGGCGGCTGAGTCAGGCGCGGAGCAGCTCGCGCACGACGACGGGCAGCTCGGCGCACAGCTCGAGCACGGTGAAGGGCCCGCCTCGGCTCGCGCGCTCGGCCGCGAGACCGTGCAGGACCGCGGCGGTCGCCGCGAGCGGCGCCGCGGCTCCGGGGTCGGCGTCGAGCTCGAGGGCGTGCGTGGCCAGGAGCGCCCCGAGCACACCCGCGAGCGCGTCGCCCGTGCCCGCCGTCGCCGTCCACGTCGGCGCACCGCTCACGTCGAGGAGGCCGCCGTCCGGGTCGGCGATGTAGCTCGTGTGGCCCTTGAGCAGCACGACGGAGCCGAGACGGGATGCCGCCTCGAGTGCCGCGCCCGGCGCATCCGCGAGGACCTGCGCGCGGTCGCGCCCGAGCATCCGCGCGAGCTCCCCCGCGTGGGGCACGAGCACGCGCGTTCCCGCCGCGCGATCGACGAACCCGAGCGCGCCGGCGTCGATCACGGTCGGGACGGGGTCGGCGAGGGCCTCGTCGCGCACCCGGGCCGAGTAGTCGTCGAGCGCCTCGGGGTCCTGCCCCGAGCCCACCACCCACGCCTGCACACGCCCCTCGGTGGTGACGGCCTCCGGGCGGCGCTGGAGCACGAGGCGCGTCGGGCGGCCGGCGCCCAGGTAGCGCGCCATCCCGACCCCCGTGCGCAGCGCGGCCTCCACCCCCAGCACCGCGGCGCCGGGGTAGCGAGCCGAGCCCGTGGCGAAGCCCACGACGCCGCGCGAGTACTTGTCGTCGTCGGGGCCGGGCACCGCGATCCACTCCCGTGCCCGCTCCACGCCGAAAACCGTGCCCATGTCGCCACGATAGTTTGAGGTGGTGAGTTCCGAGCCTCCCGGCAGCATCAGCATCCCCGATCGAGTCGTCGTCTTCGACTACGGCGAGGTGATCTCGATGTCGCAGAGCGAGCACGACAAGCTCGCCCTGCTCGGGATCGCCGAGCAGGGGGCCGCCGACTTCTGGCCCGTCTACTGGCGCCACCGCGACGAGCTCGACAAGGGGCTCGTGCGGGTGCTCGAGTACTGGCAGCGCGTCGCCGCCGATCTCGGCACGACGTGGGATCTCACGACGATCCAGCGCCTGTGGGCCGTCGACTTCCGCAGCTGGTTCAGCGTCGAGCCCGGCACCGTGCGCGTCATCGACGCGCTGCGCGCGGGGGGCACGCGCACCGCACTGCTCTCCAACGCGGGCTTCGACTTCGGCGACGCCTTCCGCAACGCCCCCTTCTCGTCGGGGTTCGAGCGCGTCTTCGTGAGCGCGGAGCTCGGGATGCTCAAGCCCGAGCCCGAGATCTACCGCCACGTTGCGCAGGAGCTCGACATCGAGCTCGCGCAGATGGTGTTCATCGACAACAAGAGCGTCAACGTCGAGGCGGCAACGGCGCTCGGCGTGACGGGCCACGTCTTCACCGACGTGCACGGCCTCCGCGCGTTCCTCGAGTCCCTCGCCGAGGAGAGCTGAGTTGGCCGGGCTGTTCGATGCCATCACCCTCCGCGCCACCGAGATCCGCAATCGGCTGTGGGTCGCGCCCATGTGCCAGTACTCGGTGCTCGAGCGTGACGGCGTGCCGACCGACTGGCACCTCGTGCACCTGGGCGCGCTCGCCCGTGGCGGCGCCGGCCTCGTGATCGCGGAGGCGACCGCCGTCTCACCGGATGCCCGCATCACCCCGCAGGACACGGGGCTGTGGAACGACGAGCAGGAAGCCGCCTGGGCGCGGATCGCCGCCTTCGTGCGCTCGCAGGGCGCGGTGCCCGGCATCCAGATCGCCCATGCGGGCCGCAAGGCCTCGACGTTCGCGCCGTGGGGCGCCGACCGCCACGGCACGGTGCCGCCGGAGGAGGGCGGATGGCAGACCGTCGCGCCCTCGGCGGTCGCGTTCGAGGGCTACGCGGTGCCGCGCGCGCTCGGTGCCGACGAGCTCCCCGCGATCGTCCGGGCCTTCGCGGACTCGGCGCTGCGGGCCGTGCGCGCGGGCTTCGAGGTCATCGAGCTGCACGCGGCTCACGGCTACCTCATCCATCAGTTCCTCTCGCCGCTGTCGAATCAGCGAGACGACGAGTACGGCGGCTCACTCGAGAACCGCGCGCGACTGCTGCTCGAGACGGTGCGCGGCATGCGCGCGGCGCTCGGCGACGAGGTCCCCCTCCTCGTGCGCTTCTCGGGCACCGACTGGGCCGAGGGCGGGTGGGACGCCGACCAGACGGCGACGGTCGCCGCGTGGGCTCGCGACGCGGGCGCCGACCTGTTCGACATCTCGAGCGGCGGCCTGGTCGCCCACCAGCGCATCCCGGCGGGCCCCGGCTACCAGGTGCCGCTCGCGGAACGCGTCTCCGAGGAGGAGGTCGAGGTCTCGGCCGTCGGCCTCATCACCGACCCCGTCCACGCCGACGAGATCGTCCGCTCGGGCCGCGCCACCGCCGTCATGCTCGGCCGCGAACTGCTGCGCGACCCCCACTTCCCGCTGCGGGCCGCGACGGCACTCGGCGTCGACCTCCCCTATTGGCCCCCGCAGTACCTCCGAGCCAAGCCCCGCCTCTAACCCGCCGCCGGCTCCCCGCCGATCCCTGCCCCGCCGCGGCACCCCGCGCAGGCACCTCAGGCGCAGGAGGGGCGCCGGTCGGCTTGCGAGACGCTGGCATCGGGACAGGCGGGAGCGCGCCGCCCCAGGCGGCACGCGGGGGCA
>JAEYVF010000057.1 GCA_023432005.1 Actinomycetes bacterium
AAGCGCAGCACGGTGGGGCCGTCGTCGATCGCGACCGCCTCGGCGAGCTCCTCGCGCAGGCGCGTGGCGTCGCGCGGCGCGGCGATGCGGATGCCGGGGACGACCTGCAGGATCGCGAGATCCCACATCCCGTGGTGGCTCGGCCCGTCCGGTCCTGTCACGCCGGCGCGGTCGAGCACGAAGGTCACCCCCGCGCGGTGCAGGGCGACGTCCATGAGGACCTGGTCGAACGCGCGGTTGACGAAGGTCGCGTAGAGGGCGACGACCGGATGCAGCCCGCCGAACGCGAGACCGGCGGCGCTCGTCGCCGCGTGCTGCTCGGCGATGCCGACGTCGAAGACGCGGTCGGGGAAGCGCTCGGCGAACTTGTGGAGCCCGGTGGGGCGCAGCATGGCGGCCGTGATGCCGACGAGGCGCGGCTCGCGCGTGGCGAGCTCGACGATCTCGTCGGCGAACACCGAGGTCCACGACGGCCTGCTCGGGTGTTCGAGGGGCTCGCCCGTCTCCGGGTCGATCTGCCCGACGGCGTGGAACTGGTCCGCGAGGTCGGCGAGGGCGGGCTGGTAGCCGCGTCCCTTCTGGGTGATGACGTGAACGATGACGGGTGCGTCGTACGACTTCGCCTGGCGCAGCGCCTCCTCGAGCGACCGGAGGTCGTGGCCGTCGACCGGGCCGAGGTATTTGATGTCGAGGTTGGAGTAGAGCGCCTCGTTGTTGGAGAACCGGGAGAGGAAGCCGTGGATGGCGCCCCGGGTTCCTCGGTAGATGGCACGACCCGGTCGCCCGAGCCGGTCGAAGAACCGGCGGCTGGAGAAGTAGAGCGAGCGGTAGGCGCGACGGGTGCGAACGGTGTTCAGGAACCGGGCCATGCCGCCGATCGTGGGCGCGTACGACCGGCCGTTGTCGTTGACGATCATCACGAGTCGGCGCGAGTTGTCGTCCGAGATGTTGTTGAGCGCCTCCCAGGTCATGCCGCCCGTGAGGGCGCCGTCGCCGACGACCGCCACGACGTAGCGATCGCCCTGGCCCGTCATGGCGAAGGCGCGGGAGATGCCGTCGGCCCAGCTGAGCGAGCTCGACGCGTGCGAGCTCTCGACGATGTCGTGCTCGGACTCCGCGCGCTGCGGGTAGCCCGCGAGTCCGCCGCGGTCGCGGAGGCGCTCGAAGTCCTGACGTCCGGTGAGGAGCTTGTGAACGTAGCTCTGGTGCCCGGTGTCGAACACGATGGCGTCGTGCGGCGAGTCGAACACGCGATGCATGGCGATCGACAGCTCGACGACGCCGAGGTTCGGCCCGAGATGTCCGCCGGTCTTCGAGACCGCGCGCACCAGGAACTCGCGGATCTCGGACGCGAGTTGCTCGAGCTGCGTGCGGCTCAGCCCGTCGAGGTCTCGCGGACCCCGGATGGACTCGAGAATGCTCACGCCCCGACCCTACGCCTCTCGTCTCAATGCCTCACACTGCCCGCGCCCCCTGGCGCGAACCGCACTCACCCACTACTCTCCGCCGGCTTTCCGCCGACTCCCCGCGACGTGCCTGCGGTGTCTCTACCGCGGAGCGGCACGACCGCGCTCGTGCCGCTCCGCGGAGCGACACGGCGCGGATTGCCGCGCCGTCAGACGAGACTGCGCAGCACGTACTGCAGGATGCCGCCGTTGCGGTAGTAGTCGGCCTCACCGGGCGTGTCGATGCGCACGACCGCGTCGAACTCGATCGTCTGCTTGCCCTCGGGCGAGAACTCACTCGGCTCGGCGACGACGCGCACGGTCTTGGGCGTCACGCCCTCGTTGAGCTTCTCGAGTCCCGTGATCGACACGATCTCGGTGCCGTCGAGCCCGAGCGACTTCCACGACTCGCCCGCCGGGAACTGCAACGGCACGACGCCCATGCCGATGAGGTTCGAGCGGTGGATGCGCTCGAAGCTCTCCGTGATCACGGCCTTGACGCCGAGGAGGCTCGTGCCCTTGGCCGCCCAGTCGCGCGACGAGCCGGAGCCGTACTCCTTGCCGCCGAAGACGACGAGCGGGGTGCCCTCGGACGCGTAGTTCTGGCACGCGTCGTAGATGAACGACTGCGGGCCGCCATCCTGCGTGAAGTCGCGCGTGTAGCCGCCCTCGACGACCTGACCGTCGTTGACCGCCGCCACGAGCTCGTTCTTGAGGCGGATGTTGGCGAAGGTGCCCCGGATCATGACCTCGTGGTTACCGCGTCGCGAGCCGTAGGAGTTGAAGTCCTTGCGCTCGACGCCGTGCGCCTCGAGGTACTGGGCAGCGGGAGTGCCGGCCTTGATGTTGCCCGCGGGGCTGATGTGGTCGGTCGTGACCGAGTCGCCGAGCGTCGCCATGACGCGCGCGCCCGTGATGTCGGTGACGGGCGTGAGCTCCATCGACATGCCGTCGAAGTAGGGCGCCTTGCGCACGTAGGTCGAGTCGGGATCCCATTCGAAGATCGGGCCGGTGGGCGTGGGCAGGTTGCGCCAGCGCTCGTCACCGTCGAAGACGGTGGCGTACTGCTTGATGAACTGCTCGCGCGAGATCGAGGAGTCGATGATCTCCTGCACCTCGTCGGGGGCCGGCCAGATGTCCTTGAGGAACACGTCGTTGCCGTCGGAGTCGGTGCCGAGGGGGTCGACCTCGAAGTCGAAGTTCATCGAGCCGGCCAGCGCGTACGCCACGACGAGCGGCGGCGACGCGAGGTAGTTCATCTTGACGTCGGGGCTGATGCGTCCCTCGAAGTTGCGGTTGCCGGAGAGCACCGCCGTGACCGCGAGGTCGTGCGAGTTGATCGCCTCGGACACCTCCTCGATGAGGGGGCCCGAGTTGCCGATGCAGATCGTGCAGCCGTAGCCGACGGTGTAGAACCCGACCGCCTCGAGCGCCTTGTCGAGCCCCGACTTCTCGTAGTAGTCCGTGACGACCTTGGAGCCCGGGCCGAGCGTGGTCTTGACCCACGGCTTGCGCGTGAGGCCCTTGTCGACGGCCTTCTTGGCGAGCAGGCCCGCCGCGATCATGACGGACGGGTTCGAGGTGTTGGTGCACGAGGTGATCGCCGCGAGGGTGACCGCGCCGTTGTCGAGGAGGTAGGTCTGGCCGTCCTCCGCGGTCACGGGGACCGGCTTCGACCACTCGGCGACGGGCCCACCGCTGTTGATGTGCACCTCGCGCGTCTCCGAGTCCTCCTCGCCGGGAACCGCGCCGGGGTCGGAGGCAGGGAAGGAGTGCTTCGACTCGAGGTCGACGATGTCGTTGCTCGTCGACGGCGTCGCGTACGACAGGATGTCCTGCTGGAACTGCGACTTCGACTCCGAGAGCAGGATGCGGTCCTGCGGGCGCTTGGGGCCGGCGATCGAGGGCACGACGGTGCCGAGGTCGAGCTCCATGTACTCGCTGTACGAGGCCTCGCGCGAGGCGTCGTGCCAGAGGTGCTGCTGCTTGGCGTACGCCTCGACGAGCGAGACGGTCTGCTCGTCGCGACCCGTGAGACGCAGGTAGTCGAGCGTCACGTCGTCGATGGGGAAGATCGCGGCGGTCGACCCGAACTCGGGGCTCATGTTGCCGATGGTGGCTCGGTTCGCGAGCGGCACGGAGGCCACGCCGGCGCCGTAGAGCTCGACGAACTTGCCGACGACGCCGTGCTTGCGGAGCATGTCGGTGATGGTGAGCACGACGTCCGTCGCCGTGACGCCCGCGGGGATGTCGCCCGTGAGCTTGAAGCCCACGACACGCGGGATGAGCATCGACACGGGCTGGCCGAGCATGGCGGCCTCCGCCTCGATGCCGCCGACGCCCCAGCCGAGCACGCCGAGGCCGTTGACCATCGTCGTGTGCGAGTCGGTGCCGACGCACGTGTCGGGGTAGGCCTGCAGCACGCCGTCGTTGACGCGGTCGTAGACGACCTTGGCGAGGTGCTCGATGTTGACCTGGTGCACGATGCCGGTGCCCGGGGGGACGACCTTGAAGTCCTGGAAGGCGGTCTGGCCCCAGCGCAGGAACTGGTAGCGCTCGCCGTTGCGCTCGTACTCGATCTCGACGTTGCGCTCGAGGGCGTTCTCGGTGCCGAAGAGGTCGGCGATGACGGAGTGGTCGATGACCATCTCGGCCGGCGAGAGCGGGTTGATCTTGTCGGGGTCGCCGCCGAGCGCGGTGACGGCCTCGCGCATGGTCGCGAGGTCGACGATGCAGGGAACGCCGGTGAAGTCCTGCATGACGACACGCGCCGGAGTGAACTGGATCTCGGTGTCGGGCTCGGCCGACGGGTCCCACGAGCCGAGGGCCTCGATCTGCGCCTGGGTGACGTTCGCGCCGTCCTCGGTGCGGAGGAGGTTCTCCAGCAGCACCTTGAGGCTGAACGGGAGCTTCTCGTAGCCGGGGACCGCGTCGACCCGGAAGATCTCGTAGTCGGTCTCGCCGACCTTCAGGGTGTCCTTCGCGGAAAAGCTGTTGATGCTCGACACGATCGTCTCCTCAGGCGTTTGTCAGGATGCGCTGCCTCAGCAATCCTGACGGCCGACGCAGGCACGTTCCAGCAAGGCAAGCCTAAGCCTGCCCGCCCCGGTGCACCCGAGTCGATTTATCTTGATATCGAGATATCTTACGCCTTCTCGGCGGCCTCCGCGTCCGACGCGCCGGTCCAGGCGCTCCGGATGAGCAGCCACGTGACCCACAGCACGATCGCGTAGGGCGGAATGCCCAGCAGGAGCTTCATCGTGGCGAGTCCCGCCGCGTCGTCGGCGAGGTACAAGGGCACCTCGACGGCGAGGCGCAGCGCCGGCAGGGCCGCCCAGACGATCGTCGCGATGAGCGCGACGCGCGCCTTCGCCGGGTCGCGGCGCCAATGCGGGTCGTTCGTGAGGAGCCCCGCCATGACGCCGATGAGCGGGCGACGCACGGCGATGCTCACGAG
>JAEYVF010000076.1 GCA_023432005.1 Actinomycetes bacterium
CGCGAGGTGCGCGCGCACCAGGACTCGCTCGTGGCCCGCCGGGCGCTGGCGCGGAACGCGGAGCGCGCGGGTCTCGCGGGGCCGGCGCAGCATCCGCTCGCCGAGGTGGTCACTCCCGCGACCTCGCTCGTGCTCGTGCGCCTGCCGCGGTCGCTCGACCGCCTCGACGCCGTCTCGCGCGCGATCGCGCGGGCCGCGGGCCCGGAGGTCGTGGTGCTCGCCGGCGGACGCCTCAAGCACATGACGCCGACGCAGAACGACGTGCTCGGGGTCGCGTTCGCGCGCCTCGACGTGACCCACGCGCGCGCGAAGTCGCGCATCCTGGTGGCCCGCGAGCCCCGTGCCGTGACGCCGGCCGAGCCCCGCCGAGCGACGCTCGAGGGAGTTCGGATCGTCGCGCTGCCGGGCGTCTTCGCGGGCGCGACGCTCGACATCGGCACGCGGGCCCTGCTCGCCACCTTCGAGGAGCTGCCGTCCTACGACCGCGCGGTCGACCTCGCGTGCGGCACGGGGATCGTCGCCGCCCGGCTCGCCCACCGGAACCCGCGGGCCCGCATCCTCGCGACCGACGTGTCCGAGATCGCGGTCGAATCCGCCCGCCTCACGGCCGAGGCGAACGGCGTGCGCGTCGACGCGCGACAGGACGACGGCCTCTCGAGCGAGCCCGATGCATCCGCCGACCTCGTCGTGCTCAACCCGCCCTTCCACGCGGGCGCGGCGGTCACGACCGAGATCGCGCACCGCCTGTTCGCGGATGCCGCGCGTGTGCTGCGCCCGGGCGGCGAGCTGCGCGTCGTGTGGAACTCGCACCTCGGCTACCGCCCCGTGCTCGAGCGGCTCGTCGGACCGACGCGGCAGCTGAGCCGCACGCCGAAGTTCACGGTGACCGCGAGCCTGCGGCGCTGAGCGACGCGCCGCATCCCTCGACCTTCCGGGCGGATGGGGTGAGAGTGGAGCGATGAGCACCACCTTGACGGTCGACTTCTTCCGTGAAGCTCACGTACGCGCTGCATCCGCACACGGGCGTGCCCGAGGGGGTCGGCCCGAGGCACCGCGCCGAGGCCTGATCCGCACCGGATGCGGACGCGGTCTCGACCACCGCCTCACGTCCGTTAGACTCGTCGGCGGTACCGTGTCCGAGCGGCCGAAGGAGCATGTCTCGAAAACATGTGATGGTTCACGCCATCCGTGGGTTCAAATCCCACCGGTACCGCCAGTCGAAAGCCCCCGGTCAGCCGGGGGCTTTCGCTTTCTCCTCCGGTACCATGCCGCATGGCCACCCGCCCTCTCGGCGACTACCTCCGGGCCCGCCGCGAACTCCTCACCCCCGCCGACGTCGGCATCGCGCCCACGAGCGAACGCCGCCGCGTTGCGGGACTGCGTCGCTCGGAGGTCGCCCAGCTCGCGGGCATCAGCACCGAGTACTACGTGAAGCTCGAGCAGGGGCGCGAGGCGCATCCCACGGAGCACGTGCTGGACGCGCTGTCCCGGGCTCTGCACCTGGATGCCACCGCCCGCGAGTACCTGCACTCCCTCGCGCACCTGCCCCCGAGAGAGCCGGCGCTCGAGGTGGAGCACACGCGTACGCGGTGGCTCATCGACTCCTGGCCGCGCACGGCCGCGATCATCCACGACCCGTACTGCGACATCCTCGCCGTGAACCCGCTCATGCGGAAGCTCATCCCCGCGTACGAGGAGGGCGGCAACACGATCGTGTCGCTGCTGCTCGACCCCCGCATCCGCGCTCTGCACGGAGACGGATGGCTGGGACTCACCCAGCGGTCGGTCGCCCTGCTCCGGATGTCAGCGGGGCTCCGTCCTGACGCGCCGCGGCTCCAGCAGCTCGTGGCGCAGCTGACGCACGAGAGCGATCGCTTCCGCGAGCTGTGGCACCGCAACGACGTGCTGCGGGTGACCCAGGGTGTGCACGAGGTGACGCATCCGCACCTGGGGGCGCTCGCGCTGCAGTTCGCCCGCCTGCCGCTCGCGGGGGCCGAGGAGCACTCGCTCTTCCTCTACTACGCCGAGCCGGGCAGCCGAACGGCCGAGGCGTTCGACGAGCTCGCGGCGAGCGCGTGACGCGCGAGCGACGAGCGACGAGCGCAACGGGGTAGTGCCGCGCCCAGTCACGACACGACCACGCGGCCGGGGGTGCGCCACCCCTAGCGTCATGCCCATGGATCTCGGGCTGGGCGGCAGGATCGCGGTCGTGACGGGCGCGAGCAAGGGCATCGGCCTGGCGATCGTGCAGGCGCTCGTCGTCGAAGGCGCCCGCGTGGTCGCCGGGGCGCGATCGTCGTCTCCCGAGCTCGACGCGCTCGTGGAGTCGGGGGCGGTCGTCTTCCAGCCTGTCGACCTCTCGACCGCCGACGGCCCCGCGGCCCTCGTCGCCCGCGCCGCGGAGCTCGGCGGGCTCGACATCCTCGTCAACAACGTGGGGGCGGTGACGTTCCGCTTCGGCGGCTTCCTCGAGATCACGGATGACGACTGGCTCGCCTCGCTCGGGCTCAACTTCCTCGCGGCGGTGCGCACGACGCGCGCCGCCATCCCCGCCCTCATCGAGCGCGGCGGCGGGAACGTCGTGACCATCGGCTCGGTCAACGCCTTCCTGCCCGACCCGCCCGTCATCGACTACTCGGCGGCGAAGGCCGCGGTGTGGAACCTGTCGAAGTCGCTCTCGAAGGAGTTCGGCGACCGCAACATCCGCTTCAACACGATCAGCCCCGGCCCCGTCGCCACCCAGCTCTGGCTCGGCGAGGAGGGGGTCGCGGCGACCGCGGCGCGCGCCATGGGCGTCGACTTCGACACCGCCCGCGATCGTGTCGTCGCCAGCCAGGGCGGCTTCTCGACGGGTCGGTTCACCCAGCCGTCGGAGGTCGCCGACCTCGCCCTGCTGCTCGCGAGCAACCGAGCGGGCAACGTGACGGGCGCCGACTTCCTCATCGACGGCGGCCTCATCAAGACGCTCTGACCCGCACCACCGCCCCCCCCCCCCCCCCCCCCCC
>JAEYVF010000084.1 GCA_023432005.1 Actinomycetes bacterium
CTGGGTGCACCACGGCAGCTCCATCAGCCAGGGCGGCACCGCCCGCGACGCCCGCACGACCTGGCCGGCGCTCGTCGGGCGCGAGCTCGGCATCCGCTGGACCAACCTCGGCTTCGGCGGCAACGCCCAACTCGACCCCATGACGGCGCACGCCATCCGCTCGCTCGACGCCGACGTCGTCACCCTCGAGCTCGGCATCAACGTCGTCGCGGCCGACGCCATGCGGCGCCGTGCGTTCACGTCGGCGGCGCACGCGTTCCTCGATCTGCTCCGCGACCGGATGCCGTCGGTGCTGATCGTCGTGCTCGGCGCGTTCGCGTGCCCCGCGCTCGAGCACACGCCCGGGCCCGGGCGCGCGGGGCCCGACGGACGGCTCGTCGGCACCCCGCGGCCCGATGACGCGACGGCGCTCACCCTCGCCGCGAGCCGGCAGCTGCTCGCGGACCTCGTCGCGGCGCGCACCGATCCGGCGCTCGGCTACCTCGACGGCCGGGAGCTGCTCGGCGAGCACGAGTCGCATCTGCTTCCCGACGGCCTCCACCCCGGCCAGGAGGGTCTCGACCTCATCGCTCGTCGCTTCCTCGACCGCGCCCGCGACGCCGGCACCCGGCTCGGCGCCGCGTTCGCCGCCGCGGGCGCCATCGCCGGCTGAGCCCGGCTCCGCCGTATGCGTCGCCCGCGAAACGGCGGCGGGAGAATCGACCCCACGGCGGGAGGCGTATCTCCCGCCGTCAGCGCGCGGCTCCAGCTGCGCCACGAACGCCCACGGGTGACGCGCACCCCGGGCCGCCGCGAGACGCGGGTCAGGGGTGCAGCAGGCCGTCGACTCGGCGCGGGATGCCGAGGGGGTTGTCGTCGCGGAGGGCCGGGGGCAGAGCGGATGCGGGGGCGTCCTGGTAGACGACCGGCCGCTGGAAGCGGCGCACCGCGGTCGCCCCGACGGACGTGAAGACGGTGTTGGTGGCCGGCCACGGCCCGCCGTGGTGCTGCGCCCACGAGACGGCGACGCCCGTCGGCCAGCCGCCGAACAGCACACGACCCGCCCGCGAGGCCATCCACTCGGCGAGGCCCGACACGTCCTCGATCGGCTCCGCGTGCAGCGTCATCGTGAGCGAGCCCTCGAGCGTCGCGAGCAGCTCATCGAGCTCGCCCGCGTCGCGGTAGCGCACGAGCACCGTGACGGGTCCGAACACCTCGTCGAGCAGCTCGCGGTGGGCGAGCAGCGTCGCGCCGTCGGCCGCGAGCACGGTCGGCGCCGTCGCACCCGCACCTCCCGCGACGACCGCGACCCCCGGGATCGCCGACGCCCGGTCGCGCCCGGTCTCGAATCCGGACGCGATCGTCGGCGTCAGCATCCGCGGCGCCCCGTCGCCCACGTGCGCGGGCAGCGCCGCCTCGAGCGCCGATCCGGCGGGCACGAACACGAGCCCCGGCTTGGTGCAGAACTGCCCGTCGCCGAGCTGGAACGACCCCGCGAGCCCGGCCGCGAGCTCCGCACCGCGCGCGGCATCGGCATCCGGGGTCACGACGACGGGGTTGAGACTGCCGAGCTCGCCGTAGAACGGGATGGGGCGCGGCCGCGCCGTGCACCGCTCGAGCAGCGCGCGCCCCCCGCGCAGCGAGCCCGTGAACGCGACGGCCTCGATCGGCTCGGCGTCGATGAGCGCTAGCCCCTCCTCGAAGCCGTCGATCACCGCGAAGACCCCCGCGGGCGCACCGCCCTCCGCGAGCGCGCCCGAGACGAGCGACGCCGTGAGCGCCGAGGTGCGCGGGTGCCCCGGGTGCGTCTTGACGATCACCGGGCAGCCCACCGCGAGAGCGGATGCCGTGTCACCTCCCGCGACCGAGAACGCGAACGGGAAGTTCGACGCCGCGAACACCGCGACGGGTCCGATGGGCCGCAGCATCCGCCGCAGGTCGGGCCGCGGCGGGGTGTCGCCCGGGTCGGCGTGATCGACGATCGCCTCGAGGTAGGCGCCTTCGCGCACGACGGATGCGAACTTGCGCAGCTGCGCCGTCGTGCGGGCGAGCTCGCCCCGCAGGCGCGCCTCGGGCAGCGCCGTCTCCTCCCCCGCGATCGAGACGAGCTCGTCGGCGGCCGCATCCAGAGCATCCGCGACCCGCTCGAGCAGAGCACCGCGCGCATCATCCGGCAGCCGCGCGAAGGCGGGCGCCGCAGCGGCCGCGCGGGCCGCGAGCTCCTCGGCGAGGCTCACGCCGCCACCACCCCCGACCCCTGCTCGGTGAAGCGGATGCCGATCCCCCGCTCGGGTCCGCCAGTCACGGCGCCCTGCGCGATCGTGAGTCCGGGCACCTCGTCGAGCGCGCCGAGGTCGGCGAAGCGCGCGTCCTCGACGTCCTCGATCCAGCATTCGCAGGGCAGGGCGAACCCGACCTGGGCCGAGAGCTCGGGCAGCAGGTGCGGGGCGACGGTGGCGCCGGCGAGGCGCACCTCGCGCGCGATCTCGAGGAACGGCGTGACGCCGCCGACGCGCACGATGTTGGGCTGCAGGATCGAGACGCCCGCGTCGATCGCCTCGCGGAAGCGGTGCACGGTGTGCAGGTTCTCGCCCGCCGCGATCGGGATGTCGATGCGGGATGCGAGGGTGCGGTACCCCGCGAGGTCGTCGGCCCGCAGCGGCTCCTCGATCCACGCCGGCCGCACCTCGGCGAGCAGCTCGAGGGCGCGCTCGGCGGCGGCGAGGTCCCAGCGCTGATTCGCGTCGATCATGAGCTCGCGGTCGGGGCCGAGCACCGCGCGCACGGCGCGCATCCGCTCGAGGTCCTCCTCGGGGTCGGGCTTGCCGACCTTGACCTTGACGGCCGGGTAGCCCGCGCCAACCCAGCGCTCGACCTGCGCGACGAGCTCGTCGATCGGGTAGTGCAGGTTGATGCCGCTGCCGTAGACGGGAAGGGTATCGCGTCGGCGCCCGAGCATGCCCGAGAGGTTCGTGTCGGCGCGACGGGCCGCCGCATCCCACAGCGCGAGGTCGATGCCCGCGAGCGCGATCGTCGTGATGCCGCCGCCGCCCGCCTCGTGCACGTGCGCCCACGCCTCCGACCAGAGCGACGGGCACGCGAGTCGCCCGGTCCACCACGGCACGAGGTCCTCCTGCAGCATCGCGCGCACGGCCCCGGCGCCGATCGTCGGGGTCCAGCTGAAGCCGTAGCCCGTGATGCCGTCGTCGCAGCGCACCTCGACGGGCAGCACGGTGACGGAGGTGACGTCGGGGCCCCACGCGCGCGTGAGCGGCACGGTCACACGGCCGACGCGGATGCTCTCGATCGAGGGCGAGTTCATGCAGCGACCACACGCCCGGTCTCGAGCAGGATCCGCAGCTTCTCGAGCTGCGCGGGCGAGGGATCGACCAGCGGCGGGCGGACTGAGCCGACCGGCGCGCCGGCGAGCCTGAGCCCCGCCTTGATGAGCGAGACCGCGAAGCCCGGCGTCTCGTCGCGGAGAGCCACGAGCGGGCGGTAGAAGTCGTCGAGCAGGCGGTTCTGCACGATGCGGTCGCCGTCGCGCAGGGCGCGGTAGAACGCGTTCGCGATGTCGGGCGCCACCGCGAAGACGGCCGAGGAGTAGAGGGGCACGCCGATCGCGCGGTAGGCGGCTTGGCTGAGCTCGGCCGTGAGCAGCCCGTTGAAGAACAGCACGTCATCGCGTCCGACCTCGTCGGCGATGCGCACGAACTGCTGCGCGAGCGCGATGTCCCCGACGCCGTCCTTGATGCCCGCGACCTTCGGATGCTGCAGCAGCCTCGCGACACCGGCGGGCGTGAGGCGCCCAGCACCCCGGTGGTACAGGATGACGGGCAGCTCGCTCGCGGCGAGCACGGCCTCCGCGTACGCGACCACGCCATCCGCGGGCCCCTCGACGAGGTAGGGCGGAAGCAGCAGGATGCCGTCGGCACCCGCGTCGGCGGCGGCGCGCACGCACGAGATCGCGTGGGCGAGCGGTCCGCCGGCACCCGCGACGACGGGCACGCGTCCCGCGGTCGCCTCGACCGCGGCCCGCACGACGCCGAGGTGCTCGGTCGCCGACATCGCGTGGAACTCACCCGTGCCGCACGCGGCGAAGACGCCGCCCGGCCCGTCCTCGACCCGCTCGGCGACGTGCGCCGCCGTCGCGCCGAGGTCGACGCATCCGCTCTCTCCGACCGCCGTGACAGGGAAGAACAGCACCCCGTCGGCGAACTCCAGCTCACTCACTCTCCACCTCCGCGTCAGCTTCCGCGAGCTCGGTGCGCCAGGTGCGGCGCGCGCGCCAGCCGAGCACCCGCTCGGCGTGGGCGCTCGAGAAGAGGGGGTCGTCGTCGCCGAGCCCCGCGGCGGCCGCGACGGCCTCCGGCAGGTGCAGCGCGATCGCGTCGCGCACCGAGCCCCGCACGAGCGGGTCGGGGGCGCCGACGAAGAAGACCTCGCCGTTGGGCACCGAGCCCGCGTGGTCGAGCCACGTGACGACGAAGTCGCCCGCGTCGCGGGCGTCGAGGTAGTTGAAGAGCGCGACGGCCGAGAGCTCGGGTCGCTCGAGACGCTCGGCGACGGTGTGCCCCTGCTGCGTGGGCGCCCCCTCCCACTCCTCGGGCGCGATGACGTAGCAGGGGCGGAACGCGCCGAGACGGATGCGGTCGCCCTCGCGCCGCGCGGTCGTGCGCATGAGCTCCTCGACGGCGACCTTCGAGAGCGCGTACGCGTTCCACGGGGCCACCGGATGCTGCTCGTCGAGCGGCAGGTACGCGGGTTTCCAGCCCGTGGGCGCGCCGTAGCCGATGACGGTGGGGCTGCTCGCGACGAGCAGCGAGCGCGTGCCGACGCGCAGGGCGTCGCCGAGCACGCCGAACGCGAGCGAGGTGTTGACGGCGTAGAGCTCCTCGTCGGGCGCGGCGAACGGCACGGGGATCGCGGCGAGGTGCACGACCTCCTCGGGCCGCACGCGCGTGAAGAGCTCGGCGCGGGCGTCGACGTCGAGCAGGTCGAGCGTCACCTGCTCGGCGGGGAGCCCGTCGGAGGTGACGCGGTCGACCGACACGACGTCGCGTCCGGATGCCGCGAGCGCCGTCACGACGCTGCGCCCGAGGCGCCCTGCGCCGCCTGTGACGAGGGTGCGGGTCATGCGCCCACCCCCGGGAGGTCGCGGGCGGCGGCGCCGAGGTCGAGCTCCGCGATGCGCACCGCCCGACCCGTCTCGAGCGACTCGTTGCCCGCGAGACCGACAACGACCGCGCGCACGCCGTCCTTCCACGTCGCGGCGCGCCCGAGCGGGTCGACCTCGCCCCCCACGAACACCTCGC
This sequence comes from Actinomycetes bacterium, assembly GCA_023432005.1. Lineage (GTDB taxonomy): Bacteria > Actinomycetota > Actinomycetes > Actinomycetales > Microbacteriaceae > Homoserinibacter. The sequence goes on from JAEYVF010000084.1 coordinate 5,295, forward strand.
GCAGCAGGAGGGCGTCGCCCCCTCCGTGGCCGCCCTCGCCGTGCGGGATCTCGACCTCCTGCGCGCCCTCCCAATGGCGCTGCACGACGAGCCGCTCCGACACGGGCCGCGCGCCCTCGTCGACGACGAGGTCGGGGCGCGCGCTCGGGTCGACGACGACCGAGCCGGCCTCGTCGATCATGACGGCGCCGCGCTCGACGACCGTGAGCTCGGCGCGACCCTCGGTGCCGTTGACGGCGACCGTGTAGCCCTCCCACGGCGCGTGCGCGTTGAGCGAGTAGCTCATGGTCGGCCCGCCCGCGTAGTCGACGACGAGCGAGAGGTTGTCTTCGATCGTGATGCCCGCGTCGAACACGTCGCGGTCGCGCAGGTAGCCGTCGTGCTGCTCCTGGTCGTAGTAGAGCCCCTTGAAGAGCGGATCGCGCCGCAGGTCGAGGCTGAAGCGGTCGCGCAGCTCCGAGTCGGTCGTGCCGCGCTCGGGACGCGGGCCGAGCCCGCGACGCGCCGCCGCATCCGCGCCGTAGAAGCGCAGGCCGCCCGAGGCGAACACGCGCACGGGCGAGTCGGCGATCCACCAGTTGACGAGGTCGAAGTGGTGCGACGCCTTGTGGATGAGGAGGCCGCCCGAGTTCGCCTTCTCGCGGTGCCAGCGCCGGAAGTAGTCGGCGCCGTGGGCCGTGTCGAGCACCCACTCGAAGTGCACGCTCGTGACCTCGCCGATGGCGCCGGATGCCACGAGCTGCCGCAGGGCCGTGTTGCGCGGCGCGTAGCGGTAGTTGAAGGTGATCGTGACGTCGCGACCCGTGCGCTCGACGGCGTCGGCGATGCGCCGCACCCCCTCGGGGCTCGTCGTGAGCGGCTTCTCGACCACGACATCCGCTCCCGCCTCGAGCGCCGCGACGATGTAGTCGGCGTGCGTCGCATCCGGGCTCGTGACGATGACGGTGTCGACGTCGTGCGCGCGCACGGCCTCGGCGAGCGCGTCGAGCTCGAACACCGCGGGGCTGCCGAGGGCCGGGAAGCGCTCGGCCGACCATGCGAGCCGGCCCGCGTTCGTGTCGCCCCACGCGACGAGGCGCGCGGTGTCGGCGTGCGGCCCCGCGATCGCCTCGAGGTACATCTGGGCGCGCGAGCCGACTCCGACGAGGGCGTAGTTCTTCTGCGTCATCACGGTCCCGGTCACTTGATGCCCGTCGTGGCGATGCCCTTGACGAGGTACTTCTGGCCGATGAGGAAGGCGAGGAAGAGCGGCACGAGCGATACGACGCTCATCGCGAACATCGCCCCGAAGTTGGAGCTCGACTGGGCGTCGACGAAGCCCTTGAGCGCGATCGACACGGGGAAGTTCTCGCGTGTTCGCAGGTAGATGAGCGGGCCGAAGAAGTCGCCCCACGTCCAGATGAACGTGAAGATCGCGGTCGTCGCGAGGGCCGGCGTCATGAGCGGAAGCGTGATCTGCGTGAAGATGCGCGGATGCCCGGCGCCGTCGATGCGCGCCGCCTCGAAGATCTCCTTCGGCAGGCCGCGGATGAACTGCACCATGAGGAACACGAAGAACGCGTCCGTCGCGAGGAACTTCGGCACGATGAGCGGCAGGAACGTCTCGAGCCAGCCGAGCTCGCGGAAGATCACGAACTGCGGCACGAGCACGACGTGGAACGGCAGCATGATCGTGCCGAGCATGATCGCGAAGAACAGGTTGCGTCCGCGGAACTTGAGTCGTGCGAACGCGTACGCCGCGAGCGAGCACGAGATGAGGTTGCCGAGGATCGCACCGATCGACAGGATCGCCGAGTTCATGAGGAAGTGGCTGAACGGCAGCTGCTGGCTGTCCCAGCCCCTGATGTAGTTGTCGAGCGTGAGGTCGGTCGTGAAGATCGACAGGTCCGTGAAGATCTGGTCGTTCGGCTTGAGCGACGAGACGACGAGCCAGATGAGCGGGTAGACCATCACGAGCGACAGCAGGCTCAGCACGACGTGCTTGATCGCCGCGACGATGCGGGCGCGCCGCTGGTACGGGCGCAGCCTCGGGCGCGCGGGAGTCGCATCCGGCTTCGGCGCCGGGGGTGCTTCCTGCTCGGTGACTGCTGCGGTGCTCATCGTCGAGCCTTTCGTGGGAGGACGGATGCGGGCGGGGTCGATGCGGGGCGCGTCTCAGTCGTCATAGAAGACCCAGAAGCGCGAGAGCCAGAAGTTGAAGGCCGTGAAGCCCGCGATGATGAGCAGCAGGAACCACGCCATCGCCGAGGCGTAGCCCATGTCGAGCTCGTTGAACGCCTGCTTGTAGAGGTAGAGCGTGAAGAACATCGTGGAGTCGGACGGACCGCCCGTGCCGCCCGAGACGATGTACGCCTGCGTGAACGACTGGAACGCGAAGATGATCTGCAGCACGAGGTTGAAGAAGATGATGGGCGTCAGCAGCGGGAAGGTGACGGAGAAGAACCGCCGCACCTTGCCTGCGCCGTCCATCTGGGCGGCCTCGTAGTACATCTCGGGGATCTGCCGGAGGCCCGCGAGGAAGATCACCATGGGCGAGCCGAAGGTCCAGATGTGCAGGATGATGATCGTGCCGAGCGCGTAGTCGGGGTGCGAGATCCAGCCGGGGCCCTGGATGCCGAACCACGACAGGAAGCCGTTGATGAGGCCGTCGTTGCCGAACACCTGGCGCCAGAGGATCGCGATCGCGACGGAGCCGCCGAGGAGGCTCGGCAGGTAGAAGATCGAGCGGTAGAACCCGAGTCCGCGCAGGCCCCGATCGAGCACGAGGGCGACCGCGAGCGCGAAGGCGAGCTGCAGCGGCACCGAGACGACGACGTAGGTGAGGGTGACGCCGAGCGAGTTCCACAGGCGGGCGTCGCCCAGCATCCGCTCGATGTTGTCGAAGCCGCTCCAGACAGGCGCCCGCAGCAGGTTGTAGTCGGTGAACGACAGGTAGAGGGATGCGAGCATCGGCCCGATCGTGAAGACGAGCAGCCCCACGAGCCAGGGGGCCAGGAAGACGTAGGCCGCCTTGTTGTCGGGGGTGGCCTTGTCGCCGTTCCCGGCCTTGCGGCTGCGCGCCATCGTGCGCAATTCGCCGAGACTGCTCACACTGACCTCCTCGTCGCTGTGCGTCACGGATATGATATCCGAGAAAGCGCTTTCTCGATTCGTCGAGTATGCAGGCCGACACCGCGCTCGTCAACAACCACCGCGGCGACACGGCCGCCGATAGGGTGGCGCTGAACCGGAAGGACACGCATGGCACGACGCTCCCGCGCCGCGACGATCGCCGACGTCGCCACGCACGCCGGGGTGTCGCCCGCGACCGTGTCGCGCGTCATGAACGGGCGCTTCGTCGGCGACCCCGCCGTCGCCGAGCGCGTGCGCGCATCCGCCGCCGAGCTCGAGTACCGCCCGAGCCACCTCGCCCGCAGCCTCGCCCTCGGCCAGACCTCCGCCGTCGCCTTCGTGGTGCCCGACCTCGCCAACCCCGCGTTCCAGGCCGTGCTGTCGAGCCTCTCCAAGACCGCCGCGCACGACGGCTACCGCGTGCTCGTGGCCGACTCGGCCGAGTCGCCGAGCGACGAGCCCCTCCTCGCGGCCGAGGTGCGCCGGCGCTGCGACGCGATCGTGCTGTGCGCGCCGCGCATGACGGATGCCGAGCTCGCCGCGCTCGCATCCGACCTGCAGCCGCTCGTGCTCATCAACCGCGTGCACGAGGGTGTTCCCGCCCCGTCGCTCTCGATCGACTACCAGTCGGGCATCGTCAAGCTCGCGCAGCATCTGCACGAGCTCGGGCACCGTCGGATGGTGTACCTCGAAGGCCCGGCGTCGAGCGCCTCGAACGCGCACCGCGTCGCGGGGCTCGAGGAGTTCGCGGGCCGGACCGACGGCGTGCGCATCGACCGCATCCCGGCCGGCGCGGGCGCCGAGGACGGCCGCGCGGCCGCCTCGCGCGTGCAGGACTCGGGCGCCACCGCCGTGCTCGCCTACAACGACCTCGTCGCGATCGGCCTCATCGACGGCCTGCAGGAGCTCGGCGTCAGCGTGCCCGACGACATCTCGGTGACAGGCTTCGACGACATCCCCTTCGCGCGCTACACGTCCCCGTCGCTCACCACGGCATCCGTGCCCCACGCCGAGCTGGGCGTGCAGGCGTGGCGGCGCATGATCGCGCTCATCCGCCACGACGACCCGGAGCACGACGTGCAGTTCCAGCCGCGCCTCGAGCTCCGCCGCTCGACGGCCCCGGCCCGAGCCTGACGCCCGCGCGGGCCCACACGCTGGATGTTGGCCAAACGCTGCAGCGGTTGCCGTTGCGCGCCTGTGATCACACTGGCGCGCGGGGCCGAACGCTGCAGCGTTTGAGGATTGAAACGTTCGTTGACACGCACCGGGTCGGGTGCTACTTTCCCGAGAAAGCGGTTTCTCGGATTCGCCTCGGCGGACCCGCGAATCGCGACGACGAGGTCGCAGCGAGCCTCTCGTCATCCCGCCAAGACAACCCGGTGGTCACCCCCCACCGCTTCACGAAACGAGGCGCAATGACGCGTACAGCACGTTCCCTCGCGACGAAGGCCGGCACCGCCGGCGCCCTCGCCGCGGCTCTCGTCCTCGCCGGCTGCTCGGCCGGCGGAGAAGGAAACGAGGGCGGATACGACCCGAACGAGGAGATCGAGCTCACGATCGCCTGGTGGGGCAACGACGAGCGCGCGGCCATGATGGCCGAGGTCATCGACGCGTTCGAGGCCGAGTACCCGAACATCACCGTCGTCGAGCAGCCCGTGGGCGCGCCCGACGACCTGTTCAACCGACTCGCGACCGACTTCGCATCCGGCACCGCGCCCGACGTCTTCGCACTCGGCGGCGCCAAGCCGCAGGAGTACGGCGGCAACGGCGCGCTGCTCGACCTGTCGACCGTGGCCGACACGCTGCAGCTCGACAAGTACGAGGACTTCACCCTCACCAACGCGACCGTCGACGACACCGTCTACGGCCTCCCGACGGGCGGCAACGCGATCGGCGTGCTCATCAACACGGCGATCTTCGAGCAGGCCGGCGTCGACCTGCCCACCGAGGACTGGACGTGGGACGACTTCATCCAGGCCGCCAACGACATCACCGCCGGCACGCCCGACGGCGTGTACGGGCTCGACCTGCGCATCCAGGACATCCTGGGCACCTACGTCGCGCAGATCGACGAGGACGGCATGTACGACTGGGACGGCCAGCTCGCCGCGCAGCAGTCCACGATCGAGTCGTGGTTCGAGATCGAGAAGGAGCTCATCGAGGGCGGCGGCCTGCCCGACCCCTCGATCATCGTCGAGAACCAGAACCTCACGCCCGACCAGACGCTGTTCGGAACGGGTCGTGCCGGCATGACCTTCGCGTACAGCAACCAGATCGGCGCCTACGGTGCCGGTGCGGGCGGCGACGTCGAGATCCTCACGCCTCCGACGAGCACCGACGTCTCCGGCGTCGCCGTGCTGCCGTCGCAGTTCTGGGCGATCGCGGCCGAGACGAAGCACCCCGAGGCCTCGGCGATGCTCGTGAACTGGCTGCTCAACGAGCCCGAGCCGGCGAAGACGATCCTCAGCAACCGCGGCCTCCAGTTCAACCCGGACATCCTCGCGGTCGTCAAGCCGCTGCTCGCGCCCGCGGACGCGCAGGCGGCCGAGTACCTCGAGAAGGTGCTCGAGATCGGCGTCGTCGCCCCGCCGCAGCCTGCGGGCGGCGGCATCCTCAACGAGCTGTCGCAGCGCATCGAGTCGGACATCCTGTTCGGCCGGTCGTCGATCCCCGACGGCTCCAAGCAGTGGATCGACGAGCTCAGCGCGGCCATCGCGGCCGGCTGATGCAGCTCGGCTGATCGTGCAGGGCGCGGTGGGCGGTCCCGGACGGGGCCGCCCACCGTCGTCCCCGGGCCCGGATGCGGGCAGACTCTCACCAGGCGAGGAGGCGCGATGACCGCGATCGACGAGGCGCTCGCAGCGCTCGACGGCGACCTGGCCACCGGCCTGCCCGACGGCCCGCTGCGCGCGGGGGTCGCGGATGCGGGGCTCGGC
>JAEYVF010000095.1 GCA_023432005.1 Actinomycetes bacterium
GCCGACCGGCGCGACCATCCCGCTCGCCGAGCAGGCGCCGCCAGCCGTCCCGCCCGCCGCGACCGTCCCGCCCGCCGCGGCCGCGGCATCCGGCGACGACGGCCGACGCAGCAAGGGCCTCATCATCGGCCTCGCGATCGCCGCCGGCGTTCTGCTGCTCGCGCTCGCGGGCGTGCTCATCTGGATCGCGACGTCGGGCTCGCCGAGCCCCGCGCCCACCGAGTCCACGAGCCCGAACCCGAGCCCGACGCCCACGGCATCCGACACCCCGAGCGCCGAGCCCACCCCGAGCGAGACGCCATCCGAGGAGCCGCCGCCCCCGCCGCCGCCCGCCGACGTCATCGCGAGCTTCACGGCGTCGACTCAGTCCGTCGACTGCTCGGGTGGCGGACCCGTGCCGCTCATCTTCAGCTGGGCGACCTCGGGCACGACCGTGTGGTTCGGAATCGGCACCGACGACGCGCAGGCTGCGCCGTACGAGTCGGATCTGCCGCCGAACAGCACGATCGGCGTCGACTACCAGTGCGGACAGCCCGGCGCCCAGCAGCGCTACACGATCACCGCCGAGCGCCCGGACGGCAGCCTCCAGTCCGAGACGATCATCGTGCGCGAGAGCTGACGCCCGATAGAATCGCGGGGTTCCCCACACTCAGGCACCCCTTGACGCGGTGCCGCACATATCGAACCGGAGTACCGCGATGAACGCCGCCGCTCGCAACGAGAACACGGGCATCCCCGAGAAGCCCGCCCTCGAGGGTCTCGAGACGAAGTGGCGGGAGGTGTGGGAGCACGAGGGCACCTTCCGATTCGACCGCGCCGCCGCGCTCGCAGCCGGGAAGGGCTCCGTCTTCAGCGTCGACACCCCGCCGCCCACGGCATCCGGCAGCCTCCACATCGGCCACGTGTTCAGCTACACGCACATGGACCTCATGGCGCGCTACCAGCGCATGCGCGGGCAGCACCTCTTCTTCCCCATGGGCTGGGACGACAACGGGCTCCCGACCGAGCGCCGCGTGCAGAACTACTACGGCGTGCGCTGCGACCCGACGCTCCCCTACGACCCCGGCTTCACACCCCCGCACGAGGGCGGCGAGGGCACGAGCGGCAAGGCCGCCGACCAGCAGCCCATCTCGCGCCGCAACTTCGTCGAGCTGTGCGAGAGGCTCACCGCCGAGGACGAGAAGCAGTTCGAGGAGCTGTGGCGCACCCTCGGCCTCTCGGTCGACTGGTCGCTCACCTACCGCACGATCGGCGACGAGGCGCAGCGCGTCGCGCAGCGCGCGTTCCTGCGCAACCTCGAGCGCGGCGAGGCCTACCAGGCGGATGCGCCGACGCTGTGGGATGTGACCTTCCGCACCGCGGTCGCCCAGGCCGAGCTCGAGGACAAGGAGCAGCCCGCGGCCTACCACCGCGTGAGCTTCCACAAGCCGGGCGGCGGCACCGTCGAGATCGAGACCACCCGCCCCGAGCTGCTCGCGGCGTGCGTGGCCCTCGTGGCGCACCCCGACGACGAGCGCTACCAGCCGCTCTTCGGCACGACCGTCACGACCCCCGTGTTCGGCGTCGAGGTGCCCGTCGTGGCGCACCACCTCGCCCAGCAGGACAAGGGCTCGGGCATCGCGATGATCTGCACCTTCGGCGACGTCACCGACGTCGTGTGGTGGCGCGAGCTCGACCTGCCGAACCGCGCGATCATCGGCTTCGACGGCCGCATCCTGCCCGAGTCGCCCGCGCAGGATCTCTTCACGGATGCCGGCCGAGCCGCCTACGGGGAGCTCGCGGGCAAGACCGTGTTCAGCGCCAAGGCCCGCATGGTCGAGCTGCTGCAGGAGTCGGGCGACCTCATCGGCGAGCCGCGCAAGATCACGCACCCCGTGAAGTTCTTCGAGAAGGGCGACAAGCCGCTCGAGATCGTCTCGACGCGCCAGTGGTACATCACGAACGGCGCGCGCGACGAGGAGCTCCGCGAGGAGCTGCTCGCCGCGGGCCGCGAGCTCGACTTCCACCCCGACTTCATGCGCGTGCGCTACGAGAACTGGGTCGGCGGCCTCACGGGCGACTGGCTCATCTCGCGCCAGCGCTTCTTCGGCGTGCCGATCCCCGTCTGGTACCCGCTCGACGAGAACGGCGAGGCGCTGCGCGAGCAGCCCATCGTGCCGACCGAGGATCTGCTGCCGGTCGACCCCTCCTCGGATGCCGCTCCCGGCTACGACGAGTCGCAGCGCGGTGTGCCCGGCGGCTTCGTCGGCGAGCTCGACATCATGGACACCTGGGCCACCTCGAGCCTCACGCCGCAGATCGCGGGCGGCTGGGAGACCGACCCCGAGCTCTTCGACCTCGTCTTCCCCTACGCCCTGCGCTCGCAAGGTCAGGACATCATCCGCACCTGGCTCTTCTCGACCGTGCTGCGCGCACGCCTCGAGCACGGCGAGACGCCGTGGAGGCACGCGGGCATCTCCGGCTTCATCGTCGACCCCGACCGCAAGAAGATGTCGAAGTCGAAGGGCAACGTCGTGACCCCGCAGGGTCTCCTCGACGAGCACGGCTCGGATGCGGTCCGCTATTGGGCGGCGTCGTCGAAGCTCGGGACGGATGCGGCGTTCGACCCGCAGAACCCCAAGACGATCAAGATCGGCCGCCGCCTCGCGATCAAGGTGCTCAACGCCGCGAAGTTCGTCTACGGCTTCCCGTTCGCGGAGGGCGCCGAGGTCTCGGAGCCGCTCGACGTCGACATGCTCGCCGAGCTCGGCCGCGTCGTCGACGAGGCGACGCGCGCCTACGAGGCGTTCGACCACGCCCGCGCCCTCGAGGTGACGGAGCAGTTCTTCTGGACGTTCTGCGACGACTACCTCGAGCTCGTCAAGGAGCGCGCCTACACGGGCGAGGGCGCCGGCCAGGCCTCCGCCGTGGCGGCGCTCCGCACCGCGATCGACGTCATGCTGCGCCTGCTCGCCCCCGTCATCCCGTTCGCGACCGAGGAAGTGTGGTCGTGGACCCACGAGGGCTCGGTGCACACCGCCCCCTGGCCGACGACCGCCGAGCTCGGCGTCGCATCCGAGACCCGCGGCCTGCTGCCGGCGGTGTCGGCGGCGCTCGTCGGCATCCGTCGCGCCAAGACGGATGCCAAGGCCTCGCAGAAGACGCCCGTCACCTCGGCGACGCTCGCCGGGCCCGCGATCCTCGCGGATGCGGCCGACGACCTGCGCGCCGTCGGGCGCATCGAACGACTCGACCTCGTGGAGGCCGAGGACGTCGCGGTGAGCGACGTCGTGCTCGCCGAGGTTCCGGAGGCCTGACGATGACCGAGACGACCGTGCGTCCCCTCGCCGAGAGCGACGCCGCGCGCTGGCGCGAGCTGTTCACGGCCTACGGCGTCTTCTACGAGACCGAGTTCACCGACGAGGTGCTCGACCGCGTGTGGACGCTCCTCGTCACCGAGGGCTCCCGCATCGACGGGCTCGTCGCCGAACGCGACGGGCAGGTCGTCGGCATCGCCCACTACCGCTCGCATCCCGACACCTTCTCGGGCGGCCTCGACTGGTACCTCGACGACCTGTTCGTCGACCCCGCCGTGCGCGGCACGGGTGCCGGGCGCGCGCTCATCGAGGCGATCGCCGAGATGAGCGCCGGCACGGGCGGGTCGCTGCGCTGGATCACGGCCGACACGAACGAGACGGCGCAGGCGCTCTACGACAAGGTCGCGACGCGCACGCGCTGGGTCACCTACGAGGTGCGTCGCTGATGCAGCTCGGCACGCGCTGGGCCGTCGGCGGCGAGGTGCCGCCGCGCGTGCCGGATGCCATGGTCGCCGCGATCCGCGACGTCGAGTCGGAGCTCGCGGACGTCGACACGGCTCGGTGGCGCTGGACCCTCACCTGGCTCGAGGCCCGCCCCGTCGTCGAGCTCGACGACGGCACGCGCCTGCGGCAGGCGCACGACGGCGCCATCCTCCGCGACCAGCTCGACTGATCCGGGTCAGCTACTTCCGCGCGAGGATCTCGCCGTGGGGGAAGACCATCCAGCCGTCCGGGTCCTCCGCCCAGTGCGCCCACGCGGTGCTGATCGCCTGCAGGTCGGCGCGCGTCGCGAAGCCCTTGCCCGTGGCGTCGTCGGCGAAGGCCGACGCGAGCACGCGGTCGCGCCACATGCCGCCCCACCAGGTGCGCTCGTCGTCGTCGGAGAAGCACCACACGGACGCGGTCGACTCGACCGAGCCGAAGCCCGCCTCGCGCGCCCACTGCTTGAGGCGGCGGCCGGCATCCGGCTCTCCCCCGTTGCTGCGGTGCACGCGCTGGTAGAGCGCGGCCCACGCCTCGAGCCCGAGCGTGAGCGGATGCAGCACGACGCCCGCGTAGTCGCACTCGCGCACGGCGACGAGGCCACCATCCGCGACGACGCGGCGGAACTCGGCGAGCGCCTCGACGGGCCGCGCGAGATGCTGCAGCACCTGATGCGCGTGCACGACGTCGAACTCTCCGTCGTCGTACGGGAGGGCGTAGGCGTCCGCCACGAGGAACTCGACGTTCGTGACGCCGCGCTCGGCGGCATGGGCCCGTGCCTGCGCGACCACCTCCTCCGAGGCGTCGATTCCGATCACGCGTCCGGGCGCGACGAGCTCGGCGAGGTCGACGGTGATCGTGCCGGGTCCGGCGCCGACGTCGAGGATCGACATGCCGGGGCGCAGGTGCGGCAGGAGGTAGGCGGCCGAGTTGAGCGCGGTGCGCCAGATGTGGGAACGCAGCACCGTCTCGTGGTGGCCGTGGGTGTAATGCTCTTCGGGGGGCATGAGGAACACCGTATTGCGTGAGGCGGTCTCGAGACGGGTCGCTTCGCGGCGCTCCTCGACCACCCGGGTCTGCCTAGGCTTGAGCGGTGACGAATCCGTTCCTCGCCGACAGCGAGCTGCCCTATCTGCTGCCCGACTTCGCCGCCGTGCGCGACGAGCACTACCGGGAGGCGTTCGAGCTCGGGATGGCCGAACAGCTCGCCGAGGTCGCCGCCATCACGGCAGACACCTCGGAGCCGAGCTTCGAGAACACGATCGTGCCGCTCGAGCGCTCGGGCCGCGTGCTCGACCGCGTCTCGACGGTCTTCTTCACCCTCGCCTCGTCGGATACGACCGACCACATCCAGCAGCTCGAGGAGGAACTCGCCCCGGAGCTCGCCGCACACCACGACGCGATCGTGCTCGACCCCGCGCTCTTCGCGCGAGTCGACGCCATCCACCGTGCCTCGATCGACGACAGCGAGCGCCTCGACGACGAGCAGCGCTACCTCGTGCAGCGCCATCACACCGAGATGGTGCTCGCGGGCGCGGCCCTCGACGAGGCCGCGAAGGAGCGACTGCGCGAGCTCAACCAGCGCATCTCGACGCTCACGACGCGCTTCGAGAAGAATCTCCTGAACGACACGAACGAGCTCGCGGTGCACGTGACGGATGCCGCCAAGCTCGCGGGGCTCGCGGCATCCGAGCTCTCGGCGGCGCGCGAGGCGGCCGCCGCTCGCGGGCTCGACGGCTGGCTCGTGACGCTCGTGCTCTACTCGGGCCACCCGTGGCTCGCCTCGATCGAGTCGGCCGAGACCCGCGCCCGCATCATGGCGGCGTCGCGTGCCCGCGGCATCCGTGGCGGAGAGTTCGACAACCGCGAGCTCGTGCTCGAGCTCGTGCGCGCCCGCGCCGAGCGCGCACGACTGCTCGGTTTCCGCGACCACGCCTCCGTCGTGACGGCCGATGAGACCGCCGGCTCCCCCGCCGCGGTCGCCGAGCTGCTGGGCCGCCTCGCACCCGCCGCGGCTCGCAACGCCGCCGTGGAGCGCGCGGAGCTCACGGAGGTCATGGGCGCGCCGATCGCGGCCTCCGACTGGGCGTTCGCCGCGGATCGCGTGCGCCGCGAGCGCTACGACGTCGACACCGCGGCCCTCCGACCGTGGTTCGAGGCGGAGCGCGTGCTGCGCGACGGCGTGTTCTTCGCCGCCGAGCGCCTCTACGGTCTGCGGTTCCACGAGCGCACGGACCTGCGCGGCTGGAACGACGAGGTGCGTGTCTTCGAGGTGCGCGACGACGACGGCCCGATCGGCCTCTACCTGCTCGACCTCTACACCCGCGACGCGAAGCGCGGCGGGGCCTGGATGAACTCGCTCGTGTCGCGCAACGAGCTGCTCGGGCACCCGGCGTCGATCGTGACGAACAACCTCAACGTGCCGCGCCCCGCCGCGGGCGAGCCGACGCTGCTCACCCTCGACGAGGTCGAGACGCTCTTCCACGAGTTCGGCCACGCCCTGCACGGGCTCTTCGCCCATGCGCGCTACCCGAGCCTCGCGGGCACCAACGTGTACCGCGACTTCGTCGAGTTCCCGAGCCAGGTGAACGAGATGTGGGCCATGTGGCCCGAGGTGCTCGAGCACTACGCGCGGCACCACGAGACGGGCGAGCCGCTCGACCCCTCGATCGCGGAGCGCCTGCGAGCCGCCGAGCGCTACGGGCAGGGCTTCGGCACGAGCGAGTACCTGCAGGCGGCGATGCTCGACCAGGCGTGGCACACGCTCGACCTCGACGAGGCACGCGCCGTGACGGATGCGGGCGCCTTCGAGGCGGAGGCGCTCGCCTCCGCGGGCCTCGCCGACGACGCCGTGCCGCCGCGCTACGCGACGACGTACTTCGCGCACGTGTTCGCGGGCGGCTACGACGCCGGGTACTACTCCTACATCTGGAGCGAGGTGCTCGACGCCGACACGGTCGAGTGGTTCCGGGAGAACGGCGGCCTCACGCGCGAGAACGGCGAGCGCTTCCGCCGCCGGCTCCTGCAGACCGCCGGCACGCGGGATCCGCTGGCCGCGTTCCGCGACTTCCGCGGGCGGGATGCCGCGCTCGAGCCGCTGCTGGAGCGCCGCGGCCTCGCGTGACGGGTGCTGCGGTCGTGGACCCTCAGATGACGCGCCGCTCGGTTTGACACCTCGGCGGCGAGTGAGGTTAGGTTAACCTCAGCTCACCCCGGTTAGGTGAGCCTCACCTACTCTCCCCGCCGAAAGGATCCCCGTGCGCGTCCTCCGCACCCTTCCGGTCGTCGCCGCAGCAGCGCTCGCGCTGTCGGCGTGCGCCGCCACCTCCCCCACCGCGACCGGCTCCGAGGCGCCGGGCGACGCATCCGCGTTCCCCGTCACGATCGAGCACGCGTTCGGCGAGACCACGATCGACGCGAAGCCCGAGCGCGTCGCCACCGTCGCGTGGTCGAACCAGGAGGTGCCGCTCGCGCTCGGCGTCGTGCCCGTCGGGATGCCCGCCGTCTCGTGGGGCGACGACGACGGCGACGGCGTGCTGCCGTGGGTCGAGGAGAGGCTCGGGGAGCTCGGCGCCGAGACGCCCGTGCTGTTCGACGAGACCGACGGCATCGACTTCGAGGCCGTCGCCGACACCGAGCCCGACGTGATCCTCGCGGCCTACTCCGGCCTCACGCAGGAGGACTACGACACGCTCTCAAAGATCGCCCCCGTGGTGGCCTACCCCGAGCTCGCGTGGGGCACCTCGCTCGACGACATGATCCGCCTCGACTCGGCCGCGCTCGGACTCGCGCCCGAAGGCGAGGAGCTCATCGCGCAGCTCGACGCCGAGATCGGCGACGCGCTCGAGGCTCACGCCGTGATTCGCGACAAGCGCATCCTCTTCTCGTTCATCGACGCGTCCGACTTCAGCCAGATCGGCTTCTACACGAGCCACGACACGCGCCCCGGCTTCCTCGCGGACCTCGGACTGCCCGTGCCCTCGATCGTCGAGGAGGAGTCGGCGACATCCGAGGCGTTCTACACGACCGTGAGCGCCGAGGAGGCGGATCGCTTCTCGGATGTCGACATCTTCGTGACCTACGGCGACCCTGAGGGCGACCTCGTCGAGCGCATGCAGGCCGACCCGCTGCTGTCGAAGATCCCCGCGATCGCCGCGGGCCACGTCGTGATCCTCCCCGACTCGACGCCTCTCGCCGCCTCGGCCAACCCGTCGCCGCTCTCGATCCGCGCGACCATCGGCGACTACTTCGCGCTGTTCGCCGCCCAGGCCGGGTGACGACCGCCACGGCAGCCCCGACGCCGCCGGCCGCCGCGACCGCGCGGCGTCCGGCGGCCGTCCGCGTGGCCTGGATCGCGGTCGGCGTCGGCTCCCTCGTCGTCACGGCCGCGCTCTCGCTCGCGATCGGCACGCGCGACGTCTCGCTCGACGAGCTGCTGGCAGGCATCGCGGGCGACCTCGACTCGGTCGGCGCCGCGGCCGTCGCGGCGCGCATCCCCCGCACCGTGCTCGCGATCCTCGTGGGCGCCGCGCTCGCGCTCTCGGGGACGAGCCTCCAGGCCGTCACGCGCAATCCGCTCGCCGACCCCGGCATCCTCGGGCTCTCGATGGGCGCGTCGCTCGCCGTCGTGGCGGGGATGGCGTTCCTCGGTCTCTCGAACCCCGTCGCCGTGCTCGTCGTCGCGATCGCGGGCTCGGCCCTGGCCGGCGTCTTCGTGTACGCCGTCGGCTCGCTCGGGCGCGACGGCGCGACACCGCTCAAGCTCGCCCTCGCGGGAGCCGCGGCGACGGCCGCGCTCGGCTCGCTCGTGAGCGCGATCATGCTCCCGCGGGCCCAGGAGCTCACCTCCTTCCGCTTCTGGCAGATCGGAGGCGTCGGCGGCGCGGTGTGGGACCGCATCGCGCTCGTCGCCCCCGCCTTCGCGGTGGGCGCCGTCCTCGTGATCGCCCTCGCGCGCGGCATGAACTCGCTCGCCCTCGGCGACGACGTCGCGACGGGCCTCGGCGAGCACGTCGGCCGCACGCGCGCGCTCTCCGCCGCGGGGGCCGTCATCCTGTGCGGCGCGGCGACGGCGATCGCGGGACCCATCGGCTTCGTCGGGCTCATCGTGCCGCATCTCTGCCGCCTCCTCGTCGGCACCGACCACCGCTGGCTGCTGCCGTTCACCGCCGTCGTGGGCGCCGTGCTGCTGACCGCAGCGGATGTCGTGGGTCGCGTCATCGCGCGCCCCGACGAGGTCGAGGTCGGCATCGTCACGGCGCTCATCGGGGCGCCCGTGCTCATCGCGCTCGTGCGCCGCCGGAAGGTGCGCGAGCTGTGACGGCGACCGCGATCCCCCTCGCGGCGCCGGGCGACACCGGCGCGGCGATCGCCGCGGGGCGCCGCCTCCGCTCCCGCCGTCGTCTGCTGCGCACGCTCGCGCTCGCCGCGCTCGTCGTCGCGGTGTTCATCGTGAGCCTCATGATCGGCCGCACCTTCTACGGGCTCGACGAGGTGCTCCGCGTGATCGTCGGCCAGCCGGTGCCGGGGGCGTCCTTCACGGTCGGCGAGCTGCGCCTCCCGCGCGCGAGCCTCGGCCTCCTCGCGGGCTTCGCGTTCGGCATCGCGGGCGTGACCTTCCAGACGCTGCTGCGCAATCCGCTCGCCTCTCCCGACATCATCGGCGTCACGTGGGGCGCGAGCGCGGCGGGCGTCGTCGGCGTCGTCGTGCTGTCGCTCGGCGACACGGGCGTCTCGCTGCTCGCCCTCGCGGGCGCCCTCACGACCGCGCTCGTCATCTACCTCCTCGCCTACCGCCGCGGGTTCTCGGGCGCGCGCCTCGTGCTCATCGGCATCGGCGTCGCCGCCATGCTCCAGAGCGTCGTCTCGTGGGTGCTCTCCCGCGCCTCCGACTGGGACATGCCCGCCGCGATGCAGTGGCTGACGGGGAGCCTCAACGGCGCGACGTGGTCCGCCGTCGCCCCCCTCGCGGTCGCCTCGCTCGTGCTGCTCCCGCTCGTGTTCGCCGGGTCGCGCGCGCTCGACACGCTGCGACTCGGCGACGACACGGCGGCCGCCCTCGGGGTGCGCGTGCCCGCCGCGCGGCTGGGTCTCATCCTCGGGGCCGTCGCACTGCTCGCCTTCGCGACGGCTGCCGCGGGCCCCATCGCCTTCGTCGCCTTCATGTCGGGGCCGATCGCCTCGCGTCTGCTCGGGCCGGGCGCCTCGCTCCTGCTGCCCGCGGGCCTCGTGGGGGCACTGCTCGTGATGGTCGCCGACCTCGTCGGCCAGTTCGCGTTCGACGCTCGCTACCCCGTCGGCGTGGTGACGGGAGCGCTCGGCGCCCCGTTCCTGGTCTACCTGCTCGCGCGCACCACCCGGAAGGGACGCACCCCATGACGTTCGCCCACAGCCTCCAGGCGCGCGAGGTGACCCTCGCCTACGGCGACCGCACGGTCGTCGAGCGTCTCGACCTCGACGTCTCGCCCGGCCGCATCACCGCGATCGTCGGGGCGAACGGATGCGGCAAGTCGACGCTGCTGCGCGCTCTCGCCCGCCTGCTCGCCCCGAAGACCGGCCAGGTGCTGCTCGATGGCGAGCCCATCGCCGATCGCCCCTCGAAGCACGTCGCGCGCGTGCTCGGCCTCCTGCCGCAGAGCCCCGTCGCCCCCGAGGGCATCACGGTGGCCGACCTCGTGGGCCGCGGGCGGCAGCCGCATCAGCGCCTCCTCGCGCGCTGGACCCAGCACGACCACGAGGCGGTGGCGGAGGCGCTCCACGCGACCGGGACGACCGACCTCGCCGAGCGCAGCGTCGACGAGCTCTCGGGCGGGCAGCGCCAGCGCGTGTGGATCGCGATGGCGCTCGCGCAGGAGACCGACATCCTGCTGCTCGACGAGCCCACGACGTTCCTCGACGTCGCGCACCAGGTGGATGTGCTCGACCTGCTCGCGGAGCTCGGACGCGACCGCGGCACGACGATCGTCATGGTCCTGCACGACCTCAACCTCGCCGCGCGCTACGCCGACGAGATCGTCGCGATGAGCGAGGGGCGCATCGTCGCGAGCGGGGCTCCCTCCGACATCCTCACGCCCGAGCTCGTCGAGAGCGTCTTCGGCATCCGCAGCCACGTGATCCTCGACCCCGTGTCGCGAACCCCCCTCGTGATCCCGATCGGAAGGCACCATGTCCGCTGACACCCTCGTCCGCACGACGACCGACCCGTGGGTGTTCGCCCGCGTGGCGGTCGCGCGGATCGACGACCTCACGCCGACGTTCCGCCGTTTCGCGCTGCGGCCCGTCGGCGACGAGCGGCTCGCCGACCCGGGTCTCGACCAGCGCATCAAGGTCGTGCCGCCCTGCCCGCAGGGCATCGACGCCATGCCGACCGACCCCGACTGGTTCGCGGCGTGGCGCGCCATGCCGAGCCACGCGCGCCCGCCGTTCCGCACCTACACGGTCCGCGGCTTCGACGGCGAGGCGCTGCTCGTCGACTTCGCGCTCCACGGTCCCGACGGCCCCGCCGCGCGCTGGGCCGTCGACGCGCACCTCGGC
>JAEYVF010000196.1 GCA_023432005.1 Actinomycetes bacterium
AAGGAAACCACGTGCTCATCGCACAGCGTCCCACCCTCTCCGAAGAGGTCATCTCGGAGTTCCGCTCCGCGTTCGTCATCGAGCCCCTCGAGCCCGGCTTCGGCTACACGCTCGGCAACTCGCTGCGCCGCACCCTTCTCTCCTCGATCCCCGGGGCTGCGGTCACGAGCATCCGCCTCGACGGCATCCAGCACGAGTTCGACACCATCCCCGGTGTCAAGGAGGACGTCGTCGAGATCGTCCTGAACATCAAGAACCTGGTCGTCTCGAGCGAGCACGACGAGCCCATCACCGCCTACCTGCGCAAGACCGGCGCGGGCCAGGTGACCGCCGCCGACATCTCGGCGCCGGCCGGTGTGGAGATCCACAACCCGGACCTCGTCATCGCGACCCTCAACGACAAGGCGAAGTTCGACCTCGAGCTCACGATCGAGCGCGGTCGCGGCTACGTCTCGGCGACTCAGAACCGCAGCGAGTTCAGCGAGGCGGGCCAGATCCCGGTCGACTCGATCTACTCGCCCGTGCTCAAGGTCACCTACCGCGTGGAGGCCACGCGTGCCGGCGAGCGCACCGACTTCGACCGCCTCGTGGTCGACGTCGAGACCAAGCCGGCCATCACGCCGCGCGACGCGATCGCCTCGGCCGGTCGCACGCTCGTCGAGCTCTTCGGCCTCGCGCGCGAGCTCAACACCGCCGCCGAGGGCATCGAGATCGGGCCCGCCCCGGTCGACGCGGTGCTCTCGAGCGAGCTGTCGATGCCCATCGAGGACCTCGACCTCTCGGTGCGCTCGTACAACTGCCTCAAGCGCGAGGGCATCAACACCGTCAGCGAGCTCGTCGCTCTCTCGGAGACGCAGCTCATGAACATCCGCAACTTCGGTCAGAAGTCGGTGGACGAGGTGAAGGACAAGCTCGTCGAGCTCGGCCTCTCGCTCAAGGACAGCGTGCCCGGCTTCGACGGCGCGCACTTCTACGGCGGATACGACGACGAGACCGTCTGACCCCGCACTGACCTGAAACACATTCTGGAGAACGACTGATCATGCCTCAGCCCACCAAGGGTCCCCGTCTCGGCGGCGGTCCGGCGCACGAGCGCCTTCTGCTCGCGAACCTCGCCGCGGCGCTGTTCACGCACAAGAGCATCACGACGACCGAGACGAAGGCCAAGCGCCTGCGTCCCGTCGCGGAGCGTCTCATCACCTTCGCCAAGCGCGGCGACCTCCACTCGCGTCGCCGCGTGCTGTCGGTCATCCACGACAAGACGGTCGTGCACGAGCTCTTCACCGAGATCGCGCCGCTCGTCGCGGAGCGTGAGGGCGGCTACACCCGCATCACGAAGATCGGCAACCGCAAGGGCGACAACGCCCCCATGGCGGTCATCGAGCTCGTGCTCGAGCCGGTCGTGAAGAAGCCCGCCTCGTCGAAGAAGTCGGCCGCCCGCGTCGAGACCCCGAAGGCGGAGGCGAAGCCCGCCGCCGAGGAGACGCCGGTCGAGGAGACCGAGGCTGCTGCCGAGGAGACCGAGGAGACGCCCGCCACGGAGACCGAGGCTGCTGCCGAGGAGACCACCGACGACGCCCCTGCCGAGGAGTCCGAGGAGAAGTAACTCCCGCATCCCCTTCGCAGAAGGCCCCGCTCATCTCGAGCGGGGCCTTCTGCGTGCCGACCGATCGCTCAGATGAGCCAGTAAGCTCCCACCTGGGGTCGATCCGGGAACCCGACGACGCCCGGACCCCGACGAGGAATGACAGGGATATGCCTGACGGGACGCAGCTGCACTACGAGGTCGCTCGTGCCTACTACCTCGACGGCCTCTCGAAGATCGAGATCGGCGAGCGCTTCGGGGTGAGCCGCTTCCAGGTGGCCAAGCTCCTCAAGGAGGCCGTCGACGCGGGCGTCGTGCGGATCGAGCTCCGCCGCCCTCAGTCGGCTCTCACGACGACGCTCGCCGCTGAGGTCGCCACGGCCCTCGGCGTGAGGCAGGTGCGCATCGCCGAGGCGTCGGGGGGCGACGGCCTCGCGCCGAGCGAGGTGCTCGGGCGCACGGTCATGGAGACCATCCAGGACCTCATCCGCCCCGGCATGACCGTCGGTCTGTCCTGGTCGCGCACGCTCGACATCGCCGCGAAGTTCATGACGGAGCCGCCGCCCTGCGACATCGTGCAGCTCGCGGGCGCTCTCCAGCTGCCGGGGGTCGGCAGCCTGCCGCAGCTGATCGCACGGCTCGGCGACAGCCCCGGCATCAGCACCTGGCCGATCCACGCTCCCCTCGTCGTCGATGAGGAGTCGACGGCGCGCGACCTGCGCAAGCAGCCGGAGATCGCCCAGGCGCTCGATCGCGCCGACCGGCTCGACCTGGCGGTCGTCTCGCTCGCGGAGTGGAAGAGCGGTGAGTCGAGCGTGTGGGACAAGGTCTCCGTCGAGGACCGCGAACGCGCCGCGAAGGCCGGCGCGGTCGCGGAGATCTCGGGCCGCCTGCTCGGCGCCGACGGCGAGCCCGTCGTCACGCGCCTGGATCGGCGCATCATCAGCGTGCGCCTCGAGCAGCTCGCCCGCACCCCGGAGGTCGTGGCGGTCGTTCCGAGCGCGGGGCGCCTCGAGGCGGTCTTCGCAGCCGCTCGCGCCGGGTTCGTCACGACCTTCGTCATGGGGAGCGAGCTCGCGGCCCTCATCAAGGAGCGCTCCGACGCCACGCGGTGAGGCGGCTCAGCCGTCCTCTTCGCCGGCCGCGCTCACGGACACGATCCCGCGCGTCTCCGACAGCTGCGCGATCAGCTCGTCGGGGGATGCCCGACGCCGGTGGGTGAAGGTGATGTTGGCCTCGACGAGCGTGTGCCCCTTCGGCGTCTCGAACTTGCGCGTCTGCAGGAGCGCGACCTTGTAGCCGAGGCGTGTCGCGGTCTCGACCACGACGCGCATGACGCCGCGGTTCTCCCGATAGCGCACGACGAGCGTCTCGCCCGTGTCGGCGCGCGGGATGCGGCGGGCTGCGTAGCTGAGCGCCGTCACGGCGAGGAAGTAGAGCGCCGTCGAGACGATCGCGAGCGCCGGCATCCCGGCTCCGCACGCCATGCCGATCGCCGCCGTGACCCAGACGGATGCCGCGGTCGTGAGCCCGTTGACCACGTTCTGGCGCACGAAGATGACGCCTGCGCCCAGGAAGCCGATGCCGCTCACGACCTGGGCCGCGATGCGCGACGGGTCGACGATCGTGTCGGGGCCCACGATGTGACTGAAACCGTACGCCGACACGAGGGTGAAGATCGCCGACCCGAGGCCCACGAGGGTGTGGGTGCGCACGCCCGCGCTCTTGAGGCGACGCTGGCGCTCCGCGCCGATGCTCGCCGACAGCACGAAGGCGAGGGCCGCGAGCACGACCTCCGTCAGGAGGGTCTCGCTGACGAGATCGAACTGCAGCATCTGTGCTCCATTCGGGCCGCCGCGGCGGCGCGCCGGGTGCAGAGGCGAGAAAGTCTTGAGGTATCTCAGATGATACCCTACCCTCTCAGATGAGCGAGCCCCGACAGAGGGCGGACCGCCGGATCGAGTCCATGCGACAAAGGGGTTTACATGGAGCACGTCACGCGTCGGGGAGTACTGGCGGGAGGTCTCGGCGCCGCGGTCGGAGCGGCGGCATCGCACGGATGGGCGCGCCCATCCGCTGCGCACGCGGCGATGGGCGTGAGCAGCGTGCCCGGGATCCATCACGTCTCCGACTTCGGCGCGGCGGGCGACGGCGTGACCGATGACACCGCGGCACTGCAGGACGCGCTCGACGCCGCCGAGGGCGCGACCCTGCTGTTCGATGCGGCCGTCTACGTCGTGAGCGGCGTGCTCATGGTGCAGCACGGGACGACGCTGCACGGGCGCGGTGCCACGATCACCCGCGCGCCCTCATACGGCGCGGAGCTGCTCGGCAACTGGGAACTCACCGACACGACCACGACGGGCTACTCCGGCCGGGGGGACATCACGATCGAGGGGTTCGTGTTCGACGGCGGCGGCCGGGCTCTCCCCGCGAACATGGTGTCGTTCGTGCACTGCGAGAACATCGTCATCCGCGATTGCGTCTTCCTCGACTGCACCGCGATGCACCACCTCGAGCTCAACAGCACGCGGCACGCCCTCGTGGAGAACTGCAGGTTCCTGGGGATGCGCCCCGACTCGACCATCAGCGTGCGCAAGGAGGCCATCCAGATCGATCGCGCGCATCCGACGCTCGGCATGGGTGGAGCGCCCGACGGCACGATGTCGGCCGACATCACGATCCTGAGCTGCTACTTCGGCCCCTCCACGAGCTACCTCGCCCCCGCGATCGCCGTGGGGACGCACCAGGAGGCGCCGACCGGGAGCATCTACCGCAACATCCGCGTGCTCAACTGCGTCGGGGAGGCGCTGACCCATGCGGGCACCCGGTGGGTCAACACCGAGGGTCTGCGCATCATCGGCAACGAGTTCACGCTCGCACGCCGCCCCACGCCCGTCGCCGACGGGGAGGCGGATGCGACGCTCTACGGCTTCGCCTGCACCGTGAGCACCGACGTGCTCGTCTCCGACAACCGGTTCGTCGTCGAGCCGGGCGAGAAGGCGATCTCGATCGACATCCGCAAGGACTCGTCGTGGGCCCAGGTGCTCGGCAACATGCTGCGCTACGGCCGCTACGCGCTCTTCGTGGAGAACTCGAACGACACGAGCTTCCGCGACAACTACTGCCTGAGCCACAGCATCGACGGCGTGCACCTGCGCAGCACCCGCCGCGCGCACATCTCCACCAACACCTTCCACAACACGGGGGCGGGTGGCGCCATCGCGGTCGTCGAGGGCAGCGGCGTCAACGGCAACGCCATCTGGAACAGCTTCGACAGCAACGTCGCGCAGTACACGGGCACCGTCACACCCCCCGCCGTCGGAGTGG
>JAEYVF010000015.1 GCA_023432005.1 Actinomycetes bacterium
CGCAGCAGCAGCGTCGAGCCCGCGCGGAGCACGTGCGCCAGCTCGAGCTCGCGCGCCGCGGGGAGCACGCCGGAGGCGATGCGCCGCGCGTCGCCCGCCTCGAGCCGCGGCGACACCGTCACGCACAGCTCATCGACGACATCCGCCGCGAGGAGGGCGCCGAAGAGACTCGGTCCGCCCTCGCACAGGATGCGCGAGAGCCCGCGCGCGCGCAGGGCCGCGACCGCGGCATCCGCGTCGATCCGCCCGCCCGAGCCGCTCTCGACGACGTCGGCGACCTCGGCGATCGCGCCGAGCACGTGCCCGGGCGTCGTCAGCACGATCGGCCGCACGGGGGCCTCGGTGAACACCCGCGAGGCGGGGTCGAGGTCGAGCCCGCCCGACACGATCGCGAACACGGGATGCGGCGAGAGCCCGTTCGCCTCGCGCCACGCGACCGACGCATCGGAGACCCGCAGGCCGCCGTAGCCCTCGGCGCGCACGGTCCCCGCGCCGACCACCACGACATCCGCGACGCGACGCAGCAGCCCGAAGTAGCGCCGGTCGGCGTCGTCGCCGAGGCCGCCGGAGAGGCCGTCGTGGGTCGCCGCGCCGTCGACCGACGAGACGAAGTTCACCCGCAGCACGGGCTCGTGCCCGTGGAGCGCGCCGACGAGCTCGTCATCGGCGAGATCCTCCGCAGGATCGGGCCAGACGCGGTCGATCGTCACATGTTGTGCTTCAGCCACGCCGGCTCCCGCCATCCGAGGATCGCCTCCGTCATGCGCACGGCGTCGACCGTCGCGCGCACGTCGTGCACCCGCACGATGCGGGCGCCGTTCAGGATCGACACGACGGTCGACGCGAGCGAGCCCTCGAGCCGCTCGTACTGCTGTCGGTCGAGGGTCTCGCCGATGAAGTCCTTGTTCGAGAGCGCCACGAGCACGGGCGGCCCGAGCTCCGCGACCTCACCGAGGCGCCGCGTGAGCTCGAGCGAGTGCAGCGTGTTCTTGTTGAGGTCGTGGCCGGGGTCGACGATGAGGTGCTCGAACGGCACCCCGGCCGCGAGCGCCGCGTCGATGCGCGAGCGCAGATGGCCGACGACCGTCGTCACCACATCGTCGTACCGCGGCGACGGATGCGGGGTGCGCGGCGGCGTGAGCGAGTGGGTGAGCACGAGGTGCCCGCCCGCCGCCGCGACGGTGGGGGCCATGGCGGGGTCCCACAGCCCCGAGGTGTCGTTGACGAGGTCCGCACCCGCGGCGAGGGATGCCTCCGCGACCCGCGCGCTGAAGGTGTCGACCGAGATGACGACGTCGGATGCCGCGCGCACCGCCTCGACGAGCGGCACGATGCGGTCGAGCTCCTCGACGAGCTCGACGACCGGGCCGCGCCCGAACGGCACGCCACCCACGTCGATCCAGTCGGCGCCATCCGCGACCGCCGCGAGTGCGGCCTCCACGGCCCGGTCGAGCGCGAACGTCGCGCCCCTGTCGTGGAACGAGTCGGGGGTGCGGTTGACGATCGCCATGACCGCGACGCGCCGCGAGAAGTCGAACTCGCGCGCGCCGATGCGGCGCACGAGGGAGGCGGCGGAGGTCACGGGCTCGATGCTAGAGCGCCCCGAGCGGCGTCGCCGGGTCGGCGAGCCGCGACCGGTCGACCGCGGCGCCCGCGAGCCCCGCCCGCACGAGGCGCTCGATGTCGTCCGCGACGTCCCACACGTTGACGTTCATGCCCGCCACGACGGCGTCGCCGCGCATCCAGAAGGCGATGAGCCGACGGCCCGCGCGGTCGCCCCGGATCACGAGTTCCGCATCCGCGGCGAGCTGCGGGAACCCCGTGTACTCCATGCCGAGGTCGAACTGATCGGTGTAGACGTACGGGATCTTGTCGTAGGGCGTCTCGTCGCCGAGCATCGAGCGCGCCGCGGCGGGCCCCGTGCTCTCGGCGTTCGCCCAGTGCTCGCTGCGGATGCGGGAGGGGAGCCCGGCCGCCTCGAGCACGGGGTGCACGGCGGCCGCGATGTCGCCGGCCGCCCACACGTGCGGGTCGGCGGTGCGCAGCCGCGCGTCGACGTGCACGCCGTCGCCCACCTCGAGGCCCGCGGATGCCGCGAGGCCGATCGCGGGCGTCGCGCCGACCGCGGCGACCACGACGTCCGCCGGCACGAGCTCTCCCCCGTCGAGCAGCACGCCCGTCGCGACACCGTCCTCGCCGACAACCTCGCGTGCCCGCGCTCCCCGGCGCAGCACGACGCCGTGCTCGTCGTGCAGCCGCGCGAAGTCGCCGCCCAGCTCCGCCCCGAGCTGAGAGGCCAGCGGCACCTCGCCTCGCACGAGCACGGTGACCTCGTTGCCGAGGGTGCGCGCGGTCGCCGCGACCTCCATCCCGATCCAGCCCGAGCCGACGAGTACGACGCGCCTGCCGCCCGCCGCGAGCGCCGCGTGCAGCGCGTCCGCCTGGTCGACCGTGCGCAGCAGGTGCACGCCCGCGAGGTCGCCGCCCGGCACCGGCAGCGGATTCGGCGTCGAGCCGGTCGCGAGCAGCAGCCGGTCGTAGGGCAGGGCGTCGCCCCCCGCGAGCGCCACGACGCGCGCCTCGCGATCGAGCGATGTCGCGAACGCATCCGGGAGGAAACGGATGCCGTGCTCGGCGTACCAGCCGACCGGACGCACCTCGAGCGAGTCGCGTCCGTCCTCGCCCGAGAGGTACGACTTCGACAGCGGGGGACGGAGGTAGGGCGCGTGCGCCTCGGCGCCGACGAGGACCACGTCGCCCTCGAATCCGCGCTCCCTCAGCTCGGCCGCGGCGCCCGCCCCGGCGAGGCCCGCTCCGACGATGACGATGCGCTCCGCGGTCATGCGCTGATGCTAGGCCGCTCGACCCTCATCCGGGGGTAGACAGGAGTCGCCGAAGATTCCAGGTGACATTCAGAAAACTTTCAGAGATAATGGGGCGCATGAGCGACGGACCCAGGATCCTCATCGTCGACGACGAGCCCAACATCCGCGACCTGCTCACCACGAGCCTCCGCTTCGCCGGCTTCGCCGTGCGCGCGGTCGGCAACGGCGCCCAGGCCATCTCCGCGGTCCTCGACGAGGAGCCCGACCTCATCATCCTCGACGTCATGCTCCCCGACATGAACGGCTTCGGCGTCACGAAGCGGCTGCGCGCCTCCGGCTACACGGCGCCCATCCTCTTCCTCACCGCGAAGGACGACACCGAGGACAAGATCACCGGCCTCACCGTGGGCGGCGACGACTACGTCACGAAGCCCTTCTCCCTCGACGAGATCGTCGCGCGCATCAAGGCCATCCTGCGACGCACCATGCAGGACGAAGAGGATGCCATCATCCGCGCGGGCGAGCTCACGATGGACCAGGACACCCACGAGGTCACGGTCGGCGACGTCTCGGTCGAGCTCTCGCCCACCGAGTTCAAGCTCCTGCGCTACCTCATGCTCAACCCGAACCGGGTGCTGTCGAAGGCGCAGATCCTCGACCACGTGTGGGAGTACGACTTCAACGGCGACGCGGGGATCGTCGAGAGCTACATCTCCTACCTCCGCCGCAAGATCGACCAGCATTCGAGCGAGCCCATGATCCAGACGAAGCGCGGCTTCGGCTACATGCTCAAGACCGCGAAGGCGTGACGATCCCCCGGGCCGCCGGGCGACGGATGCGGGGCCTCTGATGGCGAAGCTGCACGCGTCGTTCGAGCGCTGGTGGAACGGCGTCTCCCTGCGCACCAAGATCACGGGCGTCACCGTGCTGCTGCTGACGTTCGGGCTGGCCGTCGCGGGCATGGGCACCATGACGGTGCTGCGCACCTACCTCTTCGACCAGCGCGACGCATCCGTCACCTCGTGGTTCCAGCAGGTGCTCGGAACGGCCGACACCGCGCCCACCAATCTCGCCACATGCAACTTCCGCTACGAGCCCGGCTACCTCGTGGCGATCGTCGACGCGAGCGGCGACATCGTGTGCGAGAACGTGCCCGAGTCCTCGCTGCAGCCCGACCTCACGCACATGACGCTGTCGTGGGGGTACCTCAACGACAGCCGCCTCTCGACCGTCACGGATGCGACCGGTCACGGCCAGTGGCGCGTGATGACGAGCGTGCTCACGGGAGCCGACGGCTCGCTCGCGACCCTCGTCGCGGGCATCGACGTGACCGACATCGACACGACGATCACGCGCTACAGCCTCATCTTCTTCCTGTTCGCGATCGCCGTCGTGCTGCTCGGCGCGGCCGTCACGCAGCTTCTCGTCACGAGCACCTTCGCGCCCCTGCGCGATGTCGAGCGCACGGCGGCGCGGTTCGCCGCGGGCGACTACAACCAGCGTCTGGGCGGCGCCACCCCGAACACCGAGGTCGGCCGCCTCAACCGCTCCCTCAACGCGATGCTCGCCCGCATCGACCTCGCCCTCGCCGACCGGCAACGGGCGGTCGAGCAGATGCGGCGCTTCGTGGGCGACGCGAGCCACGAGCTGCGCACGCCCCTCGTGTCGCTGCGCGGGTACGCCGAGCTCTACCGCATGGGGGCGCTGCAGAAGCCCGACGACGTCGCGCAGGCGATGGACCGCATCGAGCGGGAGGCGATCCGGATGGGCGGGCTCGTCGAGGACCTGCTCGAGCTCGCCCGCCTCGACGAGCCGCGCACGATGGCGGACGAACCCGTCGACCTGCTGCCGATCGCCCAGGATGCCGCCCTCGACGCCTCCGCCTCGGCACCGCTTCGACGCATCACCGTCGTCGTGCCCGAGCCCATCGACCCGCTCACGGCGCCGCCCGCCTCCGCCGACCCGGCACCCGGCACCGAGACCACCCCGCCCGTCACGGCCGCCCCCCCGACCACGCCGCCCGTGACGCCGGCCACGACACCGCCGGCCACGACGATGACCGGCCCCATCGCGTTCGCTGGCTCGGCGCTCGCGCGTCTGCGCCGCCGCCGCCCCGCCGTGGCGGAGACGACCGCGGCGTCGACGACGACGGGCGCCGTGCCGCTGCCCGAGGTCGGCCCCATCGTGCGCGGCGACGAGGACAAGCTGCGCCAGGTGGTCACCAACCTCATCGGCAACGCCATGCGCTTCACCCCGGACGACAGCCCCATCGAGCTCGAGGTGGGGGTCGACCGCTCGGGCGGGTTCGGCGTCATCTCGATCGTCGATCACGGTGAGGGCATCCCGCCCCAGCTGCGCGAGAAGATCTTCCAGCGGTTCTGGCGCGCCGACACCTCGCGCACGCGCGAGACGGGCGGCTCGGGCCTCGGCCTCGCGATCGTGGCAGGCATCGTCGCGAAGCACGAGGGCCACGTCGAGGTGGTCGAGACGCCCGGCGGTGGCGCGACCTTCCGCGTCAGCATCCCGCTCGCCCACACGCCCTCCGACGAGACGGAGTCCACGGATGCCACGGGCGGCGAGAGCGGAGCCGCGGCGCGCTCCTAGCGTGACGCCATGAGCACCTTCCAGGTAGACAGCGAAGCCGTCCTCGCCCACGCGGCGGCCGCCCGACAGACCGTCGGGCGCATCCAGGCCGAGGTCACCGCCCTCCACGCGCAGCTCGAGCAGCTGCAGGCGTCGTGGCGCGGCGGGGCCGCATCCGCCTTCCACGCCGTCGTCGCCGACTGGCGCACCACGCAGCAGCGCGTCGAGGAGTCCCTCACCGCGATCGGCACCTCGCTCGCGCAGGCGGGACAGCAGTACGCCGACATCGAGCACAGCAACACGCGGCTGTTCCTGCGGTAGGAAGCAGCGCACGACGAAGCGGGCGGCTCCCCGGAGGGGAACCGCCCGCTTCGTGCGTTGTGGCGTGGGGTCTCGAGACGCGTCGCGCAGGCGCGCGGCGCTCATCGACCCTGACCTTTCGGGTGAAGGTTGCGATGCAACCTTCACCCTTCAGGTCAGAAGTCCATGCCGCCCGTCGGGTCACCGGCCGGAGCCGCGACCTTCTCGGGCTTGTCGGCGACGACGGCCTCGGTGGTGAGGAACAGGCCCGCGATCGACGCCGCGTTGAGCAGCGCCGAACGGGTGACCTTCACCGGGTCGCTGATGCCGGCCGAGAGCATCTCGACGTACTCGCCGGTGGCGGCGTTGAGGCCCTGGCCCACCGGGAGGTTGCGCACCTTGTCGACCACGACGCCCGGCTCGAGACCCGCGTTGAGCGCGATCTGCTTGAGCGGCGCGTCGATCGCGACCTTGACGATGTTGGCTCCGGTCGCCTCGTCGCCCGAGAGCTCGAGCTTCTCGAACGCCGTCTTGCCCGCCTGGATGAGCGCGACGCCACCACCGGCGACGATGCCCTCCTCGCCGGCCGCCTTCGCGTTGCGGATGGCGTCCTCGATGCGGTGCTTGCGCTCCTTGAGCTCGACCTCGGTGGCCGCACCCGCCTTGATGACGGCGACGCCGCCCGCGAGCTTG
>JAEYVF010000027.1 GCA_023432005.1 Actinomycetes bacterium
CGCGGATGCGCGCCCTCGTGACGGGAGCATCCTCCGGCATCGGCCGCGCGATCGCCCTCGAGCTCGCCCGCGAGGGCTATGAGCTCGTGCTCGTCGCACGCAGCGCCGACGCGCTCGCCGACCTCGCGCTCGAGCTGCCGACGGCGGCGGGCGACGCGGAGATCCTCATCGCGGACCTCGGCGAGCAGCGGGGCCTCGCCGCGACCTCCGCCCGCCTCGCCGACACCGCGAAGCCCGTCGACGTGCTCGTGCACTCCGCGGGTGCGGGCCTTCCGCCCGGCGGTTACCTCGGCAACGACCTCGCCGCATCCGAGGCCGTCAACCGCGTCGCGATCGACGCGCTCACCGCTCTCGCCTACGCGGCCCTGCCCGGCATGCTCGAGCGCGACCGCGGAGGCCTCATCACCATCGCGTCGATCGCGGGCTTCCTGCCGGGCACGCCCGCGATCACCTACTCGGCCGCGAAGGCGTGGGCGCAGACCTTCGGCGAGGGCCTCCACGAGCTCACGCGCGGCACGGGCGTCACGAGCACGGTCGTCGCGCCGGGCTTCGTGCGCAGCGGCTTCCACAGCCGCGCCGGCATCGGCGCATCCGGCATCCACGACGCCATGTGGTGCACGCCCGAGCAGGTGGCCCGCGCCGCCGTGCGCGGCTTCGCCCGTCGTCGCGCGCTCGTCGTGCCCGGCGCGCAGTGGAAGGCCGTCTACGCGGCCCAGCGGCTCACGCCGCGCTCGTGGTCGCGCGCGGGCTTCGCGAGGTACCTGGCTTGGACCGGAAGGAGAGCGGCATGACGGGGAACGCACGGCTGCAGGGGCGCCGCGCCGTCGTCACGGGCGGCGGCAGCGGCATCGGCTCCGCGATCGCGCGCGGCTATGCCGCGGAGGGCGCCGAGGTGCTCGTCGCCGATCTCGACCGCGAGGCGGCGACGCTCGTGGCCGCGAGGATCCAGGAGGCGGGCGGCGTCGCGCACGCGGCGGCCGTCGACGTGGCCGACGAGACCTCCGTCGAGGCGCTCTTCCGCCGTGTCGACGAGCTGCTTGGCGGGGTCGACGTGCTCGTCAACGGCGCCGGCATCCTGCGCCGCCAGGCCTTCCTCGACGTCGACGAGGAGAGCTGGGACCGCACGATCCGGGTCAACTCGCTCGGCCCGCTGCTGTGCACGCAGCAGGCGGCTCGCCGCTTCATCGACCAGGGCGCGGCGACCCGCGGCGCCGGGAAGATCGTCAACATCTGCTCGACCTCCTCGCGCCAGGCGACGGGCGACTTCACCGCCTACGCCGCGAGCAAGGCCGCTCTGCTCTCTCTCACGCAGTCCACGGCGAAGGGGCTCGCCGCCCACGGGATCACCGTCAACGGGATCGGCCCGGGCATCGTGGACACCCCGCTGTGGCGGGCCGACGCGCTCACGCTCGCCGACCGCACGCTCGACGACTACACGCGGAGGATCCCGCTCGGCCGGCTCTCCACGCCGGACGACCTCGTGCCGACCGCGGTCTTCCTCGCGGCCGACGACTCGGACTACATGACCGGCCAGCTGCTCATGGTCGACGGAGGGATGGTGATGATGTGAGCGCGTCGCTCGAGACGGCCCCCGTGCGGGACGCCGCCGATGCCCTCTACGCCGCGCTGCGGGAGGCCCGGGCTGTCGAGCCCGTCCGCGCCCTGCTGGGCGACACGGATGTCGAGGCCGCGTACGCGGTGCAGGAGATCGTGATCTCCCGTCGCGAGACCGCCGGCGCCCGCCGCGTCGGGCGCAAGGTCGGCCTCACCAACCCGGCCGTGCAGGCGCAGCTCGGCGTCGATCAGCCGGACTTCGGCGTGCTCCTCGACGACATGGACGTCACGGGCGCCGTGGCCGTCGACACGACGGCGCTCGTCGCGCCGCGCATCGAGGCGGAGCTCGCGTTCGTGCTGCGTGACGACGTCGACGAGACCGACCGCGCATCCGTCGTGGCCGCCGTCGACTACGCGGTCGCGGCCTTCGAGATCGTCGACTCGCGCGTGCGCGACTGGTCGATCTCGATCGTCGACACGATCGCCGACAACGCCTCGAGCGCGCTCTACGTGCTCGGCGACGTGCGGGTGCCGCTCTCGGACTTCGACCCCATCGCCGTCGAGATGACGCTCACGCGCGATGGCGAGGTCGTCTCGACCGGCACCGGCGCCGCGTGCCTCGGCGACCCGGTCGAGGCGCTCGTGTGGGTCGCGCAGACCGCCGCCCGGCTCGGCCGCCCGCTGCGCGCGGGCGAGGTCGTGCTCTCGGGCGCGCTCGGTCCGATGGTGCCGTTAGCCGCGGGCAGTGCTTATGAGGCCGCGATCAGCGGCTTCGGAACCGTGACAGCCATCGCAGGAGGGGACGCGTGAGCAAGACGAAGGTAGCGATCATCGGGTCGGGCAACATCGGCACCGACCTGATGTTCAAGGTCATGCGCCTGAGCGACACGCTCGAGATGGGCGCCATGGTCGGCATCGACCCGGAGTCGGACGGCCTCGCCCGCGCCGGCCGCCTGGGTGTGCCGACGACGCACGAGGGCGTCGAGGGGCTCATCGCCCTGCCCGGCTTCGACGAGATCGACGTCGTGTTCGACGCGACGAGCGCGGGCGCGCACATCCGCAACGCCGAGCGCCTCGCACCCTACGGCAAGCAGCTCGTCGACCTCACGCCCGCCGCGATCGGCCCCTACGTCGTGCCCGCCGTCAACCTCGACGAGCACCTCGACGCGCCGAACGTCAACATGGTCACCTGCGGCGGCCAGGCGACGATCCCGGTCGTCGCCGCCATCTCGGCCGTCACCCCGGTGCTCTACGC
>JAEYVF010000180.1 GCA_023432005.1 Actinomycetes bacterium
TCTCAGCTCTGAAACGAGGGGGTCACGCATGGGGCGCGGCCGTCAGAAGGCAAAGCACACCAAGGTCGCTCGGGAGCTGAAGTACTTCAGCCCGGACACCAACTACGACTCGCTCCAGCGCGAGCTCGCAGGCAACCCTCGCCTCGAGGAGGACCTCGAGAAGTGGCCTGAGTACTCCTACGGCGAGGGCGAGGACGACGACCTCGACGAGGACGACGTCAAGACCGCCTAACCCGCGAACTCCCCGACGAGCCTGACGGCGCCGCCGTCGACGCCCTTCGCACCCTGCTCGAATCCCGAGAGGTCGTGGGCTGCGGTCGAGACGCGGCCGGCGACCCACGCGGGCAGGCCCGCCGTCTCGAGCGCGCGCGTGACCGAGCTCGCGGCATCCGCTGCCACGACCGCGAAGAAGCCGACGCCGAGGTTCCAGGTCGACTCGGTCTCGCCGAGGGAGAGCCCGCCCCACGCGGCGAGCGTGCGGAACACCGGATGCGGGCTCCACGTCGAGCGGTCGAGCTCGACCCACGCGCCCTTCGGCAGCACACGGGCGAGGTTGGCCGCGATGCCGCCGCCCGTCACGTGGCTGAGGGCGTGGATCGCGCCCGGGAGCTCGTCGAGCACGCGCAGCAGGGGCGCGGTGTAGAGGCGCGTGGGCTCGAGCAGCACCTCGCCGACGACGCCGCCGAGCTCGTCGGAGGTGTCGGTGTAGGCGAGGCCGCGCTGGTCGAGGATGTGGCGCACGAGCGAGAAGCCGTTGGAGTGCAGTCCCGAGCTCTCGATCGCGACCACGACGTCGCCGTGCTGCACGCGCTCCGGGCCGAGCACGGCATCCGCCTCGACCACGCCGACCGCTGCGCCCGCGATGTCGTAGTCGTCCGGGGCCATGAGCCCGGGGTGCTCCGCCGTCTCACCGCCCACGAGCGCCGTGCCCGTCGCCTCGCACGCGCGCGCCACGCCCGCCACGAGCGTCGCGATGCGCTCGGGGTGCACCTTGCCGGTGGCGATGTAGTCGGTCATGAAGAGAGGCTTGGCGCCCACCACGACGATGTCGTCGACGACCATGGCCACGAGGTCCTGGCCGATCGTGTCGTGCTTGTCGACCGCGAGCGCGAGGGCGATCTTCGTGCCCACCCCGTCGGTGCTCGTCGCGAGCAGCGGACGGCGGTAGCCGGTGAGCGCGGATGCGTCGAAGAGCCCCGCGAAGCCCCCGACGCCGCCGAGCACCTCGGGCCCGTGCGTGCGCGCGACGGACGCCTTCATGAGCTCGACCGCGCGGTCTCCCGCGGCGGTGTCGACACCTGCCGCGGCGTAGCTCGCGTCGCCCTGTGCGGAACCGGATGCGGGGGCGCTCGTCACCCGCCCAGCGTACCCGGGTGCCGACGGCGCCAGTCCCGCCGTCGGCACCGCGGGGTCAGGCGCTCGCGCGACGACGGCGCGCCGACATCCGCACGAGCACGAGGCCGCCGAGCATGAGGAGAAGCGCCGCGAGCGTCACGTCGCCCACGCCCTCCGCGCCCGTCGCCGCGAGCGCGGCCTCGGTGTATGCGACGGGCCCGGCGAGCGAGACGGCGCCGATCGTTCCGTTGCGCAGCACCGTGAACCACGCCGTCACCGAGACGGGCGTGCCGTCCTCGGCCGTGCCCGCGAACACGAGCCGGTGCGCGCCGGCGGGGACGGAGGCGGGCAGCTGCGACGAGATCGTCACCGTGCGGCTTCCGGGCACGAGCGCGGTCGCGAGCACGATGGGCGTCGAGTGCATCGTCACGGTCGTGGTGCTGCCCGGGAGCAGGTTCTGCGCGCTGATCTCGAAGGGCGCGTTGGTCGCGGCGTCGCCGCCCGCGAAGCCGAGGTCGAAGGCGACGACGGCGGCCGCCGCGGGCTCGCGCGTGACGACGACCGTGTAGTCGCGCGTCTCGCCGTACAGCGCCGTCACGCGCACGACGACGCTCGTCGAGCCGACGGGCAGCGGGACGTGGACGGTCGGACCCGGATCGCCCGCGATCGCGACGCCCCACGCCGACTCGGCGGCCGAGGCGCCGACGTCCACCGAGGTCGTGAGGTAGGGCACCGCCACCGAGTAGGAGGTGACCGCGGGGTCGAACACCGGGGTGAGGGAGTGGGTGCCGACCGTGAGCTCGTCGAGGTCGAGGTTCGGCGCGGCGCGCGTCACGGTGATCGTGCGGGACGTCTCGGTCACGCCGTCCTCCGCCGTGACCGAGACCACGATCGAGTTGACGCCGACGGCCAGCCCGACAGGCGCGGACGCCGCCCCCGACGCCGTGTCGACGCCGTTCACGCGCAAGGTCGCCGTGGCATCCGAGACCACGCCGGTGAGCGTCACCGACGTCGTGAGGTAGGGCACGGATGCGCTGTAGGCGGTGCCCGCGTCGGTGAACGCGGGCGACAGCGCGCCATCGGAGAGGGCGAGCGAGGCGAGGCCGGCGTCGTCCGACGGCGCGTCGCGCGTGATGTGCACCGAGTAGCTCTTCTCGGCGCCGTTCGGCGCGACGACGCGGATAGCGTACGCGCTCCCGCCGTTGTAGTGGACGGTGACGGTGCTCGCGACCCCGTCCGCGAGCGGCGCGTCGTTGAGGGTCATGGTGTTCGCCGCATTCGAGGGCGAGGCGGTGAGCTGGAGCGAGCGGACGGCGAACGGCACGGTCGCGGTGTAGGACGTGATCGTGGGGCTGAAGGCGGGGGTGAGAGTCCCCACGGACAGCGTGAGCGCGTCGAGGTCGACATCCGCCGTCGGTGCCGAGTCGCGCGTGATCCACACGTCGTAGCTGCGAGTGGTGGTGCCATCCGCGGCCGTCACCGTGACCTGCACCATGTTGCCGCCGACCTGCAGGAACGTGGTGCCGGCCGTCATCGGTCGGCTGGGGTTGGCGATCGTCACCGTGTCGGTCGAGGTCGCCGCGAAGGTGATGCTCGAGGTGGCGTGCGGCACGGAGACCGAGTAGCTCGTGACCGCGGGATCGAAGGTCGGGGACAGCACGCCCTCCGAGACGGTGAGCGAGGTCAGGCGCGGGTCGTAGGCCGGCGCCGGGGGTGCGAGGCGGGTGACGATGATCGTGTAGGTGCGCGAGGCCGAGGTGTCCGGATCGGCGACCGTCACCTGGAACATGTTCTGCGTCGCCGCCGCCCCGCCTCGCAGGTTCGCCAGGATGGGCACCCCGCTCATCGCGGCGACGTTGCCGGCCCCGTTCCAGGCGCTGAGCGTGTACGCGGGGTCGGCCACGGCGGTGATGGCCAGCGAGGACACGCCGCTCGGCACCGTCGCGGTGAAGGTGTCACCCTCGGCCGTGAAGGGCGTGTCGAAGGGGCCGGTCGAGAGCGCCAGGCCGCTGAGGGTCGGGCCGGGCACGGCGTGGGCCGCGGTGACGGCGCCGAAGGAGAGCACGGAGGCGAGCAGGAGGGCGAGGGCCGACATGACGGTCGGCCGGCGTCGGGTACGCGGCACTCCCTCATACAAGCAGCGCGCGGCGGCGGGGTGATCGCCCCCGAACGGGGTGAGACAGGCGCGACGACGGTCTCGGGATGCGCACGGCATCCGTGTGGGAGGATGAGGCGTACCTCATCCGGTGCGCGCCCCCGACCCACAGGAGCAGCCCGCAGCATGTGCGGCATCGTCGGCATCGTCTCATCGAGCCCCGTCAACCAGCAGGTCTACGACAGCCTCTCCCTCCTCCAGCACCGCGGCCAGGACTCGACCGGCATCGCGACCGCCGAGGGCTCGATCATCCACATGTTCAAGGCCAAGGGCCAGGTGCGCGAGGCGTACCGCACGCGCGACATGCGCACCCTGCTCGGCAACATGGGACTCGGCCACGTGCGCTACGCGACGCGCGGCGACGCCGCGAAGGAGCAGGAGGCTCAGCCCTTCTACGTGAACGCGCCGTACGGCATCGTGCTCGTGCACAACGGCAACCTCACGAACACCCGTGAGCTCACCGAGGAGCTCTTCCACACCGACCGTCGGCACCTCAACACGAGCTCCGACACCGAGCTCCTCGTCAACGTGCTCGCGAACGAGCTGCAGTCGCAGATCCGCGGCGCCGACCTCGACCCCGACCAGGTCTTCGACGCGATCGAGACGCTGCACGAGCGCGTCGAGGGCTCCTACGCCGCGATCGCCCTCATCGCCGGCCACGGACTGCTCGCCTTCCGCGACCCCTTCGGCATCCGCCCCCTCATCCTCGGTCGACGCAGCGCGGGCCTCGTGGGCGAGGAGTGGGTCGTGGCCTCCGAGTCGCTCGTGCTCGAGCACGGCGGCTACGAGGTCGTGCGGGATGTCGCCCCCGGCGAGGCCGTCTTCATCACGCGCTCGGGCGAGCTGCACGCGCGCCAGTGCGCGAAGAATCCGCGCCTCATCCCGTGCTCGTTCGAGTACGTGTACCTCGCGCGCCCGGACTCGATCATGAACGGCATCTCGGTGTACGAGGCGCGCCTGCGTCTGGGCGACCGCCTCGCCGACACGATCGCGAAGTACACGCCCTCGGGTGCGATCGACGTCGTCATGCCGATCCCCGACTCGTCGCGCCCCGCCGCGATGCAGGTCGCGCGCAAGCTCGGCATCGAGTACCGCGAGGGGTTCTACAAGAACCGCTACGTCGGCCGCACCTTCATCATGCCGGGGCAGGAGCAGCGCACGAAGAGCGTCAAGCAGAAGCTCAACGCCATGTCGAGCGAGTTCCGCGGCAAGAACGTGCTCATCGTCGACGACTCGATCGTGCGCGGCACGA
>JAEYVF010000018.1 GCA_023432005.1 Actinomycetes bacterium
CTCGTACCCCCACGCCCACTCGAAGTTGTCGAGCAGCGACCAGTAGAAGTAGCCGCGCACGTCGACCCCGCGCGAGCGCGCCTCCGCGACCGCCTCGAGGTGGGCGCGCAGGAACTCGACGCGGTCGGCATCCGGCACCGAGCCGTCGGCCGCCACCTGGTCGTCGAACGCGGCGCCGTTCTCGGTCACGAACACCGGGACGCCGGCGGGGCCGGTGTAGTCGCGCTGCACGCGCTCGAGCAGCTCGGTGAGCCCGTGCGGCTCGATCTCCCAGCCCATCGACGTCACGGGTGCGCCGGTCGGATGCCAGTGGATGCCGTCGTCGGCCGGGAACGGCGAGCCGGTCTCGCGCTCGGTCGGCGCCTCCTGCCTCTGCTCCTGCACAGGGGGCAGCACCGACACGGTCTCCCCGTGGTAGTAGTTCACGCCCAGGAAGTCGGCGGAGCCGCGGATGATGTCCAGATCCCCAGCACGAACGACGGAATCGAGGCCGAACGGTGCGAGATCCTCCCGCAGGTCCTGCGCGTATTCACCCCGGAACAGCGGGTCGAGGAAGAAGCGGTTGAACTGCCCGTCGATGCGCCGCACGGCGTCGAGGTCGCCCGGGTCGTCGGCGCGCAGGGGGCGCACAGGCGCGAGATTGAGCGTGATGCCCACCTGTGCAGCCCCCGCGGCCTTCAACTCGCGCGCGGCGAGGCCGTGCGCGAGGAGCAGGTGATGCCCCGCGGCCACGCCGTCCTCCTTCGACCGGCGCCCGGGCGCGTGCGCCCCCGCCGTGTAGGAGAGGAACGACGAGCACCAGGGCTCGTTGAACGTCGTCCACGTGTCGAGGCGATCGCCGAGCGCACCGTGCACCGCGAGGGCGTACTCCACGAACCGCTCCGCCGTGTCGCGCGCCGGCCAGCCGCCGAGCTCCTCCCGCGCCTGCGGCAGGTCCCAGTGGTACAGCGTCGGCCACGGACGGATGCCGGCCTCGAGCAGCGCGTCGACGAGCCGGTCGTAGAACGCGAGCCCCGCGGGATTGAGGCCTGCGTCATCCGGCACCACACGCGCCCACGAGATCGAGAAGCGGTAGGCGTCGAGCCCGAGCTGCTTCATGAGCGCGACGTCCTCCGGGTAGCGGTGGTAGTGGTCGCACGCGACCGACCCGTCGTCGCCGTTGATCACGGCGCCCGGCACGCGGCAGAAGGCGTCCCAGATCGAGTCGCGGCGGCCATCCGTCCACGCGGCGCCCTCGATCTGGAAGGCGGCGGTGGCGGCCCCGAACACGAAGTCGCGAGGAAGGGAGGCCAGAGCGGGAGAGGAGAGCGAGCTCACGCCTTCACCGCCCCCTGCATGATGCCCGTCACGAGCTGCTTGCCGGCCACCACGAAGAGCACGAGGAGCGGCACGGTCGCCACGAGCGTGCCCGCGAGCACGACCGAGTAGTCGACGAAGTAGTTCGCCTGCAGCAGCGACAGCGCCACCGGCAGCGTCGGGTTCTGCGGCGTCAGCACGATGAACGGCCAGAAGAAGTTCGTCCACGTCGCCACGAACGTGAAGAGCGCGAGCATCGTCGCGGCGGGCCGCGCGATCGGCAGCGCGATCGACCAGAACGATCGGAACGCGCTCGCACCATCGACGCGCGCGGCCT
This sequence comes from Actinomycetes bacterium, assembly GCA_023432005.1. Taxonomy (GTDB): domain Bacteria; phylum Actinomycetota; class Actinomycetes; order Actinomycetales; family Microbacteriaceae; genus Homoserinibacter. Next base: position 1,634 of record JAEYVF010000018.1, read on the forward strand.
CGATGATCTCGTCGGGGATCGCCTGCGAGATGTACTGCGTCATCCAGAACACCCCGAACGCGTTCACGAGCGCCGGCACGATGATCGCCTGCATGCTGTCGATCCAGCCGAACTGGGCCATGAGCAGGTAGAGCGGCACGACGCCGAGCTGCGTCGGCACGGCCATCGTCGCGACGATGAACACGAGCAGCGGCCCGCGGCCCTTGAACTTGAGCTTCGCGAAGGCGTAGCCGGCGAGCGTCGAGAAGAACACGACCGAGGCCGACACCGTCACCGAGACGAAGAGCGAGTTACCGAGCGCCTTCCAGAAGTTGACGGCCGGGTTCGTGATCGCGGCGTACGCGTTCTCGATGAAGTGCGCCCCCGGGAACCACGACAGGTTCGGGTCGCGTGCCGACGTCGAGTCGCCCGACGCGACGAGGAACGACCAGTAGAGCGGCAGGATGCTGATGAGCAGCACGGCGCCGAGGAACGCGTAGCCCAGGATGCCGGGCTTGCGCTGCGCGACCGTGAGCCGACGCATCCGCCGACGACGGTTGCGCGCGAGCTGCGCGGGGGAGAGCACGGGCACGGGTGCGGGTCCGGCGGACATCAGCGGGTTCCTTCCGTCGAGATGCGGCGCGAGAGCAGCAGGTTGACGAGGCCGAAGATCGCGATCACGAGGAACAGCAGCCACGCGACCGCCGACGCCTTGCCGAAGTCGAAGCGGTCCCAGCCGAGGTTGTAGAGGTAGAGGGTGAGCGTCAGCCACTGCGAGTCGGAGCCGCCCTGGCCGAACTGGTCGTAGAGGCGCGGCTCGTCGAAGATCTGCAGGCCGCCGATCGTCGAGGTGATGATGACGAAGATGAGGGTCGGGCGGATGCCGGGGATCGTCACCGACAGGAACTGCCGGATGCGACCCGCACCGTCGATGACCGCCGCCTCGTAGTAGTCGCGCGGGATGGCCTGCATCGCGGCGAGCAGCACGAGCGAGTTGTAGCCGGTCCAGCGGAAGTTGACCATCGTCGCGATCGCCACGTGGCTCGCGAGCGGGTCGACGTGCCAGCGCACGGGCGGGATGCCGAACGCGCCCAGCAGGTTGTTGATCGCACCGAACTGGTCGGCGAACAGCTGGCCGAAGATGAGGGCCACCGCGACGGGTGCGACGACGTAGGGAAGCAGCACGCCCATCCGCCAGAACGTCTTGCCGCGCAGGTTGGTGTCGAGAGCGGATGCGATGAGCAGCGCGAGGATGATCTGCGGCACCGAGGAGAGCAGGAAGATGCTCACCGAGTTGCGGAGCGCGATCCAGAACTTCTTGTCGCCGAGCACGGCCGCGTAGTTGTCGAAGGCGATCCAGCCGCCGTCGCCGCCGATGAGGCTCCACTGGTGCAGCGACACGTAGGCCGTGTAGAGCAGCGGGAAGAGCCCCACGATCGCGAACAGGATGAAGAACGGCGAGATGTAGACGTAGGGCGTCGCCTTGTAGCTGAAGTTGGCGAAGCGCTGCCGGCCCGTGAGCGGTGAGCCGCCGCGCGGGCGCCGCGGCGGTGCGGCGGTGTGCGTGGTCATGGAGAGTCCTCGGTGCGTGGGTGCCCGGCCGCGTGCGGGTGCGGATGCGGATGCGGGCGCAGGTCGGGTGGAGTGGTGCGGGGGCGGGCATCCCATCCATGTGCCCGCCCCCGCAGGGGTGTCAGCTCAGCTCAGTGGCCCAGCGGCCTCAGCCGAGGGCTTCGACCTCGCTGACGAACTGCTCCCAGGACTGGTCGATGGTCTGCTGACCCTCTTCCACGCGGGTGAGCGCCTGCTGCGCGGCGTCGTTGATCTGGAAGTACTTCGGGCCCTTGAAGGGGGGCTCCGGGTTCACGGCGCTCGCGCGGTTGGCGAGGATCTCACCCACGGGCGCGCTGTTGAAGTACTCGTTGATCGACCCGGTGAGCGCGGCGTCGTCGTACGCGGCGACCTGGCTCGGGAAGGTGCCGGCGTTCGTGAACGCCTTGATCTGCTGCTCGGGCGCGGTCAGCCAGGCGGCGAACTTCTTCGCCTCCTCGGTGTTCTTGCCCTGCGCGGGAACGGTCAGGTACGAGCCGCCCCAGTTGCCGCCGCCGCCGGGGAAGACGTCGGCGATGTCCCAGCCGGTCGTGTCGGCCGCGTTGCCCGAGATGACGCCGAGCATCCAGCCCGGGCAGAGCATCGTGGCGTACTCGCCCGTCGAGAGGGCGCCGAACCAGTCGTCCGACCACTGGCCGAGCTTCGCCGACAGGGTCGCCGAGGCCTCGAGCACCGAGCGGAAGGTCTCCTCGACGTCGGGGTTCTCGGTGGCGATGACCGTGCCGTCGTTCTCCTCGTAGTAGTTGGTGAACTGGTTGCTCATGCCCTGGTAGGTGGCGCCAGCCGAGTCGAACCAGGCCTTGCCGGTCTTGTCGACGTACTGCTGGCCGACCTCGAAGTAGCGGTCCCAGTCGCCCTCGAGGAGGGCGGCCACCTCGGCGCGGTCGGTCGGGAGGCCGGCCTCCGCGAACAGGTCGGCGCGGTAGCAGATCGCTTCGGGGCCGATGTCGGTGCCGTAGCCGACGAGGCGGCCATCCGCATCCGTCGCCGCCGCGGTCTTCCAGTCGAGCCAGCGGCCCTCGACCGACGGGTCGGAGAGGTCGAAGAGCTTGTCGGAGTACTGCATCATCTCGGGCAGCCAGTCGACCTCGATGGCCTCGACGTCGGCGAGGCCCGAGCCGGCGCCGAGCTTCTGGAAGAAGTTCGCTCGCGCGTCGTTGCTGGTGGCGGCGCGGTTGTGAACGATCTTGATGCCGGGGTTCGCGGCCTCGTACTCCTTGAGCAGCTCGTCGGTGTAGCCGAAGTCGTTGAAGGTGGCGATGGTGAGGGTGATGTCACCGCCCTCGCCGCCGCTGCCGCCGTCCGTGGCGCAGCCGCTCGCGATGAGCGCGACGCTCGAGATGGTGGCGATGCCGAGCGCGGTGCGTGCGCGCAGGGTCGTCCTCATGGTCACTCCTTTGTGTCGGTGAAGGGGTCAGGCGCGGGGCCCAGCCGGATGCGCTCGGACGGTTGCTTTCGGCATGTCCGGGAGCGCTCCCGGTTGGTGCGAGACGCTATCCGGGAGCGCTCCCGATGTCAACCTGCCCGCCCACCCCGCATCCGGGGGAGTAGCGTCGGCCTCGTGACCGACGGCTTCATCCGCCTGCCGGAGCCCGTGGGCGACGCCGCCTGCTGGCTCGGGCGCGTGTGCCCCGAGTGCGGCGCGCTCGACGAGTCGCGCGAGCCCGCATCCGTCTGCCCGCGTTGCGGCGCCGAGCTGCCGGAGGCGGACGGATGACGGGGCGCCTCGAGGAGCTCCTCGGCATCCGGCACCCGATCTTGCTCGGTGCGTTCGGCGGGCTCTCCAACGTCTCGCTCACGGTCGCCGTGAGCGAGCTCGGCGGTCTCGGGCAGTACGGGCTCTACGGGTATTCCGCGGAGCGCATCCGTGACACCACCGCGGCCCTCCGCGCCGCGACCGATCGCCCCTTCGGCCTCAACCTCTGGCTTCCCACGGGCGACGAGGTGACGCCCGGCGAGGTCGACGTCGCCGCCGTCATCGCGGCACTCGCGCCCTTCTATGCCGAACTCGGCATGTCGCAGCCGGCGCCGCCCGTCGCGTTCCTCCCAAGCATCGACGAACAGCTCGCGGCCGTGCTCGAGGCCCGCCCCGCCGTGCTGAGCGTCGTCTTCGGGGTGCCGCCGCGCGACGTGATCGGCGCGGCTCACGAACGCGGCATCCGCGTGATCGGCACCGCGACGACGGTCGCCGAGGCGCGCGCACTCGAGGCGGGCGGCGTCGACGCCGTCATCGCGAGCGGTGCGGAGGCGGGCGGGCACCGCGTCTCGTTCCTGCGGCCCGCCGAACGCTCGCTCGTCGGCACCCTCGCACTCGTGCCGCAGGTCGTCGATGCCGTGCGCATCCCCGTGATCGCCGCGGGCGGCATCGCCGACCGTCGCGGGGTCGCGGCGGCTCGCGCGCTCGGCGCCGAGGGGGTGATCGTCGGCACCGCGTTCCTGGCCACCCGCCAGTCGGCGGCGACGGAGGCGCACCGCCATGCCATCCGCGACGCGAGCGACGAGAGCACCGTGCTCACGCGCGCCATGAGCGGTCGGCTGGCTCGCGGCATCCCGAACCGCGCCGTGCGCGACATCGAGGCAGCCGGTGCGGTCGCCCCCTTCCCCGCCCAGAACTGGGCCACGGGCGCCTTCCGCGCGGAGGCCGCCCGGCGGGGCGAGGGCGAGCTCCTGTCGCTGTGGGCCGGGCAAGCAGCCGGCCTCACGCGACACGCCGAGGTCTCCGAGATCTTCGCCGAGCTTCTCGCCGGTCTCTGACCGCTCGTCGCGCTCGATATGCCGCTCATCGCGGCGATATTCATCCAAACGCATCGAACATGTGTCGTCGCCTGTCAAGGGGTAGACGAATCAGTTCAAAATGGCCGGTCAGCGGGTACGATTCACCCCGAGAGGGGGTGGGAATATGGATCGTCCGTACGGCTCCTACGCCGACGTGCTGCTCAAAGGTCGGTATCGACCGGGAGGGGTGATCGGCCAGGGCGGCATGGCTAAGGTCTACCGCGCGCGCGACGAGCAGCTCGGTCGCGACGTCGCCGTCAAGCTCTTCGGCGCCATCCCCGCAGGCACGGAGGCCACCCCCGTCTTCACGGCGGAGTTGCGCATGCTCGCCTCGCTCAACCACCACGGCATCGTCACCCTTCTCGACGCGGGCGTCGACGATTCCGTGCCCGAGGAGCCGCATCCCTTCCTCGTCATGGAGCTCGTCAACGGTCCCGATCTCGAGGCGGCCATCAAGGCGGGCGAGCTCACGCCCCGCGCGATCGCCGAACTCGGCTACGACCTCGCCGAGGCTCTCGACTACGTGCACGCGAACGGGGTCGTGCACCGCGACCTCAAGCCCAGCAACGTCATGCTCGTCGACTACGGCACGAGCGACGCGCGCACGAGGGCCCGGCTGACCGACTTCGGCATCGCATTCGACGCGGCCGCCGCGCTCGGCCCGGAGGAGACCAACACGACGGGCACGGCCGCCTACCTGAGCCCCGAGCAGGTGCTGCGCGACCTCGTGGGCCCGGCATCCGACGTCTACTCCCTCGGCCTCGTGCTGCTGGAGTGCTTCACGCGCCATATCGAGTTCCCGGGCGATCCGTCCGCATCCGCCGTCTCCCGCCTCAAGACCGACCCCGTCATCCCGGCCGAGCTGAGCTCGGCCTGGCGCAGCCTGCTCGCGGCGATGCTGCAGCGCGACCCCGCGCAGCGACCGCCCATGCGCGACGTGCAGCTCGCGCTGCGGCAGATCATCGTCGACGACGCCGGGCGCCACCGCAACCGCCCGGCGCCCGTGCCGATCGAGGAGACGGCGCGCATGAACGCCGTGCACCGCTACCAGCCGTACGCGCGGCCGGGCGACGAGGTGTTCGAGCGCGTCGCGAACCTCGCCCGCCGCGTCGCCGAGACGCCCGTGGCGATCGTCAGCATGATCGAGCACGACGACATCCGCTTCCTCGCGCATCCGGGAACCGAGCTCTCGAGCCTCGCCCGCGACGACGGGCTGTGCTCGTCGGTCGTCGCGCACGACGAGCCGTGGGTCGTCGAGAACTGCCTGCTCGACCCGCGTTCGTCGGAGCACGAGCTCGTGACGGGCGACTTCGGGATGCGGTTCTACGCGGGCGTGCCCATCAAGTCGCCGCAGGGCCACAACGTGGGTGTCATCTCGGTGGTCGACTTCAAGGTGCGCACGCTCGGCGACGGGCAGCTGCAGTCGCTCATCGACCTCGCGGCCCTCCTCACCGATGAGCTCGAGCTCAAGGTGGCGAGCCACGCGCTGCGCAGCGAGCTCACCTCGACGGGCGACGTGCCGACCCCCGCGGTGCGGTACCCGCAGGCCGTATAGTCACGCGGAATGCGCGCGAGGTCTATGCAGTTGCATCGACCATGACGCAGCAGCTCGAACTCGGCCTCGACACCTTCGGCGACGTGACGGTCGACGCCGACGGCAACCGCCTCCCGTACGCCCAGGTGATCCGCAACACGGTCGAGCAGGGCGTGCTCGCCGACAAGCTCGGCGTCGACGTGTTCGGCATCGGCGAGCACCACCGCGACGACTTCGCCGTGAGCGCGCCCGAGATCCTGCTCGCGGCGATCGCAGCCCGCACCGAGCGCATCAAGCTCTCGACGGCCGTGACCGTGCTGTCATCCGACGACCCCGTCCGCGTGTTCGAGCGCTTCTCGACGCTCCACGCCGTGTCGAACGGACGCGCCGAGATCACCCTCGGCCGCGGCTCGTTCACCGAGTCGTTCCCGCTCTTCGGGTACGACCTGCACGACTACGAGGTGCTCTTCGAGGAGAAGATCGACCTGCTCGCCGAGCTGCTCAAGGAGAAGCCGGTCACGTGGCAGGGCACGACGCGCGCCCCGCTCGTCGACGCGGATGTGTTCCCCAAGACCGAGGGCGGCCCCATCCGCACGTGGGTGGGCGTGGGCGGCAGTCCCGAGTCGGTCGTGCGCGCGGCGCGCTACGGCTTCCCGCTCGCGCTCGCCATCATCGGCGGCGACCCCGCCCGCTTCGCGCCCTACGTCGACCTCTACCACCGCGCGCTCGCGCAGCTCGGCGCCGACGACCTCCCGGTGGGCGTGCACTCGCCCGGCTTCCTCGCCGACACCGACGAGGAGGCCGTCGAGATCGCGTGGCCGCACTACCGCACGATGGCGGAGCGGATCGGGCGCGAGCGCGGCTGGGGGCCGATCACCCGCGACTCGTTCGAGCTCGAGGTGCAACACGGCTCGCAGTACGTCGGCTCGCCCGAGACCGTGGCGCAGAAGATCGCGGCGACGGTGCGCACCCTCGGCATCCAGCGCTTCGACTTCAAGTACGCCTCCGGCACCGTGCCGCACGAGCGCCTCATGCACGCGATCGAGCTCTACGGCGGCGTCGTCGTGCCGCGCGTGCGCGAGCTGCTCGCCGACTGACCTCGCGAGCGCTACCGGATCCGGCATCCGCTGTCGGTGCGGCGGCCGCGTTCGCCGGATCCGGTAGCGGTCGCGGCAGAATCGAGGGATGCGGACCGAGCGGCGACGGAGATTCCGCGGCACGCTGTTCGTCACGACGCGGGAGGTGCACGAGCGCCTGCGGGTCGCCGTCACGCGGCTGCCCGAGCGCGGCATCCCCGACGGGCCCGCGTTCGTGCTCGTGCACGGCATCGGGGTCTCCTCGCGCTACTTCCGCCCGCTCGCGGCGCGGCTCACCGACGACGGCACGGTGCACCTCGTCGACCTGCCGGGTTACGGCGCAGCACCCGACCCGCGGCGCCCCGTGAGCCTCGACGACCACGCGGATGCGCTCGCGTCGTTCGTGCGCGGCCTCGACGCCCCGGAGGTGGTCGTCGTCGGCCACTCGATGGGAGCGCAGGTCGTCGTCTCGCTCGCGCAGCGGCATCCGGGGCTCGCGTCGCGGCTCGTGCTCATCGGGCCGACGATGGAGCCGGCGCGCCGCACGGCAGCGCAGGCCATCGGGCGGCTGCTGCTCGACGGCACGCGCGAGCCCCTCACGGTCAACGGGATCGTCTTCACCGACTACGTGTTCCGCGCGGGACCGGTCTACACGATCCGCCAGCTGCCCCTCGTGCTCGACGACAGCCTCGAGGAGCGCGTGGTCGGCCTCGACGTGCCCGTGCTCATCGTGCGCGGCGACGACGACCCCATCGTGTCGGGGGAGTGGGTGCGCGAGCTCGCCGCGCGCGCCGAGGCGCCGCTCGTCGAGGTCGACGGCCCGCACGTCGTGCAGTACACGAACCCGGATGCCGTGGCCCGCGCGATCGAGCGGCACACGCCCTCGTCGGGTGACGGCGGGCGGGCGTAGCCTTCGAGTGGGAGGTGCCATGGCGCAGCAGCAGACCCAGCGGCGGCGGTCGTTCAGCCGCCACGCCGTCGCGATCGTGAGCGACTTCCCCAACGCGATGCGCTTCCGCGCCCGCTCCGCCCGCGCGTGGCCGGTTCCCGCGCACTACGCGCGCGGTCACAAACGGCCCGTCCTCATCGCGCCGGGCGTCTACGAGACCTGGCACTACCTGCGGCTCGTCGCCGACGCGCTCAACGAGGCGGGCCATCCGGTGTTCACGGTGCCGGCGCTCGGCTTCAACCACCGCCCCATCCCGCAGTCGGCCGAGATCGTCTGGCGCCGCATCCTCGAACTCGACCTGCACGACGTCGCGATCGTCGCCCACTCGAAGGGCGGCCTCATCGGCAAGCACGTGCTCGCGCACGACGACGTCGAGGGGCGCGTCGACCGCGTCGTCGCGATCGCGACACCGTTCGCGGGCTCGCGGATGGCGTACTACGTGGTCGGCAAGGCCGTGCGCGAGTTCCGCCCCGACAACCCCGTCATCTCGCGCCTGCTCACCGTCGAAGACGTCGACTCCCGCATCGTCTCGATCGCCCCGCGCTGGGATCCGCACATCCCCGACGGCTCGACCGTGCCGGGCGGCCGCAACGTGACCCTGCCCGTGGTCGGGCACTTCCGCATCCTGCTCGACCCGCGCCTGCCGCAGGTCGTGGTCGACGAGGTCGAACGCGAGCGCGGCGCATGAACCGCGACCAGCGCCTCGTGCTCGCGATCGCCGTGCTCGCCTCGACGGTCGCGTTCCTCGACTCCACGGTCGTCAACGTCGCTCTGCCCGCGATCGAGCGGGAGCTCGGGGGCGGCCTCGCCGCTCAGCAGTGGATCATCGACGCCTACCTGCTCACGCTCGGCTCGCTCATCCTCGTGGCGGGTGCGTTCAGCGACGTCTTCGGCCGGGTGCGGATGCTGCGGGTCGGCATCGTCGTGTTCGGCGTCGCGTCGATCGCGATCGCCGTCGCGCCCGATCCGCTGGTGCTCATCCTCGCGCGTGGCGTGCAGGGGATCGGCGGTGCGCTGCTCGTGCCGAGCTCGCTCGCGCTCATCACCTCGACCATGTCGGGGGCGCTGCAGGCGAAGGCGATCGGCATCTGGACGGCGCTCACCTCCGCCGCGCTGCTCGCGGGCCCGCTCGTGGGCGGGCTATTCGTCGATCTGCTGTCGTGGCGGTGGGCGTTCGTCATCAACGTCGTGCCGATCGTCGTCGTGCTGTGGCTGCTCGCGGTGCTCGGCCACCGCGACGTGCGACGCCCCGACGCGTCGATCGACCTGCCGGGCGCGATCCTGTGCGCTCTCGGCCTCGGCGGCATCGTGTTCGCGCTCATCGAGCAGCCGCGGCTGGGCTGGGATGCGGCCGTCATCGCGGCGGGCATCGGCGGAGTCGTGGCGTTCACAGGCTTCATCGTGCGTCAGCGGCTCGCGGCGCACCCGATGATGCCGCTCAGCCTGTTCCTCGTGCGCAACTTCGGGTGGGGCAACGTCGCGACGCTCTTCGTGTACGCGGCGCTCAGCCTCAACGGCTTCGTGATCGGCGTCTACCTGCAGCAGGGGGCGGGCCTCTCGGCGACGCTCGCAGGCCTCGCGAGCCTCCCGATCTTCGTGCTCATGACGATCGGCTCGTCGTGGGCGGAAGCGCTCGCCGGCCGCATCGGGCCGCGCATCCCCATGACGGTCGGGCCGATCATCATGGCGATCGCGTCGGTCATGATGCTCGCCGTGGGGGAGAAGTTCGACTACTGGACGCAGCTGCTGCCCGGCATCCTGCTGTTCGGCGTGGGGCTCACCGTCACCGTGTCGCCGCTCACCGCCGCGATCCTGGGGGCGATCGAGCCCGCGCGCTCGGGCATCGCATCCGCCGTCAACAATGCCGTGGCCCGCATCGCGGGGCTCTTCGCGGTCGCCATGCTCGGCCTCATCACGGGCGGGACCCTCGATCTCGAGGGGTTCCATCGCTCTCTCTGGGTCATCGCGGCGCTCATGGCGATCGGCGGCGTCGTGTCGCTCATCGGCATCCGGCGCCTGAACCGCGAGCCGTCGACCGCCGATTCATAACGAATCGGTATCGGCCAGCGCCTCCTAGGGGGCTCAGCGGCGCGCGATCCGCGGATGCTGCAAAGAATTGCGCTGATTGCGTAGAGTTCCCGACATGTCGAGTCGTCTTGCCGAGGTCGCCAAGAAGGTCGGGGTCAGCGAGGCCACTGTGAGCCGCGTGCTCAACGAGAAGCCCGGCGTGAGCGAGTCCACGCGCCAGGCGGTGCTCGCGGCCCTCGACGTGCTCGGCTACGAGCGGCCGAGCAAGCTGCGGGGTGAGCGGGCGCGGCTCGTGGGCCTCTTCCTGCCCGAACTCACCAACCCGATCTTCCCGGCCTTCGGCGAGCTCGTCGGCGGCGGTCTCGTGCAGCAGGGCTACACGCCCGTGCTGTGCACCCAGACCGCCGGCGGCATCAGCGAGGCCGACTACATCGAGCTGCTGCTGCAGCAGCGGGTCTCGGGCGTGGTGTTCGTGGGCGGTCAGTACTCGCAAGCCGACTCCTCGCACGAGCACTACCATCGGCTCGCCGAGCTCGGCATCCCCACGGTGCTCGTCAACGCCCGCGTCGACGCCCTCGAGTTCCCGACCGTGTCGACCGACGACGCCGTCGCGATCGAGCTCGGCTGGAGCCACCTGCGCCAGCTCGGCCACGAGCGCATCGGCCTCGTGCTCGGGCCGGAGGACCACGTGCCGTCGCAGCGCAAGCTCGCGTCCGCTCAGCGTCTCGCGGACGCGGCGGGCCTCCCCATCGAGGTCGCCCACTCGCATTACACGCTCGAGGCGGGGCAGGCCGCAGCGAGCCGACTGCTCGGGGTGGGTGTCACGGGCATCCTGTGCGCGTCGGACCCGCTCGCCCTCGGGGCCGTTCGGGCGGTGCGGCGGGCGGGCAAGCAGGTGCCGGAGGACGTGTCGATCGTCGGCTACGACGACTCGGCCCTCATGAACGCCACGGATCCCGCGCTCACGACCGTGCGTCAGCCCATCGAGCCGATGGGGCGCCTCGCGATCGAGCTGCTCGTGGCTCAACTCCAGGGTGGCAAGGCGTCGACGGAGGAGTACCTGTTCGAGCCGGAGCTCGTGGTGCGGGGGTCGACGGGGCGGGCCGCCGCCGGTTAGTTGCGGAGCGGCGCCCTGCCGCTGGTTGCGCAAGAGTTCGCAAGTTTCTTGCAGATTGTTTAGTTCTTGCGTCATGTTGTCGGCTTACCTACATTCGGGCTGTCGGCGCCGACCCGGGCGTCGCGAGAGCCCGAAGGAACACCGCGTTGGACGCAGACGTCCTGTCGACCACGGCACCGGCCGCATCCGTGCACGCCCCCGCGCCGAGCACCGACGACCCGGACTGGTGGCGCTCGGCCGTCATCTACCAGATCTACCCGCGCAGCTTCGCGGACGGGAACGGCGACGGCACGGGCGACCTCGCGGGCGTGCGCAGCCGGCTCGGCTACCTGAGGGCTCTCGGCGTCGACGCCATCTGGTTCACGCCCTGGTACGCGAGCCCCCTCGCCGACGGCGGCTACGACGTGAGCGACTACCGCGCCATCCACCCCGACTTCGGCACGCTCGCCGAGGCGGAGCTGCTCATCCGCGAGGCGCTCGCCCTCGGCATCCGCACCATCATCGACGTCGTGCCGAACCACGTGTCGGCCGAGCACCCGTGGTTCCAGGCGGCGCTCGCCGCCGGCCCCGGCAGCCCCGAGCGCGAGCGGTTCTGGTTCGTCGACTCCGACGAGCTGCCGACGCACTGGGTGTCGCCCTTCGCGGGCGACACGTGGACCCGCACCACGAACCCCGACGGCACGCCCGGCCAGTGGTACCTGCACCTGTTCACGCCCGAGCAGCCCGACCTCAACTGGAACCACCCGGATGTGCGCCGCGAGCACGAGGACATCCTGCGGTTCTGGTTCGACCGCGGCGTCGCGGGCGTGCGCATCGACTCCGCCGCCCTGCTCATCAAGGACCCCGAGCTCGGCGAGGTGCCCGAGAACCCGGGCCCCGGCGAGCACCCCACGCAGGACCGCGACGAGCTGCACGACGTGTACCGGGGATGGCGCGCGATCGCCGACTCGTACCCGGGCACGCGCGTGCTCGTCGGCGAGATCTGGCTGCCCGAGCTCGACCGCTTCGTGAAGTACCTGCGGCCCGACGAGATGCACACGGCGTTCAACTTCGACTTCCTCGCACGCCCGTGGGATGCCGCCGAGCTGCGCGCCTCGATCGACCTCACCCTCGGCGCCCACGCGCCCGTCGGCGCCCCGAGCACGTGGGTGCTGTCGAACCACGACGTGACGCGCCCCGTCACCCGCTACGGCCGCGAGGACAGCTCGTTCGCCTTCCTCGCGAAGCGCTTCGGCGTGCCTACGGATCTCGCGCTCGGCACCCGGCGCGCTCGTGCGGCCGCCCTGCTCACGGCAGCCCTGCCCGGCTCGCTGTACATCTACCAGGGCGACGAGCTCGGCCTGCCCGAGGCCGACATCCCGCGCGAGCTCATCCAGGACCCGATGCACCACCGCTCGGGCGGCGTCGACCCCGGGCGGGACGGATGCCGTGTGCCGCTTCCCTGGTCGGGCACGCGGGCGCCGTTCGGCTTCAGCACCCCGCACGCGCCCGGCACACCGTGGCTGCCCCAGCCGCGGCAGTGGGCGCTCTACACGGTCGAGGCGCAGGAGTCGGACCCCGAGTCGACGCTGAGCCTCTACCGGGCGGCCCTCCGCATCCGGAAGGCGGAGCACGCCCTGCACGACGCCGCCTTCTCGTGGCTCGAGCTCGGCCCCGCCGCGCTCGCGTTCCGCCGCGGCGACGATTTCGTGAGCGTCACGAGCTTCGACGAGCCCGTCGAGCTCCCGTCCCACCGCGAGGTGCTCCTCGCGAGCTCGGAGGTCGCCGACGGCGTCCTCCCCCCGAACTCCACGGCATGGCTACGACCACAGCACGAGCCCGGAGAAACACACCCCACCACCCAACGATGAAAGGCAAGACAATGAAGTCACCCACCAAGGTGATCGCGATCGCCGCGGCGTTCGCGACGGTCGCTTCGCTCGCCGCCTGCAGCACCGGAGGTTCCTCCGACGGCAAGGTCGAGCTCCGCGTCGCCACCTTCCCGCCCGGCGCCGATCAGGCCGCGTACGACGCGTTCGCGGCGCAGGAGGAGCAGTTCGAGAAGAAGTACCCCGACATCGACGTCATCGGCGTCGAGTACGAGTGGGAGGGCCCGACCTTCACCGCTCAGCTCGCCGCGGGCAGCCTGCCCGACGTCTTCACGGTGCCCTTCACCGACGCGAAGACCCTGCTCGAGAACGGCCAGCTCGGCGACGTCACGGAGGAGATCAACGAGCTCGGCTACGCCGACAAGTTCAACCCGATCATCCTCGACGCCGTGACGGGCGGCGACGGGCACCTGTACGGGTTCCCGCGCCAGGCGTACGCGCTCGGCCTCCAGTACAACCGAGAGCTCTTCGAGCAGGCCGGGCTCGACCCCGACTCCCCGCCCACGACGTGGGACGAGGTGCGCGAGTACGCCAAGCAGATCGCCGAGAAGACCGGCAAGGCGGGCTACGCCACGATGACCCAGAACAACACGGGCGGGTGGCAGCTCACCGCGCAGGCGGCGTCGCGCGGCGGCTTCATGCAGTCGGACGACGGCACGACCTCGACGATCGCCAACGACGGCGTGAAGGCGACCCTCGAGTTCTTCCACGACCTGCGCTGGGAGGACGACTCGATGGGTGACAACTTCCTGCTCGACTGGGGTTCGATCAACCAGGAGTTCGCCGCCGGCAACATCGGCATGTACACCTCCGGGTCCGACCTCTACACGGCGCTCGTGCGCGACTTCTCGCTCGGCGCATCCGTGTACGGCCTCACGACGATCCCCATGGAGGAGGGCGGCAAGGTGCTCGGCGGCGGCGACATCGCCGTCATCCCCCCGAGCCTCGACGACTCCACCAAGGACGCCGCGGTGAAGTGGATCGACTGGTACTACATGCAGAAGCTCCTGAACGAGGATGCCGCGGTGGCCGACGCGAAGGCGCTCGCCGACGCCGGCCAGGCGGTGGGCACCCCGGTGCTGCCGGTGCTCGACCAGGAGACCTACGAGGAGTCGCTCACCTGGATCGAGCCGTACGTCAACGTGCCGCGCGAGCAGATGCAGGGCTTCATCGACCGCATCTTCGAGCAGACCCCCGTGGGCGAGCCGAAGAGCCACACGCAGGAGGTCTACGCGCTCCTCGACCCGGTCGTGCAGGCCGTGCTGACCGACGAGAACGCCGACATCGACGCGCTCCTCGCCCAGGCCGACAAGGACGCCCAGGCGCTCATCGGCGGCTGACCCGTCAGGGGCCGCCGGATGCCGTACGTGCGTCCGGCGGCCCCACCCCGACCCGAAGGAGACACCATGACCGTCCTCGACGAACGGCGTGCCGTCGAGCAGCACCTGCGTCCGCGGGCCCCGCAGGCTCGGCGGCGCAACCGCAGCATCCGGGGCTGGGTGAGCCGGGGCGGCCTCGTGACGCTCCTGTTCGCCCTGCCGATGATCTTCGTCTTCAGCGTCTACAGCTGGTGGCCCATCCTGCAGTCGCTGTGGATGAGCTTCCAGAAGACGAACCTCATCACCTACCAGTTCGTCGGGCTCGACAACTTCATCAACGTGCTGAGCGACCCGCTGCTGGGCCGCGCGATCGTCAACACCGCGTACTTCGCGCTCCTCGCGCTCGTCTTCGGCTTCCCGCTGCCGATCTTCATGGCGGTGCTCATGAGCGAGGTGAAGCGCATGAAGGGCCTCTACTCGGCCCTCGCGTACCTGCCCGTGATCGTGCCGCCCGTCGTGGCGGTGCTGCTCTGGAAGTTCTTCTACTCGGCCTCGCCGACGGGCGTCTTCAACACGATCATCGGCTGGGTCGGCATCCCGCCCCAGCCCTGGATCCAGGATGCCGCCCAGGCCATGCCGGCCCTCGTGCTCGAGGCGACGTGGGCCGCCGCGGGCGGGTCGATCATCATCTACCTCGCCGCGCTGCTCGCGGTGCCGCCGGAGCTGTACGACGCCGCCGAGGTCGACGGCGCGGGCATCTGGCACAAGGTGTGGCACGTGACGCTCCCGCAGCTGCGCGGCGTGATCTTCGTCATGCTCATCCTGCAGATCATCGCGACCGCGCAGGTGTTCCTCGAGCCGTACCTCTTCACGGGCGGCGGACCGAACAACGCGACGGTGACGGTGCTGCTGCTCATCTACCGCTACGCGTTCGAGAACAGCCTCGGCGGGAAGTACGGCGAGGCGACCGCGCTCTCGGTCATGCTCGCGCTCTTCCTCGCCGCCGCATCCTTCCTGTACTTCAAGGCCACGCAGAAGTGGAGCACCGACTGATGAGCACGACCCTCAAGCTGCCCGCCCTGCGGGCCCGGGGCCGCGGGCCGAAGGAGAACCCCGACCTCGACACGGAGCGCGGCATCCTGTCGCTGCACGACCGGCGCCGCCGGCCCGTGCGGGCGGGGCAGGTGGCGTCGCACGTGTTCCTGCTGGTCGGTCTCGTGATCGTGGGCCTCGGGCCGCTCCTGTGGCTCGCGAAGGCCGCGATCTCGACGACGCAGGACACCATCCAGCACCCCCTCGCCCTGTGGCCGAGCGGCATCGACTGGGCGAACCTCGAGCAGGCGTGGGTCGAGGTCGAGGTGGGCACGTACTTCTTCAACACGATCGCGCTCGCCGCGGGCCAGTGGGTCATCGGGCTCGTCGTCGCCACGAGCGGCGCCTACGTGCTGTCGATCCTCCGGCCCGCCTACGCCCGGGTGCTGCAGGCGGCCGTGCTCGCGACGCTCTTCGTGCCGTCGGTCGTGCTGCTCGTGCCGCTCTTCATCACGGTCGCGCGGCCCGCGTTCGGCCCGAGCCTGCTCAACACCTACCTCGGCGTGTGGCTGCCGACGGCGGCGAACGCGTTCAACATCCTCGTCGTCAAACGGTTCTTCGACAGCCTGCCGTACGAGGTGTTCGAGGCGGCACGCACCGACGGGGCGGGGCCGTTCCGCATGTTCTGGTCGATCGTGCTGCCCATGTCGCGCCCCATCGTGGGCGTCGTGTCGGTGTTCATCATCATCGCGTCGCTCAAGGACTACCTGTGGCCGAAGCTCGTGCTGCCGGATGCGGCCGTGCAACCGCTCGGCGTGCGCCTTCCGAACATCCAGTCGCAGACCGAGCTCGATGTGACGCTCGCGGCGCTCGCGATCTCGACGATCATCCCGGTCGTGCTGTTCCTCGTCTTCCAGCG
>JAEYVF010000023.1 GCA_023432005.1 Actinomycetes bacterium
GAGCAGCATCCACTCACCCACCACCGAGAAAGAGAACCGATGTCGGTCACAGAGGCGAGCAGGCAGACGCCGGTCGCCGGACGCTACGACGTGATCGTCTGCGGCGGCGGCCCCGCGGGGGTCATCGCGGCGACGGCTGCGGCGCGCAACGGCGCCCGCACCCTCCTCATCGAGCGCTACGGCTTCGTCGGCGGGATGGCGACGAGCGCGCTCGTCACGCCCATCAGCGAGTTCCGCCACTTCGGTAAGCAGCACATCGGCGGCATCCCGTTCGAGCTCATGCGGATGGCGGCGGAGCTGGATGGTGCCGACGTCTCGCGCGACAGCGGCAACTACCCCGTCAACGACGAGATCCTCAAGCTCGCCGCCCAGCGCCTGCTGCTGGAGAGCGGCGTGACCCTGCTCTACCACTCGTGGTTCTCCGACTGCGTCGTCGAGGACGGCCGGGTCACGCACGTCATCGTGCAGAACAAGTCGGGGCGCGTGGCGTACGAGGGCACGGTCGTCATCGACTGCACCGGGGATGCCGACGTCGTGCGCGCCGCCGGGCTCCCGACGATCAAGAGCGACGTGCTGCAGCCGGCGTCGCTGTGGTTCCAGCTGGGCGGTGTCGACACCGACGCGCTCTCGCACCTCTTCGGCGACGCCGTCGAGGGGATGCTGCCCGTCTCGGCCGAGATCCGCGGCCGCCTGCTCGAGCTGAGCGACGCGGGCGAGATCGGCCTCTTCGGGGGCCCCTGGATCAACTACTTCTTCCACGACGGCATGGTGAGCATCAACCTGCTCCGCGAGCCGACCGACGCGAGCGACCCCGAGTGGTTCACACGCACCGAGTGCAGCATGCGCGAGCAGCTGCACCGCATCATCGGCATCCTCCGCCGTGAGTTCCCGGAGTTCGCGGATTGCTGGCTCGCGAAGTCCGGCATCCAGACCGGGGTGCGCGAGACGCACCACATCGTCGGGCTCTACCAGCTGCAGCGCGACGACATCCTCGTGCCGAAGGCCTTCCCGGACACGGTCGCGAAGGGCGCGCACGTCATCGACATCCACGCGACCGACAGCAACGAGCAGAACGGCCTCGTGCTGCCGCGCCAGGAGTACAACATCCCGTTCGGATGCCTCGTGCCGCAGGGCAGCATCAACCTCGTGACGGCGGGGCGCTGCCTCGACGCCGACGGCGCCGGCTTCGGATCGGCCCGCGTCATGGCCACCTGCATGGCGATGGGCCAGGGGGCGGGTACCGCGGCGGCGCTCGCCGTGGCGCACGGGCACAGCATGTCCGCGATGGACATCGCCGCCCTGCGCAGCACCCTCATCGAGCAGGGCGCGGTCATCGACTTCGACAACGTGAACGCGCCGGAGCTCCCGGTGTCGTTCGAGGAGTACCCGGTCAGCCGGGTGTGAGACAAGGAGAGAGCAAGCAACCATGGAGAAGTTCCTGAGCTACGAGCGGGGCCTGGGCCGGTTCAAGCCACTCGAGAACGTCATCTGCTATGACGACTTCGACAAGGGCTACAACGGCTGGATGGACCTCACGCCGAACTACGTCGAGGAGGACTACGAGTCGTTCGAGAGCGTCGTCGACCTCTCCAGCTGGGCGCCCATCCAGCTGAGCTCCGCGTCGATGCGCTTCGCGGCGTCGCACGGCTCGATGGACGGCACCTACTCGCTCAAGCTCACGACCGCGGCGAACGCGGGCCCCGCGACGGAGCCCCCGGCCCCCGGCTCGATGGGCTGCGCCATCAAGCGCCTCTCGAAGTGGGACGACCCCCGCTACATCCAGGTCGAGGCGTGGTACTCGTACACCGTCACGCAGGATCGCGTGGGCAAGGGCGAGGAGGACATCCGCGCCATCGGGTTCTTCTTCGACGTGCAGGACTCCGAGTACCGCTACATGCCGGGCGTGCGCTACGTGAACTCGCTCGACGGCGAGCTCGTGAAGAAGTGGCAGTACTACAAGGTCGCCGAGGGTGTCACGACCGCCGACTGGAACTTCGGCATCGAGGACGGCTGGTGCATCCCGGGCATCGACAACCAGTGGTACGGCCGCCGCTTCGCCGACGGCTCGGCCGACGGATACCAGTGGGTGCCGGGCGGCGAGCAGGATCTGCTCTACAACGAGAGCCCCGACAAGCTCAACTGGCTCTACATGCGCCTCAAGGTCGACGTCGAGAAGCGCGAGTACGTCGAGTTCCAGAGCATGGACCAGGTGTTCGACATGCGCGGCATCTCGCCGACCCTCGCCGACCGCTACGCGTCGATCGACAACCTCATCAACCCGGTGTTCTTCATCGAGACGGACACGAACCGCCCGGTGAACCTCTACATCGACTCCGTCTGCTACTCGACCGAGTGACCCGGCCGTCCACCTACCTCTGAGAGACATCACGATGCACACGACCAACACCTCCGTCCTCGCGCGCCGCGTCCGGATCTCGGACGAGTACGCGACCCTTGCCTTCGAGGCGGGCTGGGCCACCGAGGGGCTCTTCTTCGTCCAGGCCGAGGGGGAGCACCCCGACCTCACTCTCATCGCCGAGGTCTCGCCCGACGGCGTCAACTGGCGCCCGCGCGCCGAGGCGACCCTGGCCGCCGACGAGTCGCTCGTCGACCTGCCGATCGACCGCTTCGGCAACTGGCTGCGCATGCGCGTGCTCGGGGCGACCCCCGACGCGGGCGCGCGCGTGCTCATCCACCTCAACCTGAAGGGCTGATGCGGGAATGAAGCAGCTCGGCAAGGACACGCTCGGCGGGCTCCCCGCCGGCGTCGGCCTGCCGCTCTACCTCGACGACGACCTCGGCATCGGGATCGTCCACTTCGGCGTGGGCAACTTCCACCGCTCTCACCAGGCGATGTACCTCGACCGCCTGATGAACGCGGGGCTCGCGCGGGAGTGGGCGATCTCGGGGGTCGGCCTGCTCGAGCGCGACGCGGGGATGCGCGACGCGCTCGGCGGGCAGGACGGGCTGTACACGCTCGCCCTGCGTCAGCCCGACGGCTCGAACGACTTCGCGGTGATCGGCTCGATCCGCGAGTACCTGTTCGTGCCGGAGCAGCCCGAGCAGCTCCTCGCGCGCCTCGTCGCGCCCGAGACCCGCATCGTCTCCCTCACCGTCACCGAGGGCGGCTACGTCTTCGACCCGACGACCGGCCGCCTGCCCGAGCACGATCCGCTCGTGGTCGAGGAGGTGGCGGGGGGCCTCGCCACGCCGCGCACGGCGTTCGGGTGGATCGTCGCGGCGCTGCGCGAGCGGCGCGCACGCGGGATCTCCCCGTTCACGGTGCTCTCGTGCGACAACATCCAGGGCAACGGCGCCGTGGCGCGGGGCAGCGTCGAGGGCGTCGCACGCCTCGTGGACCCCGAGCTCGCGGACTGGATCGCCGCGTCCGTCGCATTCCCGTCGACCATGGTGGACCGCATCACGCCCGTGACGACGCAGGCCGACATCGACCGCGTCGAGGCCGAGCTCGGCGTGCACGACGCGTGGCCCGTCGCGAGCGAGCCCTTCGCCCAGTGGGTCATCGAGGACGTCTTCCCCCAGGGCAGGCCTTCGTGGGAGCACGTGGGCGCCGACCTGGTCGACGACATCGAGCCCTACGAGGCCATCAAGCTGCGCCTCCTCAACGCCTCGCATCAGGCGCTCGCCTACATCGGCCAGCTGCTCGGCTACGAGCACGTGCACGAGGCGGTGGCCGACCCCCGGCTCGCGGCGTACCTGCGCGCATACATGGAGCAGGAGGCCGTGCCGACGCTCGAGGTGCCGACGGGCTTCGACCTGCCGGCCTACATCGACGAGCTGTTCGTGCGCTTCGGCAATCCGCAGGTGCGCGACACCCTCGCGCGCCTCGCGGTGGACGCGTCCAACCGCATCCCGAAGTTCCTCGTGCCCGTGCTGCTCGACCGCGTCGCGGCGGGGGCGGCGTGCCCGGTCGGCGCCTCCGTCGTGGCGAGCTGGCGCGGATGGTGCCGCGCGGTGGCCGCGGGGCGCTTCACGATGGACGACGCCTCCGAGAACCTGCTCATCTCGGCGGCCGTGCGCTCGCCGCGCGACTTCCTCGAGCGCATCCCGGCGCTGCGGCCCTTCCTCGACTCGCCCGAGTTCGTGCGCGACTTCACGCACGCCGCCGACCTCCTGGAGCAGGAGGGCCCGCTCGCGATCCTCACCTCCGACCTCGAGCGGAGGTAGCGGCCGGATGCATGATCAACGGGGGGCGCGGGCGGACCCGTCCGGCGCGGTATTCGTCGTCGGCGAGGCGCTCGTCGACGTCGCCGTCGGCCTCGACGGCGTGACGCGGCGGATGCCGGGCGGCAGCCCCATGAACGTCGCGTTCGGCACGGCTCGCCTGGGGCTGCCGACGACGCTCCTCACGGCGTTCGGAGACGACGACGACGGTCGTCTCATCGCCGAGCATCTCGACGCGGCGGGCGTCGAGCTCGCCCCGGGCTCGGTCACACCCGGCGCCTCGACCTCGACGGCGCTCGCGCGCCTGGCCGACGACGGCTCGGCCACGTACGAGTTCGACCTGCACTGGGACATCCCCGCCGGAGCGCGCGTGCCGGATTCGGCGATCGCCGTCCACACGGGTTCCGTCGCGGCCGCGATCGAGCCGGGTGCGTCGCACGTGCTCGAGCTCTTCGCGCGGGCGGGCGCCGGGATCCTGCGCAGCTTCGATCCGAACGTGCGGCCCGCGATCACCTCGGATCGCGCAGAGACCCTGCAGCGGGTGGAGCGATTCGCCCGCAACGCGCACATCCTGAAGCTCTCGGCGGAGGACGCGGACTGGCTGCTCGCGGGCGCGAGCGAGGACGATGTCGCCGAATGGGGGCTCTCTCTCGGCGCGCGACTCGTCGCTCTCACCCGAGGAGCCGACGGGTGCGTCCTCACGACACCCCGTCATCGAGTGGAGCAGAAGGGCACGCCCACGCGCGTAGTGGATACCATCGGCGCTGGTGACGCCTTCATGTCGGCTCTCATCGCCGGCGTGGCGCGTTGGCGGCTGGTCGAAGCGCTCATCTCCGGCGAACTGCCGGAGGAGCGGACCTCCGCTCTCGCGACGCTGGCTCAGCGCGCAGCCGTGATGACCGTCGCCCGGGCCGGCGCCCAGCCGCCGACCTGGGAAAGCGTACTTCGAGACTGAACGGACGCCGATGCCCGCACTGCCACCCGCACCTCAGCACGCGACGATGCGCGACGTCGCGGCGCTCGCCGGCGTCGGTGTCAAGACGGTCTCCCGCGTGCTCAACGGCGAGCCGAACGTGTCGGCCGAGACGACCGAGCGGGTGCGCTCTGCGGCGGCACGGCTCAACTACGAGCTCAACGTCTACGCGGGGGGCCTGCGCCGCACCGGGTCGCGCACCAACGCCATCGGGCTCATGCTCGAGAGCGTCGACAACCCCTTCTCCGCCGCGATCCACCGCGGCGTCGAGTCGGTCATGCGGCGGCACTCGATCGTCGTGCTCGCGCAGAGCTTCGAGGAGGACCCCGACCGCGAGCAGAGCGTCGTCAAGGAGTTCGTGCGGCGGCGCGTCGACGGCCTCATCCTCACGACGGTCTCGCGTGATCAGGCCTACCTCTCGGCCGAGGCGGCGCGCGGCACGGCGATCGTCTTCGTCGACCGCCCCGCGGTGTCGGTCGCGTTCGACTCGGTCGTCTCGAGCAATTACGACGGCGCCCGGATGGCGACGCGGCACCTCCTCGAGCACGGCCACCGCCGGCTCGCGTACATCGGCGGCGATCAGCGCATCTGGACGCTGCGCGAGCGGCGCCGCGGCTTCTTCGACGAGCTCGACGCGTGGGGCGTGCCGCGCTCCGAGGCGCGGGATCTCACGGGCGTCCGCAAGGAGGCGGGGGCCAGGGAGGTCGTGCTGCGCATGGTCGACGACGACGACCCCCCGACCGCGATCTTCGCCGCTCACAACCGGATGGTCGTGGGAGCGCTCCGCGCCCTTCATGAGCGCGGGAGGCAGCACGAGATCGCCCTCGTGGGCTTCGACGACGTCGCGCTGCTCGACCTCATCGACCCGGGCGTCACGGTCGTGGCACAGGACCCGCGACGGATGGGCGAGCTCGCCGCCGAGCGGCTGCTGGCGCGCATGGCGCGCACCCCGCTCGAGCTCGAGACGCTCACGGTGCCGACGACGCTCATCGTGCGCGGCTCCGGCGAGATCCCGGGACCGCACACGACGAGCTGACGCGTCAGCGGCCGTCCGGTCCGTAGGCCCGCAGCGACACGACGTTCGCGGTGTCCGCACCGTTGGTGCGCACGACGACGAGGCGCAGCGCGTCGAGGAGCGCCGGCTCCTCGAGCTCGTGCACGCGGCGGCGGAGGTGGTTGGCCTCGACCTCGGCGAGCGTGCGCCAGGCGCCGTCGACGCGACCCTCGATGCGGTAGTCGCGCACGAGCTCGGGCATGACGTCGAACGGCTTCGGGTCGCGGTGCAGGTTGTTGAGGTGCTCGTCGGGGTCGTCGTTGAAGAGCGCGTCGACGCGCGCGACGGTCTGCGGTCGGGTCCACTCGAGCTGCACCCACTCCTCGACGCCGTCGCGCAGGCGCTCCGAGCTCCACAGCTGCGGGCCGCCGAACGGCCTCGCGTAGCCGCCGATGACCTTGCCCGCGTCGTAGGCGAGCGTGTCGCGGTCGACGCGGAGGTGGACGCCTCGGCGGCGGAGAGGGTCGGCATCCCACGCGTTCGCCTGCGGCTTGCCGTCGGCGCGCAGCACGCGGGGCTCCCGCTCGACGAGCGCGAGCACGCCGTACGCCGCGCGGCGGCCGCCCGTGAGCAGGCTGACCTGGGCGGCCTTCCTCACGACGAGGACGACGTTCCGCGCGGACGCGGGGGTGTGGGCGAACGGCAGCGCCACCCAGCCGCGCCCTGCGGGCACCTCGACGACGGCGGAGTCGACGGGGTCGACGGGCAGGTAGTTCTGGCCGCCCGCCGTCTCCCACAGCTCGACGGCGAGGGTCGTGGCGGATGCCGCCTCGAGCAGCAGGGACAGCCCCGAGATCTCCGGGTCGGCCGGGAGCACGATGGCGACGTCGCGCTCGGCGAGCGGATGCGGCTGCGCCTCCTCGTCGTCGTAGCTGAGGGTGCGCAGCGTCGTCGAGGCGGTCGCGCTCGCCGAGAGCGCGAGGTCGCGCGGGTCGTCCCACACGACGCCCTGGAGCGCGGCATCCTGTCGCAGGAGCGTGCGCCGCAGCTCCGGAAGCGCGCGCTGGCCGACCTCGCGCGGGGTGAGGCCGAGCTCGACCGCGAGCGCGGCGCCCGTCCCGGCTGCCTCGCCGATGATCGCGCAGGTCGCCATGACGCGGATCGATCCGAAGGCGACGTGCGAGGCGGAGATGTCCCGCCCCGCCATCATGAGGTTCGGGACGTTGCGCGAGTAGAGCGTGCGGTACGGGATGTCGTAGGTGCCGTAGCCGAACAGGTTCTTCGCGGGAGCGCCCGCGTGGTAGACGCCGCCGCGCGCGTGCAGGTCGATCGACCAGCCGCCGTAGGCGACGGCGTCGTCGAAGCGGGTCTGCCCCATGATGTCGTTCTGCGTGAGCGTGTAGTCGCCGACGAGTCGCCGGTACTCGCGCTTGCCGGGCACCGATCCCGCCCACTCGAGGGTGTAGGTGTCGGCATCGAACTCGCCCGAGTTCTTGATGTGGTCCCAGATGCCGTAGATGACGCCCCACAGCTCGTCGCGGATGGCCTCGTTCTCGTGCACCACGTCGAGGTGGCCGCCGTACTCGATCCACCAGTACCAGCAGCCGCTCGCGTCGACGCGGAGCGGCCGGTGGGCGACGATCGGGGTCTGGGTGATGTCGATCGCGATCGACGGCGGCACGAACTTCACGGGGCGTCCCGTGTCCTTCGTGTACAGCAGCATCGTGCTCCCGAGCGAGTCGTCGTCGCCTGCCTCGGGGGCCCACTCCTCGTCGAACTCCTCCCGCGCCTCGCGCCCGAGCCGGAACTCGGCGTCGGCCAGGAAGCCGACGAGGCCGTCGCCGGTCGCGTCGACGAAGACGGTGCTCTCGAAGCGCACGACGGTCTCGGAGCCCAGCTGCCATCCGGTCGCCGAGGCGATGCGCGGGGTCTCCTCGTCGGTCATCTCCAGCTCGCGCACGTCGGTGTTGAGCCACAGGGTGATGTTCGGCTCCGCGCGCACGGCGTCGAGCAGCACCTGGTCCCAGTAGTAGGGGTTGCCCTCGGGGTTGCGGTAGAGGTTCTCGAGCCAGAGCTCGCCCATGATGCCGGCCTCGCGCGCGAACTTCTGGCCGCCCTGGGCGGTCGCTCCGCACACCCACACCCGGATCTCGCTCGAGGCGTTGCCGCCGAGCATCGGCCGGTTGCCGACGAGGTTGACGGTGCGGCCGAGCCTCGCCGCGGCGATCGCGGCGCAGGTGCCCGCGAGCCCTCCTCCGATCACCGTGATGTCGGCGGTCGTCTCGAGCGAGCGCATGGCTGGTCCTCCCCTTGCAGGTATTTCGATTTACCGTCATGCTAGAGCTCATCCGCGGGCGAAGACAAGCCGCCGGTCCTCCCGGTCGCGCGCGACCGGGATATCGTTTAACCGACGACAGGAGCGCAGACATGACCGCGACGATGCGACAGGTCCTGGTCGCCGGCCTCGGCGAGGTCACGGTGGCCGACCGAGAGGTACCGGAGCCCGGCCCGGGCGAGGTGCGCGTGGCGGTGAGCTACGCGGGCATCTGCGGATCCGACACGCACGCGGTCGCGGGGCATCATCCGCTCCTGCCGCCCCCCTACCTGCCCGGGCACGAGCTCATCGGCGTCGTCGACGCGGCCGGGTCGCCCGAGCACGCGTCGCTCGTCGGCGCGCGCGTCGTCGTGAAGCCCAACGTCGAGTGCGGCACATGCGTCAACTGCGTCGCCGGTCGCACCAACGCTTGCCAGACGCTCGCCTGGATCGGATGCGACCCCTCGGGCGCGCGACCCGGGGGCATGGCGCCCTACGTGCTGGCCCCGGCAGGCAACGTCTTCCCGCTCCCCGACGCCGTGAGCGACATCGACGGCGTGCTCGTGGAGTGCCTCGCGACACCCGTGCACGCGGCGCGGATCGCGGGCGACCTGACGGGGGCGCGCGTGCTGGTCATCGGCGCGGGCACGATCGGGCTCTTCTCGGTGATCGCCGCGCGACGCGCGGGCGCCGCGGTGGTCGTCGTCTCCGATCCCGAGCCGAGCAAGCGGGAGCGGGCCCTGCGCTTCGGTGCGGATCACGCGGTGGACGCCTTCGACCCGGAGTTCGCCGCCGCGGCGGCTCGGGCCCTCGACGGCACCGCCGACGTGGTCTTCGACTGCGTCGGGGCCGAGTCCTCGATCCGGCAGGCGATGAGCGCGCTGCGGCGAGCCGGCACCCTGCTCATCGTCGGGGTGCCGCCGCGCGACGGCATCGTCCCGTTGCCGACGATCCAGGACTGGGAGCTGCGGGTGCAGGGCTGCGCGAACTACACGGCAGCCGACATCGACACGGCGATCGCGATCGCGGCCGAGGGAGGGCTCCCGGGGCACGAGATCGTCTCGGCGGTGTACGGCCTCGAGGATGCGACGGAGGCCTTCGAGGTCGCCGCGCGCGGCACGGCGGGCAAGGTCGTCATCGACCCCCGCCGCTAGCGGCGGGACGCGCGCGGCTGCTGCGGCGCGCGCACGGGTGGGCGCACCGGCTCGCCTCGCCGATCCTGACCGGGGAGCGGGCGCGACCGGCGCCCGTAGATCAGGTCGGAGGAGTCCAGCAGCCACGGCACGAGAGCCACGACGACGCCGTGCACGAGCATGAGCTTGCGGCGGATGCGGCGCGCCTTGTGGTTGTGGAGGGCGTTCTCCCACCAGTGCCCCACGATGTACTCCGGCAGGTAGACCGTCACGACCTCGGCGCCGTGCTGCTCCCGGTGCTGCTTGATGTACTTGATGAGGGGCATCGAGATGTCGCGGTAGGGCGAGGCGATGATGCGCAGCGGCACCTGGATGTGGAACTCCCGCCAGCGGCGCTCGAGCTCCTCGCTCGCCTCGTCGTCGATCGACGCGTGCACGGCCTCGATCGACGCGTGCCGCGCCGCGATCGCGTAGTCGAGGGCCTTGAGCACGGGCTTCGACATCCGGCCGACCAGCACGATCGCGTGGTCACCGGATGCGCCGAACACGGTCGTCGCATCCGCCGCGATCTCGCGGTCGACATCACGGTAGTAGCGGTTGACGCCGATCATGAGCGTGATGAGCACGATCATGACGACGAAGACGATCCAGGCGCCGTGGGTGAACTTGGTGACCGTCACGATGACGAGCACCGAGGCCGTCATGAGCGCGCCGAGCGCGTTGATGAGCAGACCGCGCCAGACGGCGGCTGCGGGCTCTCTCCGCGCCCGCAGGGTCCTCATCCAGTGCCTCACCATCCCGAGCTGGCCGAGCGTGAACGAGATGAACACGCCGATGATGTAGAGCTGGATGAGCACGGTCACGTTCGCCTGCGCGCCCACGAGCAGCACCACCGCGACGGCCGACAGGGCGAGCACGCCGTTCGAGTAGATGAGGCGGTCGCCGCGGGTCGCGAGGGCGCGCGGCGCGTAGCCGTCCTTCGCGAGCACGGAGCCGAGCAGCGGGAAGCCGTTGAAGGCCGTGTTGGCCGCGAGCAGGAGGACCGCCGCGGTGGCGGCCTGCACGACGAAGAACAGCACGCTGTTGTCTCCGAAGGTCGCGGCGGCGAGCTGCGCGATGAGACTGCGTTGCGGGTCGGTGGCGCACTGCTCCCAGCCGATCAGGTCGCACGGGTTCTCGGAGTACTGCACGCCGGCCACGAGCGCGACGGCCGTGAGCCCCGAGAACAGCACGATCGCGATCGCGCCCATCGCGACGAGCGTTCGCTGCGCGTTCTGGATCTTGGGGCGGCGGAACGCGGGGACGCCGTTCGAGATGGCCTCGACGCCCGTGAGGGCGGCGCATCCGCTCGCGAACGACCGCAGCAGGAGGAGCACGAACGCGGCCTGAGTGAGCTCGTGCGCGCGCACCGCGAACTCGGCGCTCTCGGCGACGGGGGCGTCGCCCATCAGCATGCGGATGAGGGCGGTCGCGACCATCAGGCCGATCGAGCCGATGAAGAGGTAGGTCGGGACGGCGAAGGCCTTCGACGCCTCGCGCACCCCGCGCAGGTTGATCGCCGCGAGGAGCACGACGAACCCGACCGCGAGCTCGACCCGCCACGGGTTGAGGGAGGGGATGGCCGAGATGATGTTGTCGACACCCGAGGCGACCGAGACGGCGACCGTGAGGATGTAGTCGACGAGCAGTGCGGCGGCCACGACGACCCCCGCCTTCTCGCCGAGGTTGCGGGAGGCGACCTCGTAGTCGCCGCCGCCCGACGGATAGGCCCTGATGAGCTGGCGGTACGACGCGACGACGACCACGAGCAGCACGACCACGCACGCGGCGATCCACGGTCCGAGCAGCACGAGGCTCGATCCGCCGAGCAGCAGGATCATGAGCAGCTCTTGGGGCGCGTAGGCCACCGACGAGAGCGGGTCGCTCGCGAAGATCGGCAGCGCCAGGTGCTTGGGCAGCAGTTGGCCCTCGAGGGTCGAGGTGGGAAGCGGGTCGCCGATGATCCAGTTCTTGGCGGATCTCGGCGCGTCGTCGGATGGGGCGGTCTCGCCCTCAGCAGTCACGGCGGGCAACTCTACGCCTCCGGCGGCGCGCGTCAATGGGGAGTTGCTGAGTCCTCGTCATCCGCCTCGTGACCGGGGAAAAGGCTGCCCCAGGTCCCCTGCGCGAGGGCGGCGGCCGGCGACGCGGGATGCGCTCAGCCGCGCGCTCCTATGATCGTCCGGTGACCAATACCCGACGGCCGCGCCGGTGGCCCTGGATCGCGGGCGCGATCGCCCTCGTCGTTCTCCCCGCGGCGATCCTCGGCCTGCCGATCCTGCTGCACGAGGACGGCGGCGCCTCGAATCAGGAGGCCCCCGTCGACGAGTGGCCGACGACCGTGCGCGCGACGGGCGACGACGGGCGGGAGCGGGAGCTCTCGGTCGTCGCGCCGGATGCTGGGGGCGCCGTCGACACCTCGGCTCTCGAGGTCGGCGAGCACGTCGTCGTGAGCGGAACCGGCTACGACGCGGGCCAGGGCATCTACGTCGCCATCTGCGTGATCCCGGAGCCGGGCGAGCGTCCGGGGCCGTGCCTCGGGGGCGTGCCCGACCAGGAGACCGACGGCTCCGCGCAGGACTCGGGCGAGATCCAGTGGGCCCCGAGCAACTGGATCAACGACGACTGGGCGTGGAAGCTCTTCGGCGCCCGCGCCTTCGACGACGTCGCCACGGGTACCTTCACCGCGTACCTCGAGGTCGTCGACCCCGTCGGCGAGGGCTACGACTGCACCGCTCAGCGCTGCGCGATCTTCACGCGCAACGATCACACCGCGATCGGCGACCGCGTTCAGGACCTCTACATCCCGGTCGCCTTCGCGGCGGGCTGAGTCACTCGGGCGGCGGTGAGCGAGAGCGTGTCGATCGGCACGCCCGGCATCCGTCCGCCGTCCGTCAGCGCCGCAGCGCCGCCGTGACCTCGCGCCGCACCTCGTCGAGCCGACGCGTGACGAGCTCGAGCGCGTCCTCCCCCAGCGTCCTGCCGCTCGCGACATGAGAGCGCAGCTCGCTGCGCAGCTCGGCGCGGAACGCCGTGAGCGCGGCGTCGGCCTCGTGGAGACGCCGACGGCTGTCGACGCGGGCGTCGGGCGCGGGGTCGATCCGCACGCCGCTCGTGGCCTCGCGGGCCTCGCGGGCGGCGGAGGCGAGGTCGGCCTTGAGCGAGCGCATCGCCTCGTCGACCGAGCTGCGCACCTCGTCGGCGAGCCGCCGCACGGAG
Organism: Actinomycetes bacterium; assembly: GCA_023432005.1. Classification (GTDB taxonomy): domain Bacteria; phylum Actinomycetota; class Actinomycetes; order Actinomycetales; family Microbacteriaceae; genus Homoserinibacter. The sequence continues at coordinate 12,858 of JAEYVF010000023.1, forward strand.
TCGGTGACGTCCGTCTCGATCTCGGCGAGCTCGTCCTGACGCGAGGCGAGCTCGGCGCGTCCGGCATCCGTGATCGCGTAGACGGTGCGCCGGCCGTCGGATTCCTTCGTGACGAGACCCTCCTCCTGCAGCTTGCCGAGGCGCGGGTAGATGGTGCCGGCGCTCGGCACGTAGGTGCCGCCGAAGCGCTCGCCGAGCGACTGGATGAGCTCGTAGCCGTGCTGCGGCCGCTCGTCGAGGAGGCTCAGCAGATAGAGCCGCAGGTGGCCGTGGGCGAAGACGGGCGGGGTCATGCGCGCACCGCGTGCAGGATGCTGACGTCGCCGCCGACGGTGTTGATGCGGACGTCGGTCCACTGTCCGTCGAGCTCGCCGTGGCGGGCGGTGTAGCGGCCCTTCACGACGCTGATGCTCGTGGCGTCGAGCTGCAGCTTGCCGCCGACCGTCTGCACCGTGATGCTCGCGGGAGCGTCGGGCTCGAACCGCGCCGTCACGGGGCCGGAGACCGTGTTGACGTGCACGGTGTCGGGGATGCCGGTCGCGTCGAGCATGACCTCGCTCGAGACGCCGTCGACGTCGAAGCGCGTGATGGCGCCGGATGCGATGACGTCGCCCGAGACCGTGTTGATGCCCACGGGCCCCGCGTGGTCGCGCGCCGTGACCTCGCCGCTCACCGAGTTGGCGGTCAGCTTGCCGCTCAGGCCGTCGGCGACGAGATCGCCCGAGACCGTGTTGAGCAGCGCATCCGTCTCGAGGCCCGCGACGAGCGCGTCGGCGGAGACGACGCCGAGCGTGAGGGCGATGTCGCGCGGCACGAGCAGGCTCACCTCGGCCTTGATCGAGGACCCGAAGCTCTTGAAGGCGTCGATCCAGTTGTCCCAGCGCAGCTGCGGGTGGTCGATCTCCAGTCGGTCGCCGTCGAGCCGCACGAGGAGGTCGCGGCCCTTCACGGAGTGCACCTCCACACGCACGCCCGGCTCGTCGTGGCCGACCACGTCGACGTGGCCGCCGACGAGGCTCACCTTGAGCCGGCGGACATTCTCGAGGTCGATGACCTTGGGGCCGTCGACGAGCCACTTCTCCTGAGCCATGGGCGGCTCCTCCTCACCTCGAAAATCGAGATATATCGCGTCTGTCGAGAAGTCACGATATATCGCGTCCCGGGCGTTCGCAAGAGGAATGTCGACTCGGCCCTTGCGGTTGACGCAGCGTCAACGCCTACGGTCGAGCTACGCGGAAGGAGGAGCGGATGGAGCGCACGATCCAGGAGGTCGCCCGGCTCGCGGGCATCACGAGCCGAACCCTGCGGCACTACGACGACATCGGCCTCGTGCGGCCGAGCAGCATCGGCGCCGGCGGCATCCGCCGCTACGACGCGGAGGCGCTCGTGCGCCTGCAGCGCGTGCTGCTGCTGCGCGAGCTCGGGCTCGGCCTCCCCGCGATCGCCCGCGTGCTCGAGGGGCGCACGGACGACGTGCACGCCCTGCGGGAGCATCGCGAGTGGCTGCGGCAGGAGCAGGACCGCCTCGCGCGGCAGCTCGCGAGCGTCGAGGCCACCATCGAGAGCCTGAGGGGAGGTGAGGAACCGATGGCAGAGAGCATGTTCGACGGCTTCGATCACACGCAGTACAAGGACGAGGTCGAGGAGCGCTGGGGCGCCGACGCGTACGCGAGGTCCGATGCCTGGTGGCGCGGGCTGAGCGACGCCGAGCGAGGTGACTGGCAGCAGCTGAGCGCCCGGCTCGGAGCCGACTGGATCGCCGCTGCGGAGGACGGCATCGCGCCGGAGTCCGAGCGGGCCCAGGAGCTCGCGCGTCGCCACGTCGCGTGGCTGGCCGGCATCCCGGGTACGCCCGGGGCGGTGAAGGAGTACGTGACGAGCCTCGGCGACATGTACGTCGCCGACCCGCGCTTCGCCGCCAACTACGGCGGCGAGCAGGGTGCGACCCTCGTGCGCGACGCCCTCCGCGTCTACGCGGAGGCGAACCTGTAGGCCGAGTGCGCCCGCGCATCCGTCTTCACCCGGATGCGGGGGCGTCGTCTCAGCGCGGAACGCGCGCGCCGCGTCCGTTGCGGACGACGGCGACGACCGTCGCAGCTGCACCCCACAGGGCGAGCGCTGCGAGCGCGAGCAGGAGGAGCGTCATGCGATCACCTCCCCTGCAGGCGCGGTGTCGGCGAGCGGGCGTCGGGGCGTCGCCTCGGGAACGCGGAAGAACGGGAGGGTCACGCCCACCAGCGGGCCGATCAGGAGGGCGAACGCGACGGTCCCGACGCCGACCTGGCCGCCGAGCAGCCAGCCGACCACGAGCACGGTGACCTCGATGCCGGTACGCACGGCCCAGATGGGCCAGCCCCAGCGGGCGTGGATGCCCGTCATGAGCCCGTCCCGCGGCCCGGGTCCCAGGCGCGCTCCCACGTAGAGGCCGGTCGCGATCGCGAGCAGCACGAGACCGCCCGCGAAGACGAGGCCCTGCAGCCACCACTCGTGCTGCTGCGGGATGAGGGCGAGGCCGATGTCGGCCGAGGGGCCGATGAGCAGGATGTTGAGCACCGTTCCCACGCCGGGCTTCTGGCGGAGGGGGATCCACAGCAGCAGCACGACGGCGCCGACGGCGACGACCACGACGCCGAACCCGATTCCCGTCTGCGCGACGATGCCCTGGGTGAGCACGTCCCACGGACCCACGCCGATACCCGCGCGCACCATGGCGGCGATCGCGACGCCATAGAGGAAGAGCCCGACGAGCAGTTGCGCGATGCGCCGGGTCCAGATGAGGTTCGGGGTCACGATGACCATCACAGTCCCAGATTGGCCCTTGAACAAGAAGCCAATCTGACTACACTGGCCGCATGAACACGCTGTCGGCCCGTGCATTGGCCTTGCTCATGGTGGATTGGCGCGGCTCGAGCGGGCCGGCCTACCAGGCGCTCGCCGACCGCATCCGCCTGCTCGTGCTGGACGGCCGCATTCCGCTCGGCACGCGCCTGCCCGCCGAGCGGGAGCTCGCCTCCCATCTCGGGCTCAGCCGCACCACGGTGTCGGCCGCCTACGCCGAGCTGCGCGAGACCGGGTACCTCGAGAGCGTGCGCGGATCGGGCAGCACCGCCCGCCTCCCGCAGGACACCTCGATCGACGTCGACCTGCTGGTCGACGCGCCGCTCGACTTCTCGAAGGCCTCGCTGCCCGCGCTGCCCGCCGTCGCGGAGGCCGCGACCGCCGCCGCGGCGCGCCTGCCGAGCTTCCTGAGCGATACCGGCTTCGACCCCTTCGGGCTGCTCGTGCTGCGGCGCGCGATCGCCGACCGCTACACCGAGCGGGGGGTGCCGACCGACCCCGAGCAGCTCATGATCACCGTCGGGGCCCAGTCGGCCATCCACCTCGTCGCCCGCACCCTGCTCGCGCGCGGCGATCGCGCGATCGTCGAATCGCCGGGCTACCCGCACGCCTTCGACGCGCTCAAGGCGGCCGGTGCCCGGCTCGTCCCCGTCGCCGTCACGACCGACGCGGGGTGGGACGAGGCCGGGCTCGAGCAGGCCTTCCAGCGCACGAGCCCCACCGTCGCCTACCTCATGCCCGAGTTCCAGAACCCCACGGGCCGCACGATGGACGACGCCCTGCGCGCCCGCGTGCTCGAGCTCGCCACGCGGGAGGGCACGACGCTCGTGATCGACGAGACCATGACCGGCCTCGGACTCGACGGCCAGCCACGCCCCGCGCCGTTCCCCATCGCGCCCAACGTCGTCGTGCTCGGCTCCGTCGGCAAGTCGATCTGGGGCGGCCTGCGCCTCGGCTGGATCCGTGCCGAGCGCGAGCTCATCCAGCGCCTCGCGCGTGTGCGCTTCGCGAGCGACCTCGGCACGCCGATCCTCGACCAGCTCGTCGTCGCCGAGCTCGTGCCCGACTACGAGCAGATCCTCGCGGGTCGCCGCGCCTACCTGCGCCAGGGCCGCGACCACCTCGCGAAGCGCATCCGTCAGCAGCTCCCCGAGTGGCGGATGCCGCACGTCGAGGGCGGGATCGTCGCGTGGGTCAACCTCGGCGCGCCCGTCAGCTCGCAGCTCGCACTCGCCGCCCGCACCGAGGGACTCGTCATCGGCGCCGGCCCCCGCTTCGGGCTCGACGGCGTCTTCGAGCGCTTCCTGCGCATCCCCTTCGGCATGCCGGCCGACCAGCTCGACCGCGGGGTCGACGCGCTCGCGGCGGCGTGGCACTCCGTCGCGCGCCGCGGCATCCGCCTCGACGATGCGAACCTCGCGCACGTGGTGTGACCTCGCGGTCCCACCCCCACAGGGGATTGGAGGTTAAGGCCCCCGCCCGGCTGGGATACTGAGGCCAGGGCACGGTGCCGTGCGCCTACCCGAGCCGCATCCGCGGCGTCCGCAGCACCACAGCATCCGGGGGAACCGTGTCTCTGCTCTCCGTGTTCAGCCTGCGCAATCGCGCGCTCATCGCCCTGCTCACGATCGTCGTGGCGCTCTTCGGCGGCTACGCGCTCACCGCGCTCAAGCTCGAGCTGTTCCCCTCGCTCACCCTCCCCAACGTCACGATCGTCACGAGCTACCCCGGTGCGAGCCCCGACGTCGTCGAGAACGACGTGTCGACCCCCATCGAGACCGCCATCCAGGGGGTCGAAGGACTCGACTCCACCTCGGCGACGAGCTCCTCGGGACTCTCCACGGTGCAGGCGAGCTTCACCTACGGCACCGACCTCACGCGCGCCGAGCAGAAGGTCGAGCTCGCGGTCGGGCGCATCGCGAGCCAGCTGCCGAGCGGCGTCGACCCTCAGGTCGTGACGTTCTCGATCGGCGACTTCCCCATCCTGCAGATCGCGGTCACGAGCGACCTCGACACCGCCGAGCTCGCCTCGCGCCTCGAGTCGCTCACGAAGCCGGCTCTCGAGCAGACCGCCGGGGTGAGCGCCGCCACGATCTACGGCGCGACCGGCCAGCGCATCACCATCACGCCCGACATCGCCTCCCTCGCCGAGAACGGCGTGACCACGCAGTCGATCCGCGACGCGCTCAAGGCCAACGGCAACCTGCTCGCGGCCGGCACGGTCGACGACGGCGACTACACGCTCACCGTGCAGGCGGGCGAGAAGATCGAGTCGGCCGAGGCGCTCGAGACCCTCCCGCTGCTCGGGGGCTCAGGGCCCGTGACGATCGGCGACGTCGCGGCCGTCGCGATCGTCGACAACCCCATCCAGGGCATCTCGCGCGTCAACGGCGATCCGTCGCTCACGATCGCCGTCACGAAGACCCCCGCGGGCAACACCGTCGACGTCTCGCACGACGTGCTCGCGCAGCTCGACGACCTCGCCGCGCAGCTCGGCGGCGACACCGAGTTCACGATCGTGTTCGACCAGGCTCCCTTCATCGAGCGCTCCATCGAGTCCCTCGCGACGGAGGGTCTCCTCGGCCTCGGATTCGCGGTCATCGTGATCTTCGTCTTCCTGCTCTCGATCCGCTCGACCCTCGTCGCGGCGATCTCGATCCCCATCTCGGTGCTCATCACGTTCCTCGCGATGCTCACCACGGGGTACTCGCTCAACGTGCTGACCCTCGGCGCGCTCACGATCGCGATCGGCCGCGTCGTCGACGATTCGATCGTCGTCATCGAGAACATCAAGCGCCACCTCGGCCTCGGCGAGGACAAGCGGCAGGCGATCCTCACGGGAGTCAAGGAGGTCGCCACGGCGATCACCGCGTCGACGGTCACGACGGTCGCCGTCTTCCTCCCCATCGCGCTCGTCGGCGACGTCACGGGCGAGCTGTTCCGCCCGTTCGCGCTCACGGTCACGATCGCGCTCGCGGCCTCGCTGCTCGTGGCGCTCACCATCGTGCCCGTGCTCGCCTACTGGTTCCTCAAGGCGAAGCCTCACCACGCGCACGACGCGGCGGATGCCGACCCGGCGCATCCGGTCGACGAGCTCGAACGGCCCACGGCGCTGCAGAAGGCCTATCTGCCCGTCATCCGGTGGACGCTCGCGCGCCCCGGCGTCACGATCATCGCCGCCGTGCTCGTGCTCGTCGGCACGCTCGCGCTCGTGCCCATCGTGCCCACGAACTTCGTCGGCGACTCGGGTCAGAACACCCTGTCGCTGCGCCAGACGCTCCCCGCCGGCACGAGCCTCACGGCGAAGGACGCCGCGGCGAAGCAGCTCGAGCAGGCGCTCGAGGGCGTCGAGGGCATCGAGACCGTGCAGGTCTCGGTCGGTTCCAGCGGCGGCGGCACGGGTGCCGCCCTCGCCGCCCTCTTCGGCGGCGGCGGTGCGACCACGTTCTCCATCACGACCGACGAGTCGGTCGACCAGGACGAGCTGCGATCCGAGGTGCAGAAGGTCATCGACGGCCTCGACGCGGATGCGGTCGGCGAGGTGTCGGTGTCGTCCGGCACGGGCGGTGGAGGCTTCTCGAGCGACATCGAGATCGACATCACGGCGCCCGACGCCGCGACCCTCCAGGACGCGTCCGAGCAGATCGTCGATGCCGTGCGCGACCTCGACGTCACGCGGCAGGCCGAGTCGAACCTCTCGGCCACCCAGCCGTACATCGCGATCCTCGTCGACCGCGAGAAGGCGGCCGCCGTGGGGCTCAGCGAGGTCGCCGTCGGCGGCATCGTCGCCGAGGCCATGCTGCCCGCTCCCGTCGGCTCGGTGGAGGTCGACGGCTCGCAGCTCTCGATCTACATCGACAACACGCTCGCGCCCGTCACGGTGCAGGAGCTCGAGGACTTCGTGCTGCCGACCCTCGCCGGTCCGCTCCCGCTCAGTGAGCTCGCGACCGTCTCGCAGGTGGAGGGCCCCGCGTCCATCTCGACCCAGCGCGGTGTGCGCACGGCGACCGTCTCGGTCACCCCCGACACCGCCGACATCGGCACGGCATCCGCCACCATCCGGACGGAGCTCGACGCGATCGAGCTGCCCGACGGTGTGACCGCCGAGCTCGGCGGCGTCACCTCACAGCAGTCGGAGTCGTTCCAGCAGCTCGGCCTCGCGCTGCTCGCGGCGATCCTCATCGTCTACACGGTCATGGTGGCGACCTTCCGCAGCCTGCGCCAGCCGCTCCTGCTGCTCGTCTCGGTGCCGTTCGCGGCGACCGGCGCGATCCTGCTGCAGCTCGCGTCCGGCATCCCGCTCGGCGTCGCGTCGATCATCGGGCTGCTCATGCTCATCGGGATCGTCGTGACGAACGCCATCGTGCTCGTCGACCTCGTCAACCAGTACCGCGACCGGGGGATGGGCGTCGTCGACGCCGTCGTGCACGGCGCGAGCCGACGTCTGCGGCCCATCCTCATGACGGCGCTCGCGACGATCTTCGCGCTGCTCCCGATGGCGGTGGGGCTCACGGGCCACAGCGGCTTCATCTCGCAGCCGCTCGCGATCGTGGTCATCGGAGGCCTCATCTCCTCCACCGTGCTGACGCTCGTCGTGCTCCCGTCGCTCTACACGCTCGTCGAGGGCGCGCGCGAGCGCCGCGAGGCCCGTCGCGCGGCCCCCACCGCTGGTTGAGTAGCCGCGCGCCGTGCCGCAGGCGCGACGCACGGCGTATCGAAACCCTTCGCACGCGGCATCGACAGCGGAGCGCGATGAGATCTCGCCCCGCACTCGGGACGGGATGACGAGGGTTTCGATACGCGTCGCGCTGGGCGCGGCGCTCCTCAACCAGCGTTCGGGGCAGCCGCATCCGCATCCGCGTCGTCGGTCGCGGGGGCGATCGGCAGTTGACGCGGGGAGAGCGTGCGCCCGAGGAACTCGAGGATGCGCGCCTTGAGGTCGTCGTCGATCATCGCGATCGAGTGCAGGCGGCCCTCCACCTGCACGAAGGTCGTGTCGACCCCGACGCCGCGCAGCGCGCGCACGAGGATGCGCGCCTGCTCGAGCGGGATCATCTCGTCGGTCGAGTGGGCGACGAGGAACGGCGGATCGCTCGCGTCGACCCACGTGCTGGGCGAGGCGGCGAGTGCGAGGGGGCACTCCACGGCGGGGACGCATCCGAGGTACTCCGCCTGCACGGGCCGGAAGTCGTCGGTCGCCGCGACGCCCGTCAGGTCGATGGGCGCCGAGAGCTCGACGACCGCCGCCACGCGCGATCCCTCGTCGAGCGGCCCCGTGCCGCGCGTGCCGAGCAGGGCGGCGAGGTTGCCGCCCGCCGAGCCTCCGAGGGCCCCGATGCGATCCGGGTCGATGCCGAACCGTGCCACCTGCTGGGGGTCGCGCAGCCACTCGACGGCGGCCTCGAGGTCGTCGATCGCCGCCGGATACGGGTTGGCGGGGGCGAGGCGGTAGTCGACGGCGAACGTCGCGAACCCCGATGCGCCGAGCCACTGGCACACCGCGCGCCAGGCGATGTCGTTCTTCGACCCGCGCGCCCAGCTGCCGCCGTGCACGACGACGACGGCGGGGCGGGCGGGGTCGGTCAGCGGCTCGAAGTCCGGCGGCAGGCACGCGTCGAGGAACTGCGGCTGTCCGCCCACCGCGCGGTACGGGATGTCGACGGTCGTCGGCACGGACGGATCCGTGGCGAGGTGCGGGTTGCTCGAGACGACGACCCCCTCGACCTCGACCGAGGCCTCGTCGCCCGTGGGCGCGCATCCGCCCGCCGCGACGCCGAGCGCGCCGAGGATCGCGGCCGCGAGGGCGGCGCGGATCGGGTTCGCGGGGCGCATGTCCGCACTACGGTAACCCCGGATCCGGCGATTCACGGCGGATGCACGGGTGGGCCCCGCTATGCTCGTGCGGTCGGCTCTCGACGAACCGCGGCGTGCTGCCGCGTCTTATGCACTGTGTAGGTCGAGCGGGCCGGATCGTCCACGCATCCGTGGGCGAGGAATTCCTTGAGGAAAACGGCCCCGGCCACCTGCGTCCGGGTTCTCGTCGCGCGCGTGCGCGGCGCACACTCATGAGCACCGGAGAGACATCCATGGCGTACAACGCCCGCGCGCCCCAGGGCGCCAAGAAGAACCATGCCCACAAGGGCACCAAGAAGGTCGGCGGTCCGTCGGCGAAGCACCGCGGCTACCAGCCCGAGTCGGATGCCGCGCGCGGCGGCAAGAAGCCCCGCTGGTCGAGCGAGCAGCGCACGGCCAACGGCCGCGCCGCCGAGCGGCCGCGGGGCAGCCGCCCGGAGCGCGCCGAGGATGGTCGCCCCAACTGGGAGCCGCGCGGCAAGGACGCGCGTGCCTCGGTGGAGCGCGCCCCCGCCGCCCGCAAGCGCGACGGCGGCTACGGCGACCGCCGCAGCAACCAGGCCGACCGTCCGCACCGCCTCGCGGGCGACCGCCCCCAGCGCGCCTACGGCACCGAGCGCCCGCAGCGCCGTTTCGAGGACGACCGTCCGCGTCGCGACGAGCGCCCCCGCTACGAGTCCGACCGTCCGCGCTACGACCGGGACGACCGTCCGCGCCGGGACGAGCGGCCCCGCTATGAGGGCGAGCGTCCGCGCCGGGACGAGCGGCCCCGCTACGAGTCCGACCGTCCGCGCTACGACCGGGACGACCGTCCGCGCCGGGATGACCGCCCGCGTTACGAGTCGGACCGTCCGCGCCGCGACCGCGACGAGCGTCGCTTCGACGAGCGTCCCCGGCCCGCCCGCCAGGACCGTGACGAGCGCGCCCAGCGTCACCAGGTCGAGGACGTCGTGCTCGAGCGCCTCGAGGCGCAGGCGATCGAGGCCTCCGACGTCGACGGCATCACCTTCGCCGACCTCGGCCTCGGCCAGAACATCGTGCGCGAGCTCGCCGAGATGGGTGCCACGGCGCCCTTCGCCATCCAGGCGGCGACGATCCCCGACGTGCTCTCCGGCGGCGACGTGCTCGGCCGCGGCCGCACCGGCTCCGGCAAGACCATCGCCTTCGGCGCCCCGCTCGTCGAGCGCCTGCTGAAGATGCAGGCGGGCGACAACAAGCGCCGCGAGTTCGGCCGCGCCCCGCGCGCGCTCATCCTCGCCCCGACGCGCGAGCTCGCCCTCCAGATCGACCGCACCGTCCAGCCGATCGCGCGCAGCGTCGGCCTCTTCACGACGCAGATCTACGGCGGCGTGCCGTACGCCCGTCAGCTGGGGGCCCTCGAGCGCGGCGTCGACATCGTGATCGGCACGCCCGGACGCATCCAGGACCTGTCCGCATCCGGTCGCCTCGACCTGTCGAAGGTCGTCATCACGGTGCTCGACGAGGCCGACCACATGTGCGAGCTCGGCTTCGCCGAGCCGGTGACCGAGATCCTCGACCGCACCGCGGAGGGCGGCCAGCGGCTGCTCTTCTCGGCCACGCTCGACAAGGGCGTCGCCGACATCGTCGAGCGCTACCTCACCGACCCGGCCGTGCACGAGGTGGCCGGTGAGGACCAGTCCAGCTCGACGATCGAGCACCGCGTCCTGCTGCTCGACCAGCGCGACAAGCAGGACGTGCTCGTCGAGCTCGCGGCGGGCCCGGGCAAGAAGCTCGTGTTCGCGCGCACCCGCGCCTTCGCGGTGCAGCTCGCCGACCTCCTCGACGACGCCGGCGTCCGCGCCGAGTCGATCCACGGCGACCTCACGCAGTCGCGCCGCCAGCGCGCCCTCGACAAGTTCGCGAACGGCCGCGTGCAGGCGCTCGTGGCGACGGATGTGGCCGCGCGCGGCATCCACGTGGACGACGTCTCGCTCGTGATCCAGGCCGACGCGCCCGACGAGTACAAGGCGTACCTGCAC
>JAEYVF010000085.1 GCA_023432005.1 Actinomycetes bacterium
CGCTCCTGCTCGTGTCGCTGCAGCTCGCCTCCGTCGGCGGCGTGCTGCCGAGCCAGGCGCTCGCGGGCCCGTTCGCATGGCTCGGTCAGGTGATGCCGCTCGGCTGGGCCACGACGGGGCTGCAGCAGATCGTCGCGGGAGGCGATGCGGGCGTCGCGGTCGCGAGCGCCCTCGGCCTCGCCGCGTTCGGGTTGCTGAGCCTCCTGCTGAGCCGCCTCGTCATCCGCCGCGCGCGCCGCGCATCCGTGCTGCGCATGCTGCTCCCCGCTGTCTGAGTGCGGACGGCCGGGGCGCCGGGTGCCGGGGCGCTGCGGCGTCAGCCGCGCGCGGCGCGCTTCTCGGCGCGGCGCGCCTGACGGATCTTGAGCGGCAGCTCCCGCATCGGGATCGGCTCCCGCGTCGCGTGCTCCTGGCTCAGGTGCTCGCGCGCGAAGGCGACGGTCTGCACGAGCTTGTCGAGGCGGTACTGCTCGTCCTTCTCCTGGCGCACGTTGACCTCGGCGACGACGCTGCCGTGCCAGTTCCTCGACGCGAGGTACTGCAGGGTCTCGGCGACCGGCTGGGTGCCCTCGCCGGGCAGCAGGTGCTCGTCGAGGATGGCGCCGTCGGCCGCGGCCGTAGCCCCGTCGCACAGGTGGATGTGGGTGAGCTTGTCGCCCATCTCCATCGCCATCTGCAGGCTGTCGCGACCCGAGAGGGAGGCGTGCGAGAAGTCGAGCGTCATGTGGTCGACGTCGAGGTCGAGCGGGTCGGGGGAGGGCGCGTAGGCCTTCATGCTGCGGCCGCGCACGGTCCACGGGAACATGTTCTCGACCGCGACCTTGACGCCGGAGTTCTGCGCCGTCTGGCGCACGATCCGCTCGAAGCCCTGCGCGTAGCCCGACTGCCAGCGGAACGGCGGATGCACCACGACCGTGTCGGCGCCGACCGCCGCGGCCAGCTCGCCCGACTTCTCGAGCTTCACCTGCGGATCGCGCCCCCAGACGAACGTCGTGAGCAGCAGCACGGGGGCGTGGATCGCGGAGATGGGGAGGCCGTAGCGGTCGCTGATCTCGAGGAGCTTCTCGGCGTCCTGGGTGACCGGGTCGTTGGTGACCATGATCTCCATGGAGTCGAAGCCGGCGAGGCGGGCGATGCGGAACGCGTGCTCGACCGCGAACGGGTAGACGCACGTCGTGCTCATGCCGACGGAGATCATGTCTCCCACGGTAGCCCCCGAATATGTCCGTCGCATGAAGTCACAGCAACCGCCAAAGCGCAAGCCCCCGGGGGTATCCGCGCGGCCCGTGTACCGTGGTGCCCATGGCCGACGAGCGTTACAGCTTCGTCGTCGTGTCCAACCGTCTCCCGGTCGACCGAGTGGTCGACGAGGCCGGCATCGCGAGCTGGAAGCAGTCTCCGGGGGGCCTCGTCACGGCGCTCGAACCCGTCATGCGCGCTGCCGACGGCGCGTGGGTCGGCTGGGCCGGTCAGGCCGACGTCGACCTCGACCCCTTCGACAACGAGGGCATCCGCATCGTGCCCGTGGCGCTCAGCGAGTCCGACCTCGAGCTCTACTACGAGGGCTTCAGCAACGACACCCTGTGGCCGCTGTACCACGACGTCATCGCCCAGCCGAGCTACCACCGCGAGTGGTGGGAACGCTACGTGCAGGTCAACCGCCGCTTCGCCGACGCCGTCGCCCGCATCGCCGACGAGGGCGCGACGGTGTGGGTGCAGGACTACCAGCTGCAGCTCGTGCCGGCGATGCTGCGCAGGCGCCGCCCCGACCTGCTCATCGGGTTCTTCAACCACATCCCGTTCCCGGCATACGGCATCTTCTCCCAGCTGCCGTGGCGCACCCAGATCGTCGACGGACTGCTCGGAGCGGATGTCGTGGGCTTCCAGCGCGTGGCTGATGCGGGCAACTTCTCCCGCGCCGTGCGCCGCCTCAAGGGCTACGCGACCAAGACCCCCTACATCGAGGTGCCGGGGGTCGACGGTGCGGCCTCGCGCCGGGTCATCGCGAAGGCCTTCCCCATATCGATCGACACGAAGGGCTTCGAGGAGCTCGCGGCGAGCCCCCGCGTGCAGGAGCGCGCCCGCCAGATCCGCCACGACCTCGGCAACCCCAAGACGATCCTGCTGGGCGTCGACCGCCTCGACTACACGAAGGGCATCGGGCACCGGCTGAAGGCGTACGGCGAGCTGCTGCAGAGCCGGAGGCTCGCCGTCGAGGACATCACGCTCGTGCAGGTGGCCACGCCGTCGCGCGAACGCGTCGAGAGCTACCGTCAGCTGCGCGACGAGATCGAGCTCACGGTCGGCCGCATCAACGGCGACTTCGGCACCATCAGCCACCAGGCGATCAGCTACCTGCACCACGGCTTCCCGCGCGAGGAGATGGCGGCCCTCTACGTCGCGGCCGACGTCATGCTCGTCACGGCCCTGCGCGACGGCATGAACCTCGTCGCGAAGGAGTACGTCGCGGCGCGCGCCGACGAGGACGGGGTGCTCATCCTGTCCGAGTTCACGGGCGCATCCGACGAGCTGCGCGCCGCGCTCCTCGTCAACCCGCACGACATCGACGGCGTCAAGGACGCGATCCTGCGCGCCATCGAGATGCCCCGCCAGGAGCGGCGGAAGCGGATGCGGTCGCTGCGCAAGAAGGTCGCGGAGAACGACGTGAACCACTGGTCGGACACCTTCCTCGCGACGCTCGACGGCAGTCGCGCCCGCATCGGATGGGGCGGCGCGGAGCCGCTCGACGCGCTCGAATGGACGATCGAGCGCCCGCCGCGCTCGTGACGGGGCCGCTGCCGGAGGGGCTCGTCGGAGCGCTCCGCGAGCTCGCCCGGGTGCGCCGACTGCTCGTCGCGCTCGACTTCGACGGCACCCTCGCGCCGGAGGTCGACTCGCCCGAGAAGGCCCGAGCACTCCCCGAGGCGCGTGCCGCGGTGCTGCGGCTCCGTGCCCTGCCGAACACGCGCGTCGCGCTCGTCTCGGGCCGTTCGCTCCGCTCGCTCATCGAGGTGTCGGACCTGCCCGACGACGTGCTGCTCGTCGGCTCGCACGGGATCGAGCTGCGCCTCGACGACCCGAACGACCGCGTCTCGCTCGACACCGCCGAGCTCGAGCGCGTCGACGTGCTGCAGGAGGTGCTGAGCCAGGTCGCCGACTCGATCGACGACGTGTGGCTCGAGACCAAGCCCGCGGGCTTCGCGCTCCACACGCGTCTCGCGACGGATGAGAACTCCCGCCTCGCGCACCTCGTGGCGCTGCGCGAGGCGCAGGCGGAGCTCGACGACCTCACCATCCGCGAGGGCAAGAACGTGCTCGAGTTCGCCGTGCGCTCGACGACGAAGGGCGAGGCGATCGAGCACCTGCGCCGCTACGTCGCGGCCGACGCCGTGTTCTACGCGGGCGACGACGTGACCGACGAGGACGCCTTCGACGCCCTCCAGCCGCACGACCTCGGGCTCAAGTCGGGGGAGGGGGCCACGCTCGCCTCCTACCGTGTTCCGGGCCCGGATGATGTGGCCGAGGTGCTCGCGGCGCTCGCCACGTTCCGCGAGGGCGACGTCCACGAGCAGTGACCTCCGGCCCGCGCCGACGAGGGCATGCGCGTCGGAGTAACCTCGATCCCATGCCGGACAGCAACTCCCCGGGTACCTCTGCGCCCGTCGACCACAAGCCCCGCTCTCGCACCGTCACCGACGGCATCGAGGCAACGACCTCCCGCGGCATGCTCCGCGCGGTCGGCATGGGCGACGCCGACTGGAACAAGTCGCAGATCGGCATCGCGAGCTCGTGGAACGAGATCACGCCGTGCAACCTGAGCCTCGCGCGCCTCGCGCAGGCCGCCAAGGAGGGCGTGCACGCGGGCGGCGGCTACCCGCTGCAGTTCGGCACCGTCTCCGTCTCGGACGGCATCTCGATGGGCCACGAGGGCATGCACTTCTCGCTCGTCTCGCGCGAGGTCATCGCCGACAGCGTCGAGACGGTCATGCAGGCGGAGCGCCTCGACGGCTCGGTGCTGCTCGCGGGCTGCGACAAGTCGATCCCCGGCATGCTCATGGCGGCGGCGCGACTCGATCTCGCATCCGTGTTCCTCTACGCCGGCTCGATCGCGCCCGGCTGGGTGCGCCTCTCGGACGGCATCGAGAAGGACATCACGATCATCGACTCCTTCGAGGCGGTCGGCGGCGTCAAGGCCGGGATCATGTCGGAGGCGGATGCGCACGCGATCGAGTGCGCCTTCGCGCCCGGCGAGGGTGCCTGCGGCGGCATGTACACCGCCAACACGATGGCCTCGGTGGCCGAGGCCCTCGGCCTGTCCATTCCGGGTTCGGCATCGCCGCCCAGCTACGACCGCCGCCGCGACTACTACGCCCACCGCTCGGGCGAGGCGGTCGTCGAGCTGCTGCGCAAGGGCATCACGGCGCGCCAGATCCTCACCAAGAAGGCCTTCGAGAACGCCATCGCGGTCGGCATGGCGCTCGGCGGCTCGACCAACATCGTGCTGCACCTGCTCGCGATCGCTCACGAGGCCGAGGTCGAGCTGACGCTCGACGACTTCAACCGCATCGGCTCGAAGGTGCCGCACATCGGCGACCTCAAGCCGTTCGGCAAGTACGTCATGAACGACGTCGACCGCCGCGGCGGCCTGCCCGTGCTCATGAAGGCCCTACTCGATGCGGGTCTCATGCACGGCGACGCGCTCACCGTCACGGGCAAGACGCTCGCCGAGAACCTCGCCGACATCGGTCCGATCCCGCCGCTCGACGGCGAGGTGCTGCGCACGCTCGAGAACCCCATCCACGAGACCGGCGGCCTCACGATCCTGCACGGCACGATGGCGCCCGAGGGTGCGGTCGTCAAGACTGCGGGCTTCGACGCGGCCACCTTCGAGGGGCCCGCGCGCGTCTTCGACCGCGAGCGTGCCGCGATGGACGCGCTCACGAACGGCGAGATCCAGAAGGGCGACGTCGTCGTCATCCGCTACGAGGGCCCCAAGGGCGGGCCCGGGATGCGCGAGATGCTCGCCATCACCGCCGCCATCAAGGGAGCGGGCCTCGGAAAAGATGTCCTACTATTGACCGACGGACGATTCTCAGGCGGCACAACCGGCCTGTGCATCGGCCACATCGCTCCCGAGGCAGTGGACGCAGGTCCCATCGCCTTCGTGCGTGATGGTGATCTGATACGGGTCGATATCGCAGCCCGGTCGATCGACCTACTCGTCGATCCGGCCGAGCTGGCAGCCCGCCGTGAAGGCTGGGCGCCGCTTCCTCCGCGCTATACCCGTGGCGTTCTCGCGAAGTACTCCCGTCTCGTGCGCTCTGCTGCAGAGGGCGCCGTCACGGGGTGATCTCGCGTCCCGGCCGTCGGCCGGCTCCGCACTCATCTCACACGAAGGACTCCCCATGACCGCGTCTGCTTCACCGGCGCCCGACGCGCCCGCGCCCTCACCGGCGCCCGCCAAGCGCGAGGCGCCTCCCATCCTCACCGGCTCCGGCCAGGTGCTCGCGAGCCTCGAGAAGCTCGGCATCACCGACGTGTTCGGGCTCCCGGGCGGGGCGATCATGCCCTTCTACGACGAGCTCATGGCCTCGACGGCCATCCGTCACATCCTCGTCCGCCACGAGCAGGGCGCGGGTCACGCGGCCGAGGGCTACGCCGCGGCATCCGGCCGCGTCGGCGTCTGCATCGCGACCTCGGGCCCCGGTGCCACGAACCTCGTGACGGCGATCGCGGACGCGCACATGGACTCCGTGCCGCTCCTCGCCATCACCGGCCAGGTGTTCTCGACCTCGATGGGCACGGACGCGTTCCAGGAGGTCGACATCACGGGCATCACGATGCCCATCACGAAGCACTCGTTCCTCGTGACCGACCCCGCCGACGTGCCGGCGACGCTCGCCGCGGCCTACCACATCGCCACGACGGGCCGCCCGGGCCCCGTGCTCGTCGACATCACGAAGGACGCGCAGCAGAAGTCGGCGCCGTTCATCTGGCCGCCGAAGGTCGAGCTCCCGGGCTACCGTCCCGTCACGAAGGCGCACGGGAAGCAGATCCTGTCGGCGGCCGAGCTCATCGCGGATGCCGCACGCCCGGTGCTCTACGTGGGCGGCGGCGTCGTGCGCTCGGGCGCCTCGGCGGAGCTGCTCGAGCTCGCCGAGCTCACGGGCTCGCCCGTCGTGACGACGCTCATGGCGCGCGGCGCGTTCCCCGACTCGCACCGGCAGAACCTCGGGATGCCCGGCATGCACGGCACCGTCCCCGCTGTGCTCGCGCTGCAGGAGTCGGATCTCATCGTCTCGCTCGGCGCCCGCTTCGACGACCGCGTCACGGGCAAGGTCGCCGACTTCGCGCCCCACGCGAAGGTCGTGCACGTCGACATCGACCCCGCCGAGATCGGCAAGATCCGTCAGGCCGACGTGCCGATCGTCGGCGACGCGCGCGAGGTCATCCTCGACCTCATCGACGCCTTCCGGCAGCTCGGCAGGACGCCCGACCTCGCAGAGTGGTGGGCCCGTCTCGAGCAGCTGCGGGTGAACTACCCGCTCGGCTACGCCGAGCCCGAGGACGGTCTCCTCTCGCCGCAGTACGTCATCCAGCGCATCGGCGAGCTCTCCGGTCCCGAGGCGATCTACGCGGCGGGCGTCGGCCAGCACCAGATGTGGGCGGCGCAGTTCATCGACTACGAGCGTCCGCACGCGTGGCTCAACTCGGGCGGCGCGGGCACGATGGGGTACGCGGTGCCCGCCGCGATGGGCGCGAAGGTCGCACAGCCCGAGCGCCTCGTGTGGGCGATCGACGGCGACGGATGCTTCCAGATGACCAATCAGGAGCTCGCGACCTGCACGATCAACGACATCCCGATCAAGGTCGCGATCATCAACAACTCCTCCCTCGGCATGGTCCGTCAGTGGCAGACCCTCATCTACGAGGGCAGGCACTCGTTCACCGACCTCGACACGGGCGCGCTCGACGGGAAGAACACGACTCGCATGGTGCCCGACTTCGTGAAGCTCGCCGAGGCGTACGGCGCCCTCGGCATCCGCGTCACGAAGAAGGAGGAGATCGACGAGGCGATCAAGCTCGCGATCGAGACGAACGACCGCCCGGTCGTCATCGACTTCGTCGTGAGCCGCGACGCCATGGTGTGGCCGATGGTGCAGCAGGGCCTCGGCAACTCGCAGATCCAGTACGCGCGCGATCACGCGCCCGCGTGGGAAGAGGAGTAAGGCCATGTCGCATCACGTGCTCTCCCTCCTCGTGGAGGACAAGCCGGGTCTGCTGACCCGCGTCGCGGGGCTCTTCGCCCGCCGCGGCTTCAACATCAACTCCCTCGCGGTCGGCCCGACCGAGATCGAGGGGCTCAGCCGCATCACGGTCGTCGTCGATGTCGAGGAGCTGCCGCTCGAGCAGGTGACGAAGCAGCTCAACAAGCTCGTCAACGTCATCAAGATCGTCGAGCTCGACCCCGATGCCTCGGTGCAGCGCGAGCACCTGCTCATCAAGGTGCGCGTCGACAACACGACCCGCAGTCAGATCCTCGAGGCCGTGAACCTGTTCCGCGCCCGCGTCGTCGACGTGTCGCCGGACGCGCTCGTGATCGAGGTCACGGGCGACTCGGGCAAGGTGCAGGCGCTCCTGCGCGTGCTCGAGCCGTACGGCATCCGCGAGATCGCCCAGTCGGGCCTCCTCGCGATCGGCCGCGGTGGCAAGAGCATCACCGAACGCGTCTACAAGTCCTGATACCGCCGGGGGCGGCATCAGGAGATCGAGTAGCGCGAAGCGCGTGTCGAGATCCCCAGAACGAACCGAAGAACCCCAACAAACGAAGGAAAAACCAAGTGGCTGAGATCTTCTACGACCAGGACGCCGACCTGTCGATCATCCAGGGCAAGAAGGTGGCGATCGTGGGCTACGGCTCGCAGGGCCACGCGCACGCCCAGAACCTCCGCGACTCGGGCGTCGAGGTCGTCATCGCGCTCAAGGAGGGCTCGAAGTCGGCCCCCAAGGCGCAGGAGGACGGTTTCGAGGTCAAGTCGGTCGCCGACGCGACCGAGTGGGCCGACCTCATCATGATCCTCGCGCCGGACCAGCACCAGCGCGGCATCTACAACGACGAGATCAAGCCCCGCCTCGCCTCCGGCAAGACGCTCGCGTTCGCGCACGGCTTCAACATCCGCTTCGGCTACATCGAGGCTCCCGAGGGCGTCGACGTCATCCTCGTCGCGCCGAAGGCCCCCGGCCACACGGTGCGCCGCGAGTACGTCGCGGGCCGCGGTATCCCGGACATCATCGCGGTCGAGGTGGACGCCTCGGGCACCGCGTGGGAGACCGCGAAGTCGTACGCGAAGGCGATCGGCGGAACGCGTGCGGGTGTCATCAAGACGACCTTCACGGAGGAGACCGAGACCGACCTGTTCGGCGAGCAGGCCGTGCTCTGCGGTGGCATGAGCCACCTCGTGCAGTACGGCTTCGAGACGCTCACCGAGGCGGGCTACCAGCCCGAGATCGCCTACTTCGAGGTGCTGCACGAGCTCAAGCTCATCGTCGACCTCATGTGGGAGGGCGGCATCGCCAAGCAGCGCTGGTCGATCTCCGACACGGCCGAGTACGGCGACTACGTCTCGGGCCCGCGCGTCATCGACCCGCGCGTCAAGGAGAACATGCAGGGCGTGCTCGCCGACATCCAGTCGGGTGCGTTCGCGAAGCGCTTCATCGCCGACCAGGACGCCGGCGCTCCCGAGTTCCTCGAGCTGCGCGAGAAGGAGGCGAAGCACCCCATCGAGGTGACGGGCAAGGAGCTGCGCTCGCTCTTCGCGTGGAAGCAGCAGGACTCCGACTACACCGAGGGCTCGGCCGCGCGCTGATCCTCCGGGCGGAATACGCCACACGGGGCGGGAGCTGTTGCTCCCGCCCCGTTCGCGTTTCGCCGCCCGGGCGGGCGGCTGCTCCCGCCGATGGCGCTGGTGCTCCCGCCGTTGGGATACCGCGTGGGGGCGGTCGCGGATGGGCGGTGGGTGCGGGGGGCGGTCGCGGATGGGCGGTGAGCGCGGGGGCTTGTGCTGACCGGCGCGCGGGGAGTTCGATGGGACATCGCCGTTCGTCCGGGCGGCGGGTCCTCGCAACCACCGACTGCACAGTGCCCGACCGACCCCTCCTCGAACGCGCCGCGGAGCTCGCGGCTCTCGACGTCGCGCTCCTCGCCGCGGAGTCCGGATCCACGCGCACCGTCGTGGTGCGGGGTGAACCCGGCATCGGCAAGTCGTCGCTCATCGCGGCGGCGGCCGCGCGCGCCGAGGCTCGCGGCTTCGCCGTGCGCCGGGCGACCTTCACGGTCGTGAGCCCTCAGACCTCGCACGGCCTGCTCTGGGAGCTGTTTGGCGCGGAGGCGCACGACGACGCTGCCGCCCCCGTGTTCGAGGGCCCCGCGACACTGCTGCGCGAGGTGCTGCGCGGCGAGCGCGCCGCGGATCCGGTGGCCCTCGCGTACGCGGCCCAGTGGGCGATCAGCGAGCTCGACGAGCGCGCGCCCCTCACGCTCGTCATCGACGACCTCCAGTGGGCCGACGAGGGCAGCCGCCGGCTCCTCGCGACCGTCGCGGCGCGCCTCATCTCCGACCGCGTCCTGCTGCTCATCGCGACCCGCCCCGACCCCGCGCTCGACGCGGACCCGGCCGTCTCGGCGCTCCTCGCGGCGCCGCGCACGACGATCCTCGAGCCGGCTCCGCTCTCGCTCGCGGCGGTCGGCGTGCTCAGCGCGGGTACGGAGGCCGATCCCCGCTCCGTGCACGAGGCGAGCGGAGGTGTGCCGTTCTACGTGCGCGAGCTCATCGACCGGGGACCGGGAGCCGACCCGTCGCGCGTGCACGCCGGGCTGCGCGAGCGCCTCGCTGCTCTGCCCGCGGACGCCCGCGCGGTCGTCGAGACCGCCGCTGTCGTCGCCGAGAACATCGCGCCCTCGGTCGTCGCGGATGCGGCGGGGGTCGCCCACGCGCGCCTCGCCGAGCTGCTTCCCCAGCTCGGCGCCGCCGGTCTCGTCGAGCGTCGGGACGAGGGCCTCGTGCCGGCGCATCCCATCGTCGTCGAGGGGGTGCTCGCGCAGTTGACCCCGGAACGGCGCGCGCACCTCCACGGC
>JAEYVF010000092.1 GCA_023432005.1 Actinomycetes bacterium
GCCCTCGTCTCCGCGGGTTCGCCCGGCGTGTTCAACCCGTTCCTGCGCCAATCGACGCTCTACTCCTACGGCCACAGCTTCACGGTCGTGCCGAGCCCGTACTGCACCCCGGACCGCGGCGAGTATCCTCTCCGCCTTCGCGAGCTCATCGGCTTCGCCGACGCCGTGCCCTACGGTCGCGGCGCCACCTTCCTGCCCGACACGCTCGCGCTCGCGCTCAACGGCATCCGAGCGACCGACAAGGATCGCACGTGGCCGGGGCTTGCGACCATCGCCTCGTCCGAGCACGCGCACGGGGTCAACAACAGCCCGGATCACAAGTCGATGCCGCGCGGCGTCGTGACGATCCAGAACTACCTGAACGAGACGGGTGACGCCCACACCTGGGCGCACACGCCGGAGTACGTCGCCTTCTGGACGCACTGCCTGCGCTCGCTCATCGCCGTCATCTCCAGCAAGGGGCAGAAGGCGAGCACGATGGACGTCGGCTCGACCGCGACGGGTGGCCACGCGTGGCAGACCATGTCGACGAGCACCTACGTCGACATGTTCCCGGGAGGACTCCTCTTCCGCTCGAACCAGGTGGGCGACTGGAGGCAGTTCAAGGTGACCGGCGACGAGTGCTGGATCCTGATCTTCTCGGCACTGTCGACGACGGCGACCCGCGGGCTCGACGTCTACGTCGGCAGCACGAAGATCCAGGAGATCGACCCGACGGGCATGATGGCGCCGTACACCTCGGTGTTCCCGAACTCCGCGAGCCTCACCCTGTGGCCGCTCGCGGTGCGGGTCTCCGGGCTCAACGCGGCCGCGGGGACGACCGGTGAGAAGACCGTCCAGGTGCGGATCGCGAACCGCGGCAGCGGCTGGGGCTTCCTGTCGACCGCGCTGTACCCGCGCACCGCCCCGCCGGAGGTGTTCGTCGCGTACGAGCCCGTGCGGCGCGGCGTGACCGGGTGGGCGACGCGGACGGCGATGTACCGCGCGGCCATCGACCAGGTCGTCTCCGAGTTCGCCAACGCCCACGCCGTCGACCTCGAGGACGGATGGGATCTCGAGGCGATGACGCTCGCCGGCGACATCCACCCGAACGATCGCGGTCAGGTCCACATCGCGGATCGCTTCGTCGAGGCGATCAACGACGCCGTCACCGACTTCACCGGCGGCATCGCGCTCCTCTGAGCGCGGGCGGGCGGCGTCAGTCGGCGGGCGCCTCGGGCGCGAGCTGCGCGACGTGGAGGCCCGGATGACGGGCGGTGAGCGTCGAGAGCGTCTCGGCGTCGGTGCCGTCGTCGACCACGAGGTCGGTGAAGTCGCTCAGCGGGGCCACGGAGTGCAGCGCTGTGCGGCCGATCTTGTGATGATCCATGAGCAGCACGCTGCGATCGGAGGCGGCCATCATCGCGCGCTTGACGAGCACGACGTCCTGCTCGGAGTGGAAGGCCTGTGTCGTCGACATCGCCGAGGTCGAGGAGAAGTGGATGTCGGCTCGCACGCGCGCGACCGCGTCGATGCAGGGCAGGCCGAGGTAGGCGTCGTGTCCCGTCGAGTACACCCCGCCCAGCATGATGAGGCGCACCTCGTCGCGCCCCTTGAGCACCTGGACGATCTCGGGGAAGTTCGTGATCACGGTGAGCGGGGCGACGTCGACGAGCTCATGCGCGAGAGCGAGCGTCGTCGTGGAGTCCTCGAGGAGCACGACCATGCCGGGCTCGACGAGGGACGCCGCGGTCCGCGCGATCGCGGACTTCTCGGCGCGCGCCGATCGCGAGCGGAAGTGGATGCTGGAGTCGAAGACCGCGGACGGCAGCGCCGTCACGCCGCCGTAGTACTTCTGGACGATGCCGGCTTTGACGAGCTGGTCGATGTCGCGGTGGGCCGTCATGAGGCTCACCCCGAAGATCTCGGAGATCTGCTGGGGCGAGACCGAGCCCTCGCGCATCACGAGGTCCGCGAGCTCGCTCTGGCGATCGACCGGCGAGAGCCGGCGCAGCGCCTGAGAATGCTGGGTCATGTCCCTCCTCGGTGCCCGCTCTCGAGAGCCTCAACCTAACAAGCCGAGTGCGATAGTTCCCGGTTCAGTGGCAGAAACCCTGCGAGCACTTAACATTACTGCTCCTCGGCGCGCGATGCGAGCCCGCGCCCGTGGATTCGCCGGACGGCCCGTTCCCTTGGGTTTCCGGGGCTCCTGGCAGGCCACGGGGCGCCCGAGAGCGACGATTGGACGTATCGCAAACTCCATGCTAACTTCGCATCATGCTTGTGATGATGCCAGCATGGACTCGGGGGGAGCCCGCCGCATGACGCTTTCCAGCGCAACGCCCGGCGCCGCACCCGACGCCCTGCCCGCGGCGCCCTCTGCCCTCGGGTTCGACCTGCTCGGCCTCGCGCGACGTGCCGCCCGGGCGGCCGGGACCGAACTGCTCGCCCGCGCCGACCAGCCGCACCGCGTCTCCACGAAGTCGACGCCGACCGACCTCGTGAGCGAGGCCGACGGCGTCGCCGAGTCCGTCATCCGCGAGACCCTCCTGGGCGCTCGCCCCGACGACGGCTTCGTCGGCGAGGAGGGGTCGCGCGACGCCGGGAGCACGGGCATCACGTGGGTCGTCGACCCGCTCGACGGCACGGTCAACTACCTGTTCGGCGACCGCGAGTGGTCGGTCAGCATCGCCGCCGTCGACGCCGCCGGCCCTCTCGTCGGCGTCGTCATCGAGCCCGTCACGGGACGGCTCTGGACGGCCGTCCGCGGTGAGGGCGCCTGGCGCGACGACGTGGAGATCAGCGCACGCCGAACGCCTGCACTCGCGGACGCGATGGTGCTCGCGGGGCTCTCCTACGACTCCGCCCACCGCCGCCGTCAGATGGAGATGTTCACCGACGTCGCCCCCGGCGTGCGCGACCTGCGCCGCCACGGCAGCGCGGCGCTCGAGCTGTGCCGGGTCGCCGAGGGCACGGCCGACGCCTACGTCGAGTCGCCCATCTTCCGGTGGGATATCGCCGCCGGTGCGCTCATCGCGCGGGAGGCCGGCGCGCGCGTGCACGTGACGGACCTCGACGAGGTGCGCCGCTCCGTGCTCGCCGCGACGCCCGTCATCTTCGACGAGCTCCTCGCCCTCCTCCAGGCCAGCGACTTCGGGACGGAGTTCTTCAACCTCGCGAAGGTGCGGACGGAGGGACGCGGATAGTGGCCGCCTACATCGCCCGCCGACTGCTCCTCTCGGTCTTCGTGCTCTGGGGCACGGTCAGCCTCGTCTTCGTCGTCATGCGCATCGTGCCCGGCGACCCCGCGATGATGATCCTCGGCGCGGACGCCCAGGCATCCGAGCTCGAGGCGCTCCGCATCCAGATGGGCCTCGATCAGCCGCTCATCGCGCAGTACGGCAACTACCTGTGGGGCGCGCTCCGCCTCGACTTCGGCGACTCCATCCGCCTCGGCGGCGACGCGATGCAGCAGGTGCTCGGACGGATGCCGGTGACGCTCGCGCTCGCGGCGGCCGCGCTCCTCGTGGCCGTGGTCGTGGGCGTCTCGATGGGCATCATCGCGGCGCTCAACTTCGACACCCGGATCGACCGGGTCGTCACGACGCTGTCGCTCGTCACCCACTCGGCGCCGTCGTTCTGGGTGGGCCTCGTGCTCATCCTCATCTTCGCCCGACAGCTCCAGGTGCTCCCGAGCGGCGGGGCGGGGACGTTCGCCCACCTCCTGCTGCCGGCGCTCGCCGCCGGCCTCCCGTTCTCCGCGACCCTCACGCGCTTCACCCGCTCGGGACTCCTCGAGGTCATCAACGAGGGCTACATCCAGACCGCGCGCTCGAAGGGGCTCTCCGAGCGCATCGTCATCATCGCCCACGCGATCCGCAACTCGCTCATCCCGATCGTCACGGTCGTGGGCCTGTACGCGGGCGGCATCCTCGGCGGCACGGTCGTGATCGAGACGGTGTTCTCGTGGCCCGGGATGGGGCGCCTCATCGTCGACTCGATCGGCTTCCGCGACTACGCGGTGGTGCAGGCGGGCATCGTGCTCATCACCTTCGTGTTCGTGGCGATCAACCTGATCGTCGACGTCCTGTACGGGTATCTCGATCCGCGCGTGCGATTGGCAGGGAAGTCATGACCGGGGTCTCCGAGGGCGCGCTCACGCCCACAGCCGTGCTCGCCACGCAGCCCATCCGCGAGCGCGGGCGCAAACGAGGCAGCCGTCGCATCGGGATCGCCCTCGCGGTCATCGGCCTGTACCTCGTGGCCGCGATCATCGGGCCGATCCTCGTGCAGTTCGACCCGGTCGCCACCGACACGGCGAATCGTCTGCTCCCGCCGCTCTCGGTCAAGGACGACGGCTCGATCGCGCTGTTCGGCACCGACCAGGTGGGCCAGGACCTCTTCGCCCAGACGCTCCAGGGCGCTCGCATGTCGATGCTCGTGGGCGTCTCGGCCCTCATCATCGCGGGCGTCATCGGCGTGCTCATCGGCGTGCTCTCCGGGTACTTCGGCGGCGCCGTCGACTCGGCGCTCATGCGACTGGCGGATGTGCAGCTCGCGTTCCCCGGCATCCTGCTCGCGGTGCTCGTCGCCTCCGTGCTCGGCCAGAGCGTCGTCAACGTCATCATCATCCTCGCGATCGGCGGATGGGTGACCTATGCCCGCGTCACGCGGAGCCAGGTGCTCGCGACGAAGAACCGCGAGTTCGTCGACGCGACGCGCACCCTCGGCGCCGGTCACTGGCACACGGTGCGCACGACGATCCTGCCCGCGTGCGTCGCACCCGTCATGGTGATCGCGACGATGGACATCGGCAGCATCATCCTCGCCGAGGCGTCGCTGTCGTTCCTCGGCCTCGGCACCCCGCCGTCGACGCCCAGCTGGGGCCTCACGATCGCCGGCGGACGCAACTACCTCGCGAGCGCGTGGTGGATCTCGACGATCCCCGGCATCTGCCTCGCGATCCTCGTCATCTCGTTCGGCGTCCTCGGCGACGCGCTGCGCGACCGCTACGACCCCCGCCTCAAGGAGGTGTGACCCGATGTCGGAAGCTGTGACCCCGGTGCTCGACCAGCAGCGGACGGACGACCTCGACGGGCCCCTGCTGTCCGTCCAGGATCTCGTGGTGTCGTTCGGCGCCCAACGCGGTCGCGTGCGCGTGGTGGACGGGCTCTCGTTCGACATCCGCCCCGGCGAGACGGTCGCCGTGCTCGGTGAGTCCGGCAGCGGCAAGAGCGTGACGGCGCAGGCCATCATGGGCCTCCTGCCGCGCCCGATCGGACGCGTCGACTCGGGTCGCATCCTCTACCGCGGCGTCGACCTGCTGCAGCAGACGCCCGGCTACGTGCGCTCGCTCGGCGGCACCGAGATGGCGATGATCTTCCAGGACCCGTTGAGCTCGCTCAATCCCGTGCTGCGGGTGGGCGCCCAGATCGGCGAGGCCATGCGCCGCCGTGCGGGCGTCTCGCCGCGGGAGGCTCGCGAGCGGGCGATCGAGCTCATGGAGCGCGTCGGCATCCCGGCGGCACGGCGACGCGTCGACGACTTCCCCCACCAGTTCTCGGGAGGCATGCGCCAGCGCGTCATGATCGCGATGGCGCTCGCCCTGCGGCCCTCGCTCATCATCGCCGACGAGCCCACCACGGCCCTCGACGTCACCGTGCAGGCGCAGATCATGTCGCTGCTGGCCGAGGTGCAGGAGAGGGACGGCACGGCGCTGCTTCTCATCACGCACGACCTCGGGGTCGTGGCGGATGTGGCCGACCGCACCGTCGTCATGTACAGCGGCCGGACGGCCGAGAGCGGCGGCATCCGCGACGTCTACGACCGTCCGGCGCACCCCTACACGGTCGGGCTGATGGGGTCGGTGCCCGGGATCGACGGGGAGCGCGGACGTCTCACGCCGATCGAGGGCTCGCCGCCCGACCCGCGCCGGGTGCCCACGGGCTGCGCCTTCCACCCGCGATGCCCGATGGCGATCGCGCTGTGCGCCGAGGTCCGCCCCGAGCCGCGCGAGATCGCGGGCCGCACCGAGCTCCACGTGTCCGCATGCCACCGAGCCGAGGAGGTCGGCGCATGACCCTCGCGACGCCCGTGCTGAGCACGACGCCCGCCCCCGCGGTGGAGCCGCTCCTGAGCGTGCGAGACCTGCGGACGACCTTCCCCATCCGCTCGAACGTGCTCCGCCGCAAGGTCGGGGAGATCGGCGCGGTCGACGGCGTGAGCTTCGACATCATGCCCGGCCAGACCTACGGGCTCGTCGGCGAGTCGGGGTCGGGGAAGTCGACCGTCGCGCGCACCATCATCGGGCTCGAGACGCCGGCCTCGGGCACGATCCGCTTCGACGGACGCGACCTCACCTCGGTGCGCGGCGCGGCGCTCAAGAGCGTGCGCCGCGACATGCAGATGATCTTCCAGGACCCGCACGCATCCCTGAACCCGCGACGCACGGTCGTCGACATCATCACCGAGGGGTGGCAGGTGCAGCCCGGCTTCGGGCCGCGCGGGAGCTGGCGTCAGGGCGCGCTCGACCTGCTCGACCGGGTCGGCCTCAACCCCGACCACGCCGACCGCTACCCGCACCAGTTCTCGGGCGGGCAGCGCCAGCGCATCGGCATCGCCCGTGCGCTCGCCTTGCGGCCGAAGCTCATTATCTGCGACGAGGCCGTCTCGGCGCTCGACGTGTCGATCCAGGCCCAGGTGCTCAACCTGCTGCAGGACCTGCAGGCCGAGATGGGTCTCTCCTACCTCTTCATCGCGCACGACCTCGCCGTCGTCCGGCACATCTCCGACCAGGTCGGTGTCATGTACCTCGGCAAGATCGTCGAGTCCGGCAGCTACGACCAGATCTTCTCGAACCCGCTGCACCCGTACACGCAGGCGCTGCTCTCCGCGATCCCGGTGACGCACCCGTGGCGCCAGAAGCGACGCGAGCGCATCGTGCTGAGCGGCGACATCCCCTCGCCGGCGGACCCGCCGTCGGGGTGCCGGTTCCGCACCCGGTGCTGGATGGCGCAGGAGATCTGCACCGAGGCGACACCGGCCCTCGCCTTGCGCGGCCATGACCATCCCGACGCCTGCCATCTGACGGGAGCTCCCCGATGAGCGGCGGCACCCTGCAATCCGCATCTCCCATCACACACCGAAAGGAAAACACCATGAGCGTCTCCCGACGCAGTCTCGGCGCGATCGCCATCGCGGTCAGCGCCCTGCTCACGCTGGGCGCCTGTGCGCCCACGGGGTCCGATGACGTACCCCTCGCCGAGGAGCAGCACCTCCGGGTCGGCCTGACCTCGCTGCCGATCAACCTCGACGTCCTTCAGAACTCGGCCGAGAGCAAGATCATCGGCCCCATGCAGCACGTCATGGAGCCGCTCGTCAAGCGCGACGGCGAGACCTTCACGCCGTGGCTGGCCGAGTCGTGGGACAACCCCGACGACCTCACGTGGGTGTTCACGATCCGCCCCGACGTGACGTTCAGCGACGGCACGGCCCTCACCGCCGAGGACGCGCGCGCGTCGCTGCGACGCCTCATCGACACGGAGTCGCCGCTCGCCCCGCTGCTGGCCGCCGTGGAGTCGATCGAGGCGACCGACGACTCGACGCTCACGATCACGACCAAGACCCCGCTGGGAACCCTGCTGACGACGCTGTCGCAGATCCTCATCGGTCAGGGCGCGGTCATCGACGAGGAGTCGTACTGGGCCGCGCCCGTCGGCACCGGCCCGTTCGTGATCGACGAGTTCGTCGCCGACCAGCGCTTCGCGCTCAGCAAGAACCCCGACTACTGGGGTCCGGAGACGACGCTCGACAACATCACCTACATCGGCATGCCCGAGGAGGCCGCGCGCATCTCGGCCCTCTCGACGGGCGAGGTCGACATCATCGACACCGTCAACGCCGACAGCATCGCCGAGATCGAGTCGCTCGACGGGGTCGTCTTCGAGTCCGTGCCGAGCTACGCGATCCAGTACATCTGGTTCAACAGCAGCCGGGAGCCCTACACCGACGTGCGGGTGCGCCAGGCGCTGTGGCACGCGCTCGACCTCGAGTCGATCATCGGCGACCTGTACGGTGAGCACGCCTCGGTCGCCCAGGCGCCGGTCCCGCAGGCCGTGTTCGGTGCCGCCGAGCTCGAGCCCTACGAGTACGACCCCGAGCTCGCGAAGAAGCTGCTCGCCGACGCCGGCTACCCTGACGGCTTCTCGACGAGCGTCCAGTTCTCGAGCGCCACGGGCGTGCCGCCCTTCGTGCAGACCGTCATCTCCTACTGGGCCGAGATCGGCGTGACCGTCGAGCCGCTGCCCAAGGAGCAGGCCATCTGGCTCGAGGACCTGCTCGCGCTCAACTGGGACATGAACTCCCAGTCGCCGTCGGTCACGAGCGGTGACGCGGACTACCACCTCGGTCGTCTCTACGTCTCGAGCGCCAACCGCCTCGGCTACGCCAACCCGGAGTACGACGCCCTCGTCACGAAGGCTCGCGAGTCGGTCGACCAGCAGGAGCGCATCGCGCTCTACGCGGAGGCCTCGAAGATCCTGTGGGAGGACGCCCCGGCCATCTGGGCTGCGGACCAGACCGCCAACGTGGCCTACCGCGACAACCTGGAGAACGTGAAGATCGACCCGGGCGCCCGCAACGACTACAGCGGCGTCGTCATCCGCGCGAAGTCCTGACATGCGGCGTCGGCCATTGATCGGAAACGGAGGAGCGATGGACGCGGTCCACGTCGACACGGAGGCGCGCGTGCGCGCCACCCCCGAGGTCCTCGTCGTCGGCGGAGGTCCCGCGGGGATCGGGGCGGCGATCGCCGCCGCGCGCCGCGGCGCCCGGACGATGCTCGTCGAGCGACTGGGGTTCCTGGGAGGGAATCTGACGGCGGGCCTCGTCGGCCCGTGCATGACCTCCTACAGCCTCGACGGCTCGAAGCAGCTGATCCGCGGGATCTACGACGAGTTGATCCTGCGGATGGAGGAGGAGGGTGAAGCCATCCACCCGTCCAAGGTGCCCGCCGGCAGCCCGTACGCGGGGTTCATCTACCACGGCCACGACAAGGTCACCCCGTTCGAGCCGGAGGGCATGAAGCTCACCGCCCAGCGGATGTGCCTCGAGGCGGGCGTGGAGCTGCTCTTCCACACCTTCGTGGTGGACGCGATCGTCGAGGACGGCGCCGTGCGCGGTGTCATCGTCGCGAGCAAGTCCGGCCTCGAGGCGATCATGGCCGACGTCGTCATCGACTGCTCGGCGGACGCGGATGTCGTGGCCTTCGGAGGAGGGGAGACGGTCGTCGGCCGGGAGGGCGACGGGCTCGTCCAGCCGATGACCCTCTTCTTCCGGGTGGGCGGTGTGGACGACGAGGCCCTCGCGGCCTACGTCGCCCAGTTCCCGTCGAAGACGGATGCCTTCGAGGTCCCCGTCCAGGCCGCGCGCGCGGCGGGCGAGTACACGATCGAGCGCAGAGGGCTCGGGCTGTACAAGACGATGAAGCCGGGGGTGTGGCGGGTGAACACCACGCGCATCCTCCGGCGCCTCGGCACCGATGTGGGTGACCTCACCCAGGCGGAGATCGAGGGCCGCGAGCAGGTCACCCAGCTCATGCGCCTCTTCCGGCGCGTGCCCGGCATGGAGAACTGCGAGCTCATCGACACGGCCGCGACGATCGGCGTTCGGGAGACCCGCAGGATCGTGGGGGAGTACACCCTCACCCACGAGGATCTCGCGAACGGTCAGGAGTTCGACGACGTCATCGCGCTCGCGGGCTACCCGATCGACATCCACAGCCCCACCGACTCCGGGGGCGGCCTCATCGACATGCCGGTCGCCAACGAGTACCAGATCCCGTATCGGTCTCTCGTACCCCGGGAGCTCGACGGGGTGCTGGTGGCGGGCCGCAGCGTCTCCTCGACGCACGAGGCGCTCGGCGCGATCCGCATCATGCCCCCGGCCTTCGCCATGGGGCAGGCCGCGGGCACCGCCGCCGCCCTCGCGGTGCGCGGGGGCGCGCGCCCCAGGGACATCGACGTGGCGCAGCTCCAGAAGGCTCTCGTCGAGGACGGCGCCTACATCGGGGAGCGGGCGATGGAGCTGGTGCCGTGACGGCCGTTCCCCCGCGTGTCCGGGATGGCGGGCAGCCGCGCATCTCCGGGCACCGGGGGGCGGCAGGCACCGATCCGGAGAACACCGTCAGGTCGTTCCAGCGGGCCATCGCACTCGGTGCGGGTACGGTCGAGCTCGACCTGCAGCGCTCGGCGGACGGCGAGCTCATCGTCATCCACGACGAGTCCGTCGACCGCACGACGGGCGGCACGGGGCGGGTCAACGACCTCACCCTCTCCGACATCCGGCTGTTGCGCGCGGCGGGGGAGCCGGTCCCGACGTTCACGGAGGTGCTCGACGCGATCGACGCCCCCATCCAGGTGGAGGTGAAGGATCCGCTCGCCGTCGAGCCGCTCATCGCCCTGCTGCGGCGTCGGCCCGAGATCGGCCGCCGGGTCGTGCTCTCGGGCTTCTCCGAGGAGGTGCTCGGTGCCCTGCTCGAGGCCGTGCCCGAGGTGCCGAGGGGCCTCATCTGCCGAGGCTACGAGGAGGGGCTGCTCGGCAGGCTGGCGGCCCTCGGATGCGAGGTCGTCTACTCGGGCTGGCCCGGGCTGACGGTCGAGACGGTCGGGGCGCTGCACGACGCGGGGGTGTCGGTGGCGGCCTGGAACGTCAACACACGCGAGGAGCTCGCGCTCGCGCTCGAGCTCGGCGTGGACGAGATCTCGACCGACTATCCGGGTGAGGTCGCCCGCTGGCTGGCAGCGTCGGACTGACGCGAGGGCGAAGAGAAGGGCGCCGGGTCGTCCAGCCGCACGGCTGGCACCCGGCGCCCTTTCTCGTGCTCAGACCTCGAGCGTGACCTGCGCCTTGAGCGCGGTTCCGCTCGCGACCGCATCGAGGGCGGTGGGGAAGTCCTCGAGTGCGAAGCTGTGCGACAGCAGCGCGTCGACGTCGACGACCC
Source organism: Actinomycetes bacterium (assembly GCA_023432005.1). Lineage (GTDB taxonomy): Bacteria > Actinomycetota > Actinomycetes > Actinomycetales > Microbacteriaceae > Homoserinibacter. The sequence continues at coordinate 10,979 of JAEYVF010000092.1, forward strand.
CGCGGGCGACGAGGTCGAGCGCCGCGTCGAAGCTGTGCAGCACCGCCATGGTGCCGATGATGGTGATCTCGTCGTTGTAGATCGAGAAGGGCGACACCTCGAGGCGCGCCTCGGCCGCCGCGACGCCGAAGACCTGCAGTCGGCCTCCGCGGTCGAGCGCGCCGAGTGCCGCGGCCATCGCCGCGGGTGCGCCGGTCACATCCACGGCGGCGTCGAAGCGTCGGGTCGAGAGCTCGTCGACGGAGGTGCCGACCTCGGCGGCGCCCAGCTCGAGTGCGGCGGCGGCTTTCGCCGCGACGCGGTCGACGACGCTCACGACCGCGCCGCCTGCCGTGAGCAGTTGCGCGACGATGAGGCCCATCGGCCCCGCGCCCATCACGAGCATCCGCTCGCCCGCCTCGACGCCGAGGCGGCGGACTCCGTGCACGGCGCACGAGACGGGCTCGACGAACGCGCCCTGCGAGAACGTCATGGCGTCGGGCATCCGATAGCAGTTGGCGGCAGGCACGGCGACGTACTGCGCGAACGCGCCGTCGACCGTGTCGCCGATCGCGCCCCAGTCGGCGCACAGGTTCCCGCGCCCCCGACGGCACTGGGTGCACTTCCCGCAGAACAGCGAGGGGTCCACGGCGACGCGCCGGCCCACGAGCGCGGCGTCGACCCCGCCGCCGACCGAGACGATCGTGCCGGCGAACTCGTGTCCGGGGATGATCGGGAACGGCGTCGGCGGGAACTCGCCCTTGACGATGTGGAGGTCGGTGCCGCAGATGCCGACCCGGGCGACCTCGACGATCACCTCCCCGTCGCGGGGGGTGGGGTCCTCGACCTCGGTGACCTCGATCTGGCCCGGCCGTGGGAGCAGCACTGCGCGCATGGTTCCGCCAATCTCATCTGATATGGATGCGTATCAGATGAGCGTATCGGATGCGCGCTCGGACGGGGCGCGCGATCTCGGAGCGCGATGTCCGCGCGGGGTCACACGGGACGGGGCAGCGACTCGTCCGCGAGCGGGTCGCGCAGCGGCGGCAGCGCCGCGAGACGCGTCAGCGCCTCCTGCACCGTCGCGGTGAAGATGCGCGCGCCCGCGCCGCCGAAATGGACCCGATCGCGCGCGAGCACGTCGAGGTGCGGCTGGATCGCCGTGTACCAGTCGGCGAGCTCGACGTCGCGGTACTGCCAGGCGAACGACGCGATCTTCTCGTTGACGTCGGGGATCCATCCGCGCGGCGCCTGCGCGGTCACCAGCACGAGCTCGCGCTCGGGGCCCAGGATCTCGCGCACGGCCACGAGGGTGTCCCACGAGATGGAGCCGTTGGTGCCGAGGGCGACGACGACGGTGGGTCGCAGCATCCCCGCGTCCCGCAGCGCGCGCAGGATGTCGGGTGCGGCCGACATGTTGCGCGACACCGCGGCGTCGATATGGATGCCGGGGAAGGCGGCCTGCAGCTCGGGCACCGCCGCGAGCATGACGGAGTCGCCGACGGCCGTGATCAGCTCGCCCTGGAGCTGCGGCGGCGGACCCGTCGGGTCGTCCGTCGGCGCGGCGTCGGGTGTCGGCGTCGGCGTCGCGGTCTCGCGGATGGCGTCCTGCCCGGCCTGGATGCGCACCGCGACGTCGCTCTGCCG
>JAEYVF010000062.1 GCA_023432005.1 Actinomycetes bacterium
ATGAGCTCAGCCAGGCCGGCGAGGACTTCTTCGGTGGACAGTGCCATGTTCGTTTTCTCCTAGGGGTGTCGAGTGACCGGGGACAAGTTTAGGGGAGCCGCACGACCTGGGCCCCGAAGACGAGGCCGGCGCCGAAGCCGATCTGCAGCGCGAGCCCGCCCGAGAGCTCGGGGTGCTCCTCGAGCAGCCGGTGGGTCGCGAGGGGGATCGAGGCGGCCGAGGTGTTGCCCGTCGTCTCGATGTCGCGGCCGATCGCGACATGCTCGGGCAGCTTCAGCTGCTTCGCGAGTTCGTCGATGATCCGCATGTTGGCCTGGTGCGGGATGAAGGCCGCGAGGTCGTCTGCCGTGACCCCGGCCTCCTCGAGCGCCTGGCGCGCGACCTTGGCCATCTCCCACACGGCCCAGCGGAAGACCGTCTGGCCGTCCTGGCGCATCGTGGGCCACGGCTTCACGCCGTCGAGGTACTCCTCGAAGGTCGCGTTCATGCCGACGGCGTCCCACTTGGAGCCGTCGGAGCCCCAGACGGTCTTCGAGACGCCGGGCTCCTCGGCCGGACCGAGCACCGCGGCGCCCGCGCCGTCTCCGAGCAGGAAGGAGATCGAGCGGTCCTCCGGGTGCACGTACTGCGAGAGCTTCTCGGCTCCCACGACGAGCACGTACTCGGCGGCGCCGGCGCGGATGAGGGCGTCGGCCTGCGCGATCGCGTAGGTGTAGCCCGCGCACGCGGCGCTGATGTCGTAGGCCGGGGCGGGGGAGACGCCGAGGCGCTCGGCGAGCAGGGTCGCCATCGACGGGGTGACGGCGACGTTGCTGATGGTGGAGACGAGCACGGCGCCGATGCGCGAGGGGTCGACGCCCGACCTCTCGATGGCTTCGCGGCCGGCGGTCTCGGCGAGGTCGATCGCGTCGAGGCCCTTGGAGGCGCGCATGCGGGTGATGATGCCCGTGCGCTGGCGGATCCACTCGTCGCTCGAGTCGATCGGGCCGACGAGTTCGTCGTTTGTGACGACGAGGTCGCCGCGGGCGGCCCCGAGGGCCAGGATGCGGCTGCCGGGCGCGCCCTGCGCCTGCTTGAGGTGGACGGTCACGCGGCGGCCTCCTGGTCGATGAGGGCGTGGGCGGCGGGGATGTCGTCGGGCGTCTTGACGGCGACCGTGGGGAGCCCCTTCAGCCCGCGCTTCGCGAGGCCCACGAGCGCGCCCGCGGGCGCGAGCTCGATGAGGCCCGTGACGCCGCTCGCGGCGAACGACTCCATGACGAGATCCCAGCGCACGGGGGAGGCGATCTGCCCGACGAGCAGCTCGAGGTAGCGCGGGCCGTCGTCGACGACCGATCCGTCGCGGTTGGTCCAGATGCGCAGGCTCGGGTGCTCCGCGACGATCCCGGATGCGACCTCGCGCATGGTGTCGACCGCGGGCTCCATGAAACGCGTGTGGAACGCGCCGGCGACCTGGAGCGGGATGACGCGCGCCCCGGCGGGCGGGTTCGCCTGCAGCGCCGACAGCGCGTGCAGCTCACCTGCGACGACGACCTGACCGCCGCCGTTCATGTTGGCGGGCGAGAGTCCGAGGGGCTCGAGCGCGGCGAGGAGCTCGGCCTGGTCGGCGCCGATGACGGCGCTCATACCGGTCTCGGTGATCGCGGCGGCCTCCGCCATCGAACGCCCGCGTGCGGCGACGAAGCGCATGGCGTCGGCCTCGTTCAGGATGCCCGCGCCCGCGGCCGCGGCGACCTCGCCGACCGAGTGGCCCGCGATACCGGCGACCTTGTCGCGGCGTCCATCGAGCACTGCCGCGAGGGAGAGCAGAGAGGCGCCGACGATGAGCGGCTGCGCGACCGCGGTGTCGCGGATGGTGTCGGCATCCGACACCGTCCCGTGCGCGCGGAGGTCGACACCCGCCGCATCGGAGAGCTCCGCGAGATGGTCGGTGAAGTGCGGCTCGGCGAGCCAGGGGTCGAGGAATCCGGGGGTCTGCGAGCCCTGTCCGGGCGCCACGATCACGACGGTCACCTGACCATCCTGCCAAGCTGCCGACGGATCGGCGGCATATGGTCCACGAGAAATTGGCCGCGACGTTGGCAGATGCCTACATCAGTCGTGCTTGCGACCGGTGTCGGCGATCGATCCCACGATGAGGGCGGTCTGGAGGATGAGGGCCTCGCGCGCGCCCGTCGCATCCCAGCCGATGATCTCGCTGATGCGCTTGAGCCGATAGCGCACCGTGTTGGCGTGCACGAAGAGCTCGCGAGCCGTCGCCTCGAGGGAGCGCCCGTTGTCGAGGTACGACCACAGCGTCAGCAGCAGCTCCCCGGAGTGATCCTTGAGCGGCTGGTAGATGCGCGCGATGAGAGTCGCGCGCGCGAGGGAGTCGCCCGCGAGGGCGCGCTCGGGCAGGAGGTCGTCGGCGAGCACCGGGCGCGGAGCGCTCCGCCACGACCTGGCGACAGCGAATCCGGCGAGGGCCGCGCGGGCGCTGCGGGCGGCGTCCACGAGCGAGGGCACCTCGTGACCGAGCACGAGGTGACCGGGCCCGAAGCCCGGCTCGAGCTGGCGCGCGATGTCGATGAAGGGCAGCGGCTCGCGCGCCTCCTCGTTCTCGCGCGCCTCGACCCGTCCGATCACGAGCACGAGGCGGGATCCCTGCACGCCGATGAGCACGTCGGAGTCGAGGTGGCGCGCCGTTCGACGCAGCTGGTCGACGTCGAGCATGCGGGGGGCCGTGCCCACGAGCACCGAGACGGCGCCATGACCCGTCCATCCGAGGGCGGCGACCCGGCTCGGCAGCTCGCTGTCGTACTCGCCCGTGAGGATCGAGTCGACGACGAGCGCCTCGAGCCGGGCGTCCCACAGGCCGCGCGCCTCCGCGGCGCGTGCGTACACGTCGGCCGCCGCGAAGGCGATCTCGCGCGAGTAGAGCAGGATCGCCTCGCGCAGCTCGTCGCTCGAGCTCGTGACGCGCTCCTCGACGACCTCGACGGTCACCCGGATGAGCTGCAGCGTCTGCTGCAGGCTCACCGAGCGCAGCAGCTCGCGCGGCGCCGCGCCGAACACGTCGGCGGCGATCCACGGCGTCGAGCTGGGGTCGTCGTACCAGGAGATGAACGAGGTGATGCCCGCCTGGGCGACGAGGCCGACGGCGCTTCGTCGCCCGGGCGGCATCTCGCGATACCAGGGCAGCGTGTCGTCGAGGCGCTTGAGCGTCGTCGTCGCGAGCTCGCCTGACAGCGTCCGCAGCCAGGCGAGCGTCTGCGCCTTCGTCCTCTCCGCCACCGGTGGCGTCGGCCTAGCTCTCGCCGCCCGCGGAGCCGGTCGTGCCGGCGTTCACGTCGTGCAGCTTGTACTTGTCGATCGCCTGGAGCACGTAGGCGGGGTCGACCTGGCCGCGGCGCGCGAGCGACTGCAGGATCCGCACCACGATCGACGGGCCGTCGATCTTGAAGTAGCGGCGGGCAGCCGGACGCGTGTCGCTGAAGCCGAAGTCGTCGGCGCCGAGCGTCGCGAACTCACCGGGCACCCACGCGCGGATCTGGTCCGGCACGGCGTGCATGTAGTCGGTGACGCCGAGGAACGGCCCCTCCGCCCCGCTCAGCTTCTGCCACACGTACGGCACGTGCGGCTGCTGGGTGGGGTTGAGGAAGTTGTGCTCGTCGGCGGCGATGCCGTCGCGGCGCAGCTCGCTCCACGAGGTGACGCTCCACACGTCGGCGGCGACGCCCCAGTCCTTCGCGAGCAGCTCCTGCGCCTCGAGCGCCCACGGCACCGACACGCCGGAGGCGAGGATCTGCGCCTTGGGCCCGCGGACGGTGGCGTCCTTGAGCTTGTAGATGCCGCGCAGGAGACCGTCGACGTCGAGGTCCTCGGGCTCGGCGGGCTGCACGTTCGGCTCGTTGTACACCGTGAGGTAGTACATGACGTTCGGATCGGGGTGCTGCCCGCCGTACATCCTCTCGAGGCCGGCGCGCACGATGTGGCCGATCTCGTAGCCGTACGCCGGGTCGTAGGACACGACGGCGGGGTTCGTCGATGCGATGAGCGGCGAGTGGCCGTCCGCGTGCTGCAGGCCCTCGCCCGTGAGCGTCGTGCGGCCTGCCGTCGCGCCGATGATGAAGCCGCGCGCCATCTGGTCGCCGGCCGCCCACATGGCGTCGCCCGTGCGCTGGAACCCGAACATCGAGTAGAACACGTACACCGGGATGAGCGGCTCGCCGTGCGTCGAGTACGAGGTGCCGATCGCGGTGAACGCCGCGAACGCGCCCGCCTCGTTGATGCCGACGTGGACGATCTGGCCCTGCGGGCTCTCCTTGTAGGCCAGCAGCAGCTCGCGGTCGACCGAGGTGTAGTGCTGGCCGTTCGGGTTGTAGATCTTCGCCGTCGGGAAGTAGGCGTCCATGCCGAACGTGCGGGCCTCGTCCGGGATGATCGGCACGATGCGCTTGCCGATGCCCGGGTCCTTCAGGAGATCCTTGAGCAGGCGCGCGAACGCCATGGTCGTGGCGACCTCCTGCTTGCCCGAGCCCTTCTTCGCGATCTCGTAGGCGGAGTCCGCGGGCAGGGCCAGGTCGACGTACTTCGACCGGCGCTCCGGCAGGTACCCGCCGAGCTCGCGGCGGCGCTCCTGCAGGTACTGGATCGCCGGGTCGTCCTGACCGGGGTGGTAGTACGGAGGCAGGTAGGGGTTCTCCTCGAGCTGCGCGTCCGTGATGGGGATGCGGAGCTCGTCGCGGAACTGCTTGAGGTTGTCGAGCGTGAGCTTCTTCATCTGGTGGGTCGCGTTGCGGCCCTCGAAGCTCTTGCCGAGGCCGTAGCCCTTGATGGTCTTCGCGAGGATGACGGTGGGCTGGCCCTCGTGGCGCACGGCGGCCTGGAACGCCGCGTACACCTTGCGGTAGTCGTGCCCGCCGCGCTTGAGGTTCCAGACCTGCTCGTCGCTGTAGTCCTCCACGAGCTTGAGCGTCTCGGGGTCGCGACCGAAGAAGTTCTCGCGCACGTAGGCGCCGTCCTCGGCCTTGTAGGTCTGGTAGTCGCCGTCGGGCGTCTCGTTCATGAGCTTGACGAGCGCGCCGTTGTCACGGGCGAGCAGGTCGTCCCACTCACGACCCCAGATGACCTTGATGACGTTCCAGCCGGCGCCGCGGAAGAAGCTCTCGAGCTCCTGGATGATCTTGCCGTTTCCGCGGACCGGACCGTCGAGGCGCTGCAGGTTGCAGTTGACGACGAACGTGAGGTTGTCGAGCTTCTCGTTGGCGGCCCACTGCAGGGCGCCGCGGCTCTCGACCTCGTCCATCTCGCCGTCGCCGAGGAAGGCCCACACGCGGCTGTCGGAGCGGTCGACGATCCCGCGATTGGTGAGGTACTTGTTGTTCTGCGCCTGCCAGATCGCGTTGATCGGTCCGAGACCCATCGACACGGTCGGGAACTGCCAGAACTCCGGCATGAGACGGGGGTGCGGGTACGAGCTCAGCCCGTGCGGGGCCCGCGACTTCTCCTGGCGGAAGCCGTCGAGGTTCTCCTCGGTCAGACGGCCCTCGAGGTAGGCGCGCGCGTACATGCCGGGGGAGGCGTGACCCTGGTAGAAGATCTGGTCGCCGCCCGAGGGGTGATCCTGTCCGCGGAAGAACCAGTTGTGGCCGACCTCGTAGAGCGATGCGCTCGACGCGTAGGTCGAGATGTGGCCGCCGACCGCGATGCCCGGACGCTGGGCGCGGTGCACCGTGACCGCGGCGTTCCAGCGGATCCAGCGGCGGTACTGACGCTCGAGCTCCTCATCGCCCGGGAACTCCGGCTCGTTCTCCGGTGCGATGGTGTTGATGTAGTCCGTCGTCGGCACCATGGGAACGCCCAGGTGCAGATCCTTGGATCGCTTGAGCAGGCTCAGCATGATCTCGCGACCACGCTGGTGTCCCTTCTCCTCGACGAGCGCGTCGAGGGACTCCTGCCATTCGGCGGTCTCCTCCGGGTCCTGATCGGTGTTGTTCACCGAGTACGGATCCTGGTCGTTCACCGTCACCCTTGACCTCTTCCTGATCGTGTCATGGCCATCGTCGAGTCTAGGCCCGGGATGCTGTCCGGTGCCGCCACCCCGGACGTCCACCGGCGCAATCGCGGACCGCGGCGTATGATCGTCGCTCGTGGCTCTGGAGAATGACACGCAGGCCCCCGACTTCGACCTGCCCAACCAGTACGGCGAGCACGTACGACTCAGCGACTTCCGCGGCCGCAAGCCCGTCGCGCTCGTCTTCTTCCCGCTCGCCTTCTCGAGCACGTGCACGGGGGAGCTGTGCGTCCTCCGCGACAATCTCGCCGAGTTCGAGCGGCATGGCGTCGAGCTCATCGGCATCTCGGTGGACTCGAAGGCCGCGTTGCGTGCCTGGGCCGAGCAGGAGGGATACGACTTCACGCTCCTGGCCGACTTCTGGCCGCACGGCGCCGTCGCCAAGGAGTACGGCGTGTTCCTCGAGGAGAAGGGCTTCGCGAACCGCGCGACGTTCGTGATCGACGTCAAGGGCATCATCCGCGCGTCCTTCATCACGGCGCCGGGGCAGGCCAGGTCGCTCGAGGAGTACCGGGCGGCGCTCGACGAGGTGCTCCCCGTCTCGGTCTGACGCGTGGGGCGGCTCAGCCGCCGACGACGTTGACGGCGCGCGCGATCACGAGCGCGAGGATCGCGAATCCCGAGATCGACTCGACGAGCATGAGCGCCTTCGCGCGGATCGACAGCGGCATGACATCGGTCGGGCTGAACGCCATGGCGTCCGTCGCCGAGAAGTAGAGGTAGTCGAAGAACTGCGGGCTCCAGTCGGCGCGGCCCGACGACCGGGCGGCGACCTCGACGACGGCGCCGGCGTCCTCGTCCTGCGGGAAGCGGAAGTCGGCGGGGGGCAGGTCGTCGCGGGCCTCCCGGCGACGGGCGACCGGACCGCCCCGATCCATCTCCCAGTAGATGATCGCGTAGCCGATGACGTTCGAGACCCATACCTGAGCCGCCGCGAGCAGGATGGCGGGCGCGTCGGCGCTGTGGCCGAACAGCAGCTCGTAGCCGAGCTGAACGAGCGCGATCTGGTTCGCGACGAGCAGCAGGACCGCGAGCGTGATCGAGGAGATGCGCGACCAGCGGCTCTCGCGCGTGAGGCGCACGGGGTTGAACCAGATGAGCGGCACGAGCGCGAGCGCGCAGAGCGCGGCGATCGTATAGCGCAGCTCGGGCAGGAACGCGCCAGGCAGCAGCACGTAGAGCGCGACGGCCACGACGACGGCGACGACCACGGGCCAGCGGTGCTCGGGGCGGGTGCGGAAGGCGACGCTCGTCACATCCGGAGCCTAATCCCCGGATAGCATCGGGTGTCCGGGCGCTTAGCTCAGTTGGTAGAGCGCTTCGTTTACACCGAAGATGCCGGGGGTTCGAGTCCCTCAGCGCCCACGTGCAGACCGGGGGAGGGCGCGCCGCGCTCGCGATCGTCGTCGCCTCCCTGCTGTGGGGCACGACGGGCACCGCGGCGAGCTTCCTTCCCGAGGGCGTGAGCCCGCTCGCGACGGGGGCCGTCACGATGGGCGTCGGGGGCCTCCTGCTGTTCGCGACGGCGCCCCGCGCGAGCCTCGCGGTGCTGCGCGCGGAGGCGACGCGCGGCTGGACGCTCGTCGGCGCGATCGGCGTCTTCGTCTACCCGCTCGCCTTCTACTCGGGGATGGACCTCGCGGGCGTCGCGATCGGCAACATCGTCGCCCTCGGCACCGGCCCCGTCGTGACCGCGCTGCTGGAACGGATGGTGGAGCGGCATCCGCTCTCGCTGCGCTGGAGCATCGCGACGACGCTCGCCCTCGGCGGCATGGTGCTCGCCTCGACGGCGCGCCATCCGGGGGAAGCGGGGAGCGCCGTGCTCCCGGGGGTGCTGCTGGGGCTGCTCGCGGGTGTCGCGTACGGCCTCTACACCTACTCCTCGGGTCGTGTCATCGCGACCGGCGCGAGCTCGCGGGGTGCGATGGGTGCGATGTTCGGATGCGGAGCCGTGCTCCTGCTGCCCGTTCTCCTCGTGACCGGCGCGCCCCTCGTGGGCGACGCCTCGTCCGTGGGCATCGCGACGTATCTCGCGCTCGGGCCGATGTTCGTCGCCTACCTGCTCGTCGGGGTGGCGCTGCGCACCCTGCGGTCCTCGACGGTCACGACGATCGCCCTCCTCGAGCCCGTCGTCGCCACCGTGCTCGCGGTCATCGTCGTCGGGGAGCGCCTCGAACCGCTCGCCTGGATCGGGGTGCTCGCCATCCTGTCGGGGATCATCGTGCTCGTGACGGCCCGTCCTCCCGGGGCGAAGACGCGAGCAGCCCTAGAATCCGAGCCATGACCGAGGTGTCGGGCGGCGTGCCGCCGCGGGAGGATGACGCCGGGGCGCCCGAGGGCGCTCCCGCACCCGTGGAGTACCCGCCGCCATACGGCGGCGCAGCGCAGACCGTGAGCGACGACGAGCTCGCGGCGGCTCTTGCGGCGCAGACCGCGATGTACACGGGGCCGATCACGATCCCCGTGCTCAACTCCGACCCCGTGTTCCGGCCGGATCCCGTCCAGGTGCAGAGCGATGTGCCGCCTCCCGCGGAGCAGGAGCCCGCGCTCCCGCCTCCCGCGGAGCAGGAGCCCGCGCTCCCGCCTGTTCCCGTGCCGCCCCCGCCGCCCGCGCCCGAGTACATCGCCCCGGATGTCGTCGCCTCCGACCCCGAGGCGGCGCCCGCCGCGGAGTGGTCGGATCCGGCAGCGGAGTGGCCCGCGCCCGGCGCCTTCGCAGCGACGGCGGATCCTGTGCCGACCGTCGACGCGCCCGCGCCCGCGCCCGCGCCCGCGCCTGCGCCTGCGCCCGCGGACGAGCCCCGCCCGGACGACGAGCTCAGCCGCACGATCGAGCAGGAGGTCGCGGGCGGATCGACGCTCGACGCCATCCTGCTTCTCGAGAACGAGCTGCGTCGTCGACAGGGCCTCCCGCCCACGGCCGAGACGAGCGAACCCCCGGCCGAGGTCGGCGCGGTCCTCGGCGCCGCCCCCTTGGTCGACCCGTCACCGTTCGCGCCGCCGGCGGAGGTCTCGACCGCGACGCCCCCGGGATGGGTCGACGCGCCTGACCCCACGCGCGAAGGGGAGGGTCTCGACACCTTCGTCCCGACCGACGCCCCGCCCGCCGAGCCGGCGGCGACCGTGTGGGATCTCGGTCCGTCGCAACCGACGGATGCCCCGCTCGCCGAGCCGCCTGCCCCGGTCGAGTCCTCGGCGCCCGTCTACGAGCTGCCCGTGGCCCCGCCGCCGTTCGATGCCGCGGCCTACGACGCGCCGGTCGCTCCGGTCGCCTCGGACGTGCCCGCCGCTCCCGACGCGCCCGTCTCGGACGACCAGGCCTGGCTGACCGCTCCGCCGCCCTCATTCGCGCCGCCGCCGCTCGTCGAGCCTCCCGCGCCCGTGGTGGAGCCGCTCGACGCGGCCGCTCTCACCCCGCCGCCGGTCTCCGAGCTGCCCGCGCCGGTGCTCCCGCCGCCCGTCACGACCGTCGACGGCCCCGAGGGCCCGGTCGACGTGTCGCACCTGCCTCCGCCCACCGCGTTCGCGGTCGAGGTGGAGCCGGCGGGCTTCCAGGATGCGCCCCCGCCGCCCGCGGAGGCGATCGTCGTCACGGGTGTGCCCGCGCCGTACGACGGCGACCCCGAGGTCGAGGGGATCGACCCTCTCGACCGGGCCGACCTATCCGCCCCCATCCCCGTCGACGACGGTGGTGTGGCCTCCGTCGCACCCGTGCCGCTCTCCACGGCGACCGTCGTCGCCGTGGGCGAGCCCCTCGCGCCCGAAGCGCCCTCCGACCCTCCGGCGTTCGCCGTGGAGACGGCATCCGTCGAGCCCACCCCCGTCGAGCAGCGCGCGGGCCATGCCGCGCGTCTGTTCTGGCTGTGGTTCGCCGCCAACTCGTCGATCGTGATGCTCGCGGTCGGCGCGACGCTCTTCTCGCTCGGGATGAGCCTGCGTCAGGTGCTCGTGGCGATCGTGGCGGGCGTCGCCGTCTCGGCGCTGCCGCTCGGCCTCGGGTCGCTCGCGGGCAAGTGGAGCGGGCAGCCGACCATGGTCGTCTCCCGGGCCACGTTCGGCCTCACCGGCAACATCGTGCCGGCCGTGCTCGCGGTCGTCGGGCGCGTGCTGTGGGGCGGGGTGCTCCTGTGGCTGCTCGCGTCGACCGCCGGATCGCTCTTCGCACCGCGGGACGGCGGCGTCACGGCGTTCGTCACCCTCGCCGTCGGCGCGGTGCTCGCGGGCATCGTCGCCGTGCTCGGCTACGGGCTGCTGCACCGCGTCCAGCGGGTGCTCGGCATCCTCTCGACCGTGCTCCTCGTCGCCGTCATCGCCTTCACCGCCTCGCACGTCGACATCGAGGTCGCCCTGCGCACCGACGACGGCTCCTGGCTGCTGGCTCTCGGCGGCGTCGTCACGGTGTTCAGCGTCGTCGGCCTCGCGTGGGCGCAGTCGAGCTCGGACCTCGCGCGCTACCAGAACCCCGCCGGATCGGGCGCGGCGAACATGCTCTGGGGCAGCTTCGGCGCGATCGTGCCGACCCTCGCGATCCTCTCGTGGGGCGCCGTCCTCGCCGCATCCGACCCGGAGCTCGCCGACTCGCTCGCGCGTGAGCCGCTCGCCGCCCTGCTCGAGATCGTGCCGGGCGTGCTGCTGCTCCCGATCTTCGGTGCCGCGGCGTTCGGGCTCGTCGCGGGTGTGATCGTCGCGATCTACTCCGCAGGTCTCGCGATCGGCGCGACGGGCGTGCCCGCACCGCGGGCGGCCGGCGCCGTGATGGCGGCCGTGCTCGTGACGGTCGTGGGTGCGGCCTTACTGCTGCTGGGCGCCGATACGCGCGACATCGTGCGCGATGTCGCCACGACGGTGGCGGTGCCCGTCGCCGCCTGGGCCGGCATCTTCGGCAGCGAGATGATGATCCGCCTACGTCGCTTCCACGCGCCGTCGCTCCTCGCGCGCGGCGGGGTCTATCCGGCGGTCCGCTGGGTCAACCTCATCGGCCTCCTCGTCATCTCGGCCGTCGGCTACGGCTTCACCTCGGCGGAGCTCGCCGGCTTCACCTGGCAGGGCTACCTCTTCGGACCTCTCGGCATCTCGGATGCCGACCCGCTCGCGGGCACGGATGCGGGCGTG